>JANPCR010000138.1:0-9593 GCA_031431035.1 Rhodoferax sp.
CGGTGTTTGGAAAGTGGAAGAAGCCAGTTTGCAGGGGCCCAAGGGCGAATCCCTGAAACGCTTAAGTGCGCACCGCGCCTTTTGGTTTGGCTGGTATTCGGCGTATCCCTCTACTCGCCTGGTCAAATAAGCGGCATCAAAACCGTGTATCCCCTGAAGTTAGTCGGGCAAGCCTAGTGCGCTTCAACAGACTGTTTTGAAAAAAGCTCGTGAAGGAGAGCGAACCAAGGGGTTCTGTTCCGCTCTCCGATGCACAAATGCATCACGCGTCCTATAGTGAATCCATGAAAACCGGCCACCAGAACACGAACGATCCGTTGGAGCGCATGCTCCGTCGCTCTGATGAGTTGCAGAAAAAGATACTGTCAGTGCTCGGCGCTGGGGAGTTCGACGACTCGCCCCGCAGTGAAGCTGCATTCGGCATGTGCTTTGTTGCGCTGGAGCACGGGACAGCGCTAAGGGCGCTGATGGCCCTCGGACTCCCTAACTCGGCTGTCAGCTTGATGCGTCTACAGTTCGAGGCACTGACCCGCGCCATTTGGCTGATCTATGCCGCGAGCGACCACGCCGTGGCAAGGCTGATGGCACCGCTGACCTTGGAGAGCGAACAGGCAGCGAAGAACCTCCCATCGGCCAGTGAATGGGGGCCAAGTACCATTCCAGACCGGCCGTTGGCAGGCAAGGAGTAACCGGAAACTTGGCCACGCCGATTGCGTCAAAAAAGATACATCCATTGACCATTTTCTGCAGCTTGTGAATACCTGGCCAACAGTGCAACCTCTTCGCCGCACATCTGCGTCGCGATCCACCATTGTTAAGCAGTGGTGCGGTGCGCTTTTACCGCTGTCTCCGCCATGCCCGCCTTTTGCACTTTCATTTGCGTACGCCGCCACTTTGCAGGGGGAACACCGTACTCGCGGTTGAAGGCGCGGCTGAAAGCTGTGTCGGTCTGGTATCCCACCTCTTCTACAATATGAATCAACGGTGCATTGCTGCCCGAAAGCAGATTTGCGGCCAAGAGCATGCGCCATTGGGTCAAATACTGCATGGGTGCAATCCCGACTATCTGTTGAAATCTTTCGGCGAGTACAGATCGCGATGTGCCGGATTCTTTCGCCAAATCTTCCAGTGTCCAGGCGTGTGCGGGGGCCTTATGCAACGCCCCCAAAGCAGCGCCCACAATGCGGTCCCCAACGCCTGCCAGCCAACCCGTTGTTCCCGGCGTTTGCTCGTTCATGTAGATTCGCATTACCTCAATGAATAGAACCTCAGAAAGCTTCGCCAGGACGCCCATTCCACCTGGCCTCGGCGATCTGGCTTCGCTCAACGCATAGCGCAGGGATGCTTCTAGCCACGCGCCGGCACTGGATCCTCGCACGTTGACTTTCACGACCGACGGTAGTCCGGCCAGCAGCATGCGGGCAAGCCGTGCATCACAAGCCAGATACCCACACACCAAGCGTGTCACCGCGCCACCACCACCATAGGCCAACTGGCGCGGCCGCCGCGACAGCACTACGTCCAACTTCGCACCGGTGGCTGCAGGAACTCCGGGGGCCGAGGCCATGCGATGGGCGTCACCTTGCGGAAAAATCACCGCCTCACCTGCCACCAGATGCATAGGCGCCTGCCCCACCATCTCAACGTAGCACTCCCCTTCTGTAATCATGTGAAAAATCACCACGCGTTCGGCGCCAGGCTCCAACAAGGGGGCAGCGTAGTCTGCATGTGGCGACTCATAGCACCATGGTGCCGTGAAGCGGCCGTTGATAAAGATGGCGCCAATCAGCCGCACCACTCGCAGGGTTTCTGAAAGGGCATCCATTACACAGACGTCACGTTGACATGCAGATTGAACGGAGTGGCAGTCGAGAGGGCACTCGGCACCGGTGAGTGACCCAGGCACTCCGTAACGAGACTCTTTAAGGCTATGGGTGTTAATGCGTTCCCAGCGATGGTGACATGCAATTCAACATCAAACGGGCCTGCATAAATATGCTTGCCATTGGGCTCAGACATCCCCAGAAGTCCTCTTGCATCGGAACGACTACCGACATGCACCTCCAGCGCAGTGAGCTCAATTCCCTCGCTTGCGGCGGCGAGCGCGATGGAGGTTGCAGCACAAGAGGCCATACCCGCACGAAACAGCCATCCTGGCGTGACCTGATCCCCGGTTCCACCAAGTTCCTTCGGCATGTCTGTTGTGACCACTTTGCCACCTCTGTCGTGGGTCACCACCCGCGTCACGGATTCCCATCGGGCGACGGCCACCGAATCAGCTTGAATAGCCATTTCAGGGCGTCTTTGAAATGCCGCAATTGCCCGCTTGACCGCTACTCCGACATCATGCAGTGACATGCTGAACCCCTTGTTAGTTTCATTGATTGACATTTTGGCGCTTCACATTGCTTTCGGGTAGTGCGTTAACTGGTTCTCGCCAGTCCTCCGGATCATTTGTCAGTTTTTTCAGACGTTGAGGCAAGTGTTCAGCCACATGGTCACTACATCAGGACGGAAGGAGAAATTTACGCGACTATTGAGCAGGACGGGCCAACACCCGCCGCAAGACACTGCAAGTCACTCAACTCTGGAGACTTGACCATGGAAACTTCTATTGACCTCAACGCATTAAAAGTTAAGCAACAGTCCGCGTGGGCTAGCGGTGACTACGCTGTGATCGGAACCACATTGCAGATCGTCGGTGAGACATTGGCCGAGGCCTGCGACGTTTGCTGTGATGAGCGTGTGCTCGATGTCGCTGCAGGCAACGGCAATGCCAGCTTGGCGGCGGCACGGCGCGGCTGCAAAGTGACTTCGACCGACTATGTCAGCACATTGCTGGAGCGTGGCGCTGAGCGTGCCCGGGCCGAGCACCTGGAGATTGCCTTCCAAGTTGCGGATGCCGAAAACCTTCCATTTCCGCACGCTAGTTTTGACGTGGTGCTGTCCACTTTTGGTGTGATGTTCACGCCCGACCAACCCAAAGCCGCAGCGGAGTTGCTGCGGGTGTGCCGATCTGGCGGGCGCATCGGGTTGGCGAACTGGACCCCAGAGGGATTCATCGGGCAAGTGTTCAAGACTTTGGGGCGGCACCTGCCCCCACCAACCGGCGTGCAACCACCTTCGCGCTGGGGCGTGGTTTCGCATCTTGAATCCATGTTCGGGGAATCTGCCGCCTCAATAGCTGCGACGCCAAAGATGTTCAACTTTCGCTATCGCTCAGCTGCGCATTTCATTGACGTATTCCGCACTTGGTACGGTCCAGTCCACAAGGCATTTGCCGCCCTACCGCCTGAAAACGCGAGTGCACTGGAAACGGACCTGACCGAGCTGCTCAATCGCATGAATCGCGCTGGCAACGGCACATTGGTCGTTCCCAGTGAATACCTTGAAATAGTGGTCACTCGGCGCTGATCATGAAAACCACCGTTCAGGACGTTCAGGCACCGCTGCGCAGGCTCTACAAGGAAACGCCAGCGGTGGCCATGGTGACTGACCATGCTCGCACCTGCGGCGCTGATCCATCAGATCCATTTCACTCAGCGGTCGAACCCATGGACGGCTGTGGAGTTTCGGTTTCCATTGGAGTTCACCGTGCTTTAGGTGGACTGCATGACGCCCCAACGCCGGGCGACTTGTTGTGTGCCGCGCTGGCAGCGTGCCAAGACTCCGCCTTGCGGATGGTAGCTAACCGATTGGGTATTGAAATCCTTGCTTTGGAGGTCAGCGTGACGGCACAGGTCGACGTCCGTGGTGCGTTGGGCATGAACGCAGATGTGCCTGTAGGATTCCAGTCCATGACCTGTGACGTCACCTTGAAAGTGAAGGACGGCACGCCAAGCAGACTATTGGGGAACCTCCGGGCGGCGGCCCAGAGGTGCTGTGTGGTGCAGCAAACACTGCAACACCCGCCGCCAATCACCAGTCGATTCACACTAGGCAATGCAAGGGCTGACACGGGCCCGTCCGAAATCACCACCAGCCGCCGCCGGCCAATCAGCAAGCCAACTGGTTTCACGCCCCTGCTGCTCAGTTCCGCTTGATGATTCGGGCTTACGCGCCCACCAAGTCATTGCAGACCGGGCAAACTGCGCCACCCTTGGTTGAACGATGGCTGACGGGTGCCTAAGTCCTCCAAAATGGTACTAAATACCCATTATGGGTATTTAGTCGTACCAAAATGGCATTTTTATCGAAATATGAACTAAATAAGCCTCTAGCTCTCGAATAATATAGATAGTTTGCTATATATAACGTAGCAACTAATCAACAGACTACCAGAGTTACAACAAGGCTTCTTCAAACAGCGACAACAAGTGCCGCGCGAACAGGTCCATATTGACGCTGCGGTCAGTCAGGCCAGTTTCAATCGTTCTGGTCAATGAATTCGGCCCCACCACCGCAATGCAAACGTGGCCGGGCAAATCTCCATAACTGCTGCCCGAAGGCCCTGCCGCGCCACTTTCACACAAACCCCAGGTCGTGCCCAGCTCGGCGCGAATCTTGTCAGCGACCATCTGAGCGTAAGGCTCAGTCTCTGCCCGCATGCCCGCCACATCCTGCGCCGTCAACCCCAGCAGCGCCTTGCCAGCCTGGCGCGTGTAGACCACCGCCCCGCCGACAAAATAAGCCGACGCGCCCGGTATCGCCAGCAAAGCCGCCGAGACCAAGCCACCCTCTGCCCCCTCAATCACGCCCACGGTCTGGCCGCGTTCGCGCAGGATGGCGGAGATGCGGGTGGCGAGGGAGGTTAGCAATTCAGAGGGCAATCGTTCAGACATTGGGGAGCTTTCGCTTGAGGTTGAGGTTGAGCGTCGCCATGAATTCCTAGTCGCGTTTGACCAGAGAATTCAAGATTGCCGATCAGACTGTATGCGGGCCTTGCAGGAGGCTGCTTTCCAGTTGCGGTCACTAACAAATATCTGCCACGCAGCAGCGCGAAATAGTGCCCTCGCGTGGTCAAGTGGCCTCAGGACTTTTTGGCCTCAGATTAAACTAAGGAATGATGTCGATTTAATTTACACACTGTCCGTAGGGGCGCTCGAAAATAACGTGCAATTCATTGAATCTAAACAGATTTTTCTAAAATTTAATGCACGGTACATTTTTTGCTTACAGTTTGTAACGCACCTTCAATCTATTTGCATTGGATGGTTCAATTTGTGCTCCTTGGTATCAATTACAAAAACCGATTGGAAACCCATGAATTTTTCGATGTGTAGAGCTTTCCCGATTGCATTGGCTGTGCTGGCCTCTATGAGCTCTGCGAACGCCGACCCAATTTCTATCCTCTTCGTCGGCAACAGCTACACCTTTGGCCGCTTGGACCCGGTGTTAACCTATAACGCCGCCAATGTGCGCGACCTTAGCAAGCCTCAAGGTGCGCTGGTCGTGGGTTCGAACGCCAGCACACCCAAATTCAGCGATGTAACGGGTACAAATTCTTACGGCCCGGGCATGATTAACCCTAGCACCGGCGTCCAGGGCAATTCGTATTCACCGCACTCCCAAACCAACGGCTGGGGCGGCGTGGCCGGTATCTTCAAAAAATTCACGACGCAGGCTGGCTTGGACTATGACGTGGCGCTTTCCACGCGCAATGCAGCCACACTGCGCGGCCACTTACTCAACACTGCGAACAGCAACTGGGACTTGCGTGGAAACATCAGCAGCCAGAAATGGAACAAGATGGTGTTACAGGAACAAAGCGACGAGGCTTTGGGGCCAAAGACCGTCGCCGGTGTCCCTCTGGGTTCCAACTTGCCATCGATCAGAGCCTATGTCGACTTGATAGAGGATTGGGTTCACACGGGTAGACCGATTCAGGCTGGCGTCATGACCAACAATCTCAATGACACGACCTACCGTGAGCGCAACATGTACTACCTTGGCGGCACGGGCAGTGCAGGTGGCAGTGGCGGCCAATACGCCAATGAAGCCGCCTGTGTTGCAGCGGGTGGCACCCCCACGGTCGCCGGCACCTCTGGTTCTTGCGCCAACAATGCTTTGCGCACCATTCCCAACAATGCGAATGCCAGCGCGGCGACCGAAATCTACCTGCAGCAGACCTGGGCCCGCCCCAATCTGATCAACGCTCCGGGTGCGACCACCGTCAACCCGGCCACCGGCAATGCCACCTACTCCGGCGCGCCGGCGCCGAGCTACTTCAGCACGCTCGAAAACATGACGGCCGACATGACGACCGGTATGCAGGCCGTCGCCGACTACGCAAACGATGATGGCACCACGGGGATCAAAGGCATTGTTCCAACGGGCCAAGCCTTCTTGCGGGCGGTTCAAGACGGTGTGGCCACCCGCGACATGTATGGCAGTGGCGCCATGTATGACGGCCTTATCGATCTTTGGTTTAACGACGGCACCCATGCCAGCAAGTACGGATCTTATTTAAGCGCCCTGACTCTCTTCGGCTCTATCACCGGGTTAGACCCGCAATCACTGGGCTTCCACGAACGTGCGGCCTTCGATTTAGGTATTTCTGGCAAGGAGGCATATTTATTGCAGCAAATTGCAGCCGCAAGCCTCGGATTGCAAAAAGTGCCAGAGCCCGCTAGCTTGGCGTTAACATTGACAGGTCTTGGCCTAATGGGTTTTGCAGTCCGTCGCCGCAAGTTGCGGTCTGTCCAAAATTGAGCCGGTAGGGGTTCTGGTGCGAGATTGCGCCAGGTAATCTTCAATCGATTTTTTGCGAATTTTAAGCATTTTGAGTCACAAAATACCCAATTTGGGTATTTTGCGTCGTCAAAACAGTGTTTTTCTCAAAAAATGAACATAATGTGCTTCTAGCTCTCTAATAGTATAGATAGTTTGCTACATATATTGTAGCATATCAATTTCACAGCGCCGCCGATCAAATCCCCTCGCAACACTCGAACCTACTTCGGCATCTTGCCCTTCCTCCTGCCCACTCACCCCACCCGATCAAACACCGCAATGCTCTCCACATGCGCCGTGTGCGGAAACATATTGACCACACCCGCTTTGGCACACCGGTAACCCGCTTGGTGCACTAGCACATCGGCGTCGCGGGCCAAAGTCGCTGGGTTGCAACTGACGTAGACGATGCGCTGGGGCGGCTTCCAGCCGTCTGTCGGGGGCGATTCATGCAACTCTGCCAGCGCTTTGACCAAGGCAAACGCGCCTTCGCGCGGCGGATCGACCAGCCATTTGTTGGCCGCGCCATCCTTGTGCAGCATCTCCCGGGTCATTTCAAACAGGTTGCGGGCGACAAACTCGGCGGGGGCCAGGGGCGCGTTGGCCGACGCCCGTGACTGGTTCAGGGCGTAGTTGTCGCGCGATCGGGCAATCAGCGACTCGGCGCCCTCCACGCCCAACACCTGGCCTGCCTGGGTGGCCAGTGGCAGCGTGAAGTTGCCCAAACCGCAAAACCAGTCAATCACGCGCTCATGTTTTTGCACATCCAGCAGGCGCAGCGCGCGCGACACCAGCACGCGGTTGATCCACGGGTTCACCTGGGTGAAGTCGGTCGGCCTGAACGGCATGGTGATGCCGAACTCGGGCAAGGCATAAGCCAGTTCATCGACCCCGCCGGGCGTCTTCGGCTCATCCAGCAATTTCACGGTTTCTGGCCCTTTGGACTGCAGCCACCATTGCACGCCGACGTGCAGGGCGGCAAACTGGCGCAGGCGGCCAAGGTCGCCGTCAGACAGCGGCTCCAGGTGGCGCAGCACCAACGCGGTGATGGTGTCGCCACAGGCCAGTTCGATTTGCGGCAGCGTTTCTATGGCGTCCATCGACCCAATCAGGGCGCGCAAAGGCATCAACAGGTCGCTGACAAAAGGCGGCAGCACGTGGCACACCTGCATATCGGCCACGTAGCGGCTTTTGCGCTCATGAAAACCAATCAGCACCGCGCCCTTTTTGTGAACATGCCGCACCGACAGCCGCGCCCGATAGCGGTAACCCCAGGCGGGGCCTTCAATCGGCCGCAAAATGTTGTCCGATTTGACCTTGCCCAGGTGCCACAAATTGTCTTCTAGCACCCGCTGCTTCACCGCGACTTGCGCGCCCACGTGCAGGTGTTGCATCTTGCAGCCGCCGCAGGCACCCGCGTGCAAGCCAAAGTGCGGGCAGCCGGGCTTCACGCGCTGCGAGGACTCACGGTGAATTTGCGTGACGGTGCCTTGCTCAAAACTGTTCTTTTTGCGGTGCACGTCAGCCGTGACGATTTCGGTCGTCAATGCACCCTCCACAAAAACCACTTTGCCATCCAATTTGTGCGCAATGCCTTGGGCTTCAATGTCCAACGACTCAATCGTCAGGCGTTCCGGTGGCTCGTAAACGCGGTTGGGGTCAAAGGGCTTTTTAGCGGGCTTGATGGACGGCTTTAAGGGGGGCTTTGAGGGGGACTTTGCGGGTGTTTGTTCTAGCGACATGCCCAGATTGTCTCAGGTGCCGGGGTTGTCTTGCCCTAAAGGAGGGCTTGGCTTGCGATTCCCTGCTCAGCCAAATGGCGTTTGAGCTTTTTCAGCGCTTCGTTTTGAATTTGTCGAACCCGTTCCCGGGTTAGTTTCAAGCTGACGCTAAGCTCATCCAGGGTTTTGAGCTCCAGGTCATGAAGGCCAAAACGGCCCTCCAACACGGCCTTTTCGCGCGCTGACAAAGTGGCCATCCAGTTTTCAAGCAAACGCTCTACTTCATGGGTTTGCAGGGTGCCGCTGGGGTCTTGGTTGGCGTCAACCAAGGCGTTGCCGACTGTTTGCCCGCGTGAATTTGCAGCGATTTCAGCATCCAACGAGGTGCTGGGTTCAGCCAATACCAGCAAATCGGACACATCGCCCGGGTCGCGCCCGAGCAAAGCGGCAATGTCCTCCACCCGCACGCCGTCCGGGCGCAGGACGGCCAAACTGGCGTCGCTTTCAAGCATGCGTTTGGCACGCAGCACCAGTTGCAATTCTCTGACCACATTGACAGGCAAACGCACAGTACGGCCCTGATAGATCAAGGCGCGGTCGATGGCTTGGCGAATCCACCAGGTTGCGTAAGTCGAGAACCTGAAGCCGCGCTCGGGCTCGAACTTATCGATGGCGTGCATCAGGCCCAGGTTGCCCTCTTCAATCAAATCTGACAACGGAACACTGCGACCCATGTAGCCTTTGGCAATGCTGATCACCAGCCGCAGGTTGTGCTCAATCATGCTTTGGCGGGCAGCAAAATCACCCGCTTTGACGCGCATGGCGACGTCAAACTCTTCGGAAGCACTGAACAGCTCGGTGCGGCGCACGCCTGCCAGGTAAACCGAAAGGGCATCTGGGGCGTGGCCAGGCTCGGTGCGGTCGGATGAGGTCGGTTCTCGGTGGTCGGCGTCCTGGCCTGGGGCCGGACCTGCTGCAAAACTGTCGGGGGAACGGGTGGTTTTGGACGATTTCGGCGCTGTCGTCTTTGTCGTCGTAGTCGTCTTTGTCTTTGTCGTCGTTTTGGTCCGCTTCGGCGTTTTAGCCGCTTCAGCCAATTTTGCCGGTTTGCCTGCCTGCGCTACCTCACCCTTGGCGATGCCGTGGGGTGGAGAGTTGCGCGGTGGCATAAAACAACGCTAAAGCACACTAACGGGCTGG
>JANPCR010000139.1:0-3096 GCA_031431035.1 Rhodoferax sp.
TGTTGTGGGCCTTCATTGGCTGTGCTTTGGGCACTGCCGTTGGCGTGCTGCCCGGTATTGGGCCTGCCACGGCGGTGGCCATGCTGCTGCCCATCACGACCAAGGTCGATGCCACGGCGTCGATGATTTTCTTTGCCGGTATTTACTACGGTGCAATGTACGGCGGCTCGACCACCTCTATTTTGCTAAACACCCCCGGTGAAACCGCCACCATGGTCACTGCCATGGAGGGCAATAAAATGGCCAAAAATGGGCGTGCCGGCCAAGCGCTGGCAACGTCGGCCATTGGCTCCTTTGTGGCGGGCACAATTGCCACCGTGCTGGTCACCTTGTTCGCCCCCGTGGTGGCTGAATACGCGGTCAAGCTTGGGCCACCCGAGTACTTTATGTTGATGCTGCTGGCGTTCACCACAGTCAGCGCTGTGTTGGGGCAAAGCACAGTGCGCGGCCTGACAGCTCTGTTTGTCGGGCTGGCGGCTGGTTTGATTGGCCTTGACCAAATCACCGGTCAGGCGCGTTACACAGGCGGCGTGCCCGAGTTGCTGGACGGGGTTGAAATCGTACTGGTGGCCGTCGGATTATTTGCGGTGGCTGAGGCGCTGCATGCCGTGCTGTTTGAGGGCCGCGTGAAGGAGTCCGAAAACCGGATGAGCCGCGTCACCATGAGCCGCAGCGACTGGAAGCGATCCATTCCCGCCTGGCTGCGAGGCACGGCCATCGGCGCACCGTTTGGCTGCATTCCAGCCGGTGGCACCGAAATACCCACGTTTTTGAGCTACGCCACCGAAAAGAAACTGGCCAAAGGCGAAAACCAAAAAGAATTTGGCTCCAAAGGCGCAATTGAAGGTGTTGCTGGCCCCGAAGCCGCCAACAACGCCACCGTAACGGCAGCGCTCATTCCTTTGCTCACTTTGGGCATTCCCACCTCCAACACCACCGCAATTTTGCTGGGTGCCTTTCAAAACTACGGCATTCAACCTGGGCCACAGCTGTTCACCACATCGGCGTCCCTGGTGTGGGCCTTGATTGCCTCGCTTTACATTGGCAACGTGATGCTGCTGATCTTGAATCTGCCGCTGGTGGGCTTGTGGGTCAAGCTGCTCAAAGTGCCCAAGCCGCAGCTGTACGCAGGTATTTTGATTTTCGCGACTGTGGGTGCCTATGGCATGCGGCAAAGCGCGTTCGATTTGTTTTTGCTCTACGGCATTGGCGTTTTGGGTCTGGTGATGCGCCGTTTCAACTTTCCGACGGCTCCCGTCGTGGTTGGCATGATTTTGGGGCCATTGGCTGAGGCGCAATTGCGCAACGCCATGTCGATTGGCGAAGGCAGCGCCATGGTGTTTTTGCAGCGCCCCATGTCGCTTGCACTGCTGGTGATTGTAGTTTTGGTGCTGGTGATGCCGCGTTTGCTCAAAAAGCGAGGCGTGGCGTTGAATTGACCTGCAAGCCTGTAGCGGCAGATTGCATTGGGTTTGGGCAAGTTTCAGCGCCCTGCCCGAGTCAAGCCTCGCGAACCGAACCAGCCCGGTAACCCAGGGTCATTGAAATCGCGTCCACCGTGGCCTGCAATTTAGGCAGCCATTGGTCGTCCATGCGCTCAGCGGGGGCCGAAATCGACAAGCCCGCCACCAGCTTGGCCTGGTCGTCATAAATGCCTGCGCCCATGCAGCGCACGCCCAGTTCCAGTTCTTCGTTGTCGTGCGCGTTGCCGTTTTGCCGCACTTTGGCCAATTCGCGCTCCAGTGCGGGCAGTTGCGTTAGGCTGTTTTTGGTTTGACCCGACAGTCCGGTGCGCGTTGCGTAGGCGCGCACGCGCTGGGCGTCGTCTGCCGCCAAAAACAGTTTGCCCACAGAGGTCAAATGTAAGGGCGCACGCCCGCCAATCGCCCGCACCACTTGCATGCCGGAGCGTTCGCTGAAGGCGCGTTCGATGTAGACGATTTCGTCGCCCTGGCGCATGCTTAAGTTAACCGGCTGCTGAATGAGGCGGTGCAACTCGCGCATGGGCACCAAGGCAGCGTCACGCACGTTCAAACGGCCCTTGACCAGGTTGCCAAGCTCCAGCAGGCGCATGCCCAAGCGGTAGCTGCCGGGTTGGGGGCGGTCGACAAAGCGGCCGGTCGCCAAGTCATTCAAAATGCGGTGCGTGGTTGACGGGTGCAAACCGGTGCGCTCGCTGATTTCTTTGAGCGAAATAGCTTCTTCGCGCGACGCCAACACGTCGATCAGTGCGAACATGCGTTCAATCACCTGAACGGTCGGGGTCGCCGTAGTGCCGGTGTCGGCCTTGGTCATGGTGGGTTCCTGAAAATCACAGCCTCAATTTTACCATGTGAAATTGAGATTCAAAAGGCAGGCATTCACGATGACCCAATCGGTCGGCGCCAATTCGCCGTAAGGCGTCTTGACGACGGTTCGCGCAGTTTACCGATTCAGGTTGGGGGACGGGACTTTGCCGCCTACCCAAGCCTCGTCTAGCAGCAGTTGGTGCGGCTCAAACCGGGCTTTGTAGGCCATTTTGTGGCTCTCTTCGATCCAATAGCCCAGGTAGACATGCGCCAGGCCCATTTGGCGGGCTTGGTCAATTTGCCAAAGCACGCAGTAAGTGCCGTAGCTCGCTTGGGCTTCGGGCTCATAAAACGTGTAAACCGCTGAGATACCGTCTTCCAGAACGTCCAAAATAGCCACCATGGCCAGTGCGCCAGGCGTGCCGTCTGCCAAGGTGTGCCTGAACTCAACCAAACGCGAATTCACCCGACTTTGCAGTAAAAACTGGGTGTACTGGTCAATGCTGTCTTCGTCCATGCCGCCACCCGAATGGCGGCCATTTTGGTAGCGCAAATACAGCGCGTAATGCTCGGGGTAATAGGCGAGCTTCAAGACCCGGGCCTGCAGATTTTGATGGCGCGCCTGGGCTCGGCGCTGGCTTTTGTTGGGTTTGAACGCGGGCACCAGAACGCGCAGAGGCGTGCAAGCCTTGCAGTTGTCGCAATACGGGCGGTAGGTGAACATGCCGCTACGCCGGAAACCCTGGGCCACCAAGTCTGAATAGGTGGCGTTGTTGATCAAATGGCTGGGGCTTGCGACTTGCGAGCG
>JANPCR010000140.1:0-15520 GCA_031431035.1 Rhodoferax sp.
CGATGTGGGCAATGATTTCGGTGTGGCCGTTGATCATTTTTTTCGGGCCTTTGCAGCGTTCACACCCGCACGCAAGGCCAGAAGATAGCTGTCAGCCCCAAAGCCGCAAATTTGGCCGGTCACAATTTCACCAAACACCGACACGTGCCGAAACGGCTCGCGTGCATGGATGTTTGACATATGCACCTCGACGATGGGGCAGGTCAAAATGGCCAACGCGTCGCGAATGCCGTAGGAATAGTGCGTCCAGGCCCCCGCGTTGATCAACACCGCATCCACGCCTTCAGTGAACCCTTGGTGAATGCGCTCGCACATGTCGCCTTCGGCATTGGTCTGAAAGGTTTCGACCGCAGTGCCCAAGTCGTGGCCCAAGGCTATAAGCGAGGCGTTGATTTCATCCAGCGTAATGGTGCCGTACTGCGCTGGGTCGCGCTTGCCAAACATGTTGTGGTTGATGCCGTGCAGCATGAGGATTTTCATAGCGGTTTCCTGTTGAATTCAAAACGGGCGCCTGCGTGCAGCGCGACCTGTTTGAGGCCCTGCCCTGCGGTAAATGACCGCCAGGCAGAGCACTTGGCGCAGTTTACTTGCGCAGCCTATTTACGCAGCTTTGCCAGTTCCGCCATCATTTCATTGACGGTGGCTTCGCCCACGTTGGCAGAGTACTTGGCAATGACAGGCTTCATTTTTTCGCGCAACTTGGCGACTTCAGCCGGTGGGAAAACGGTCACGGTCATGCCGTTTTTCTTCAGCAGTTCCAGGTTGCTGGCCACGGAAGCACGTGATTGCTCGCGCTGGGCTTTGGCAGCGTCATCGGCTGAGTCGTCCAAAATTTTCTTCTCGGCAGGTGTCAGGGTGTCCCACACCTTTTTGCTGAAAATCACCGACTGGGGGTTGTACTGGTGGTTGGTCAGCGCAATGTTTTTCTGGACTTCCCAGAACTTGTTGGCGGCAATCACCGAAATCGGGTTTTCTTGACCGTCAATGGCTTTTTGCTCAAGTCCGCCATACACCTCGGGGAAGGGCATGGGTGTGGGGTTGGCACCCAGTGCTTTGACCCAGTCCACGTTGATGGGGTTGGGAATCACGCGCAGCTTCAGGCCGTCAATGTCTTCGACCTTGTTTAATGGGCGCTTGCTGTTGGTGATGTGGCGGTAGCCCAGTTCCCAGTACGACAAGCCCACAATGCCTTTGGCTTCCAGCAGGGCATGCATTTTTTTGCCGACGGGGCCGTCCACAATCGCGTCCGATTCTTTTTCGTTGGCAAACAGGAACGGAAAGTCAAAAATCGCCAATTCTTTGGCTTCGCTGGCCAAAATGCCGCTGTTCATGACGGCCATTTCAACGGTGCCACCCTTCAATGACGACACCACCGCTTGGTCACTGCCGAGCGTGCCACCCAGAAACAGGCTGACCTTCATCTTGCCGCCCGATTTGGCAGCCACGGCTTCAGCAAATTTTTTCATTCCCGCCACTGCGGGATGACCCTCTGGGCCGTTCAGTGCGAACTTGATGTTGCGTTCTTGCGCAAACGTGACGCCGCAAGCGGCGACCAACACAGCGCCCGCGATGGATTTAAGAAATAGTCGTTTCATGCTTGTCTCCAAAAGAATTTCACAGTACGCAAATTGTTATGACGCGGGGCTAGGCGTACCAGACATGCCCCGCGTCGGAAAAAACAGGGCTTTAGCTGTACAGCCAGCGTGCCGGAACCATGATCAATTGCGGGAACAGGACCATTAAAAACATGATGATGAATTGCACCAGCATGAAAGGCAACACCCCACGGGTGACCTCGTCCATGCGCATTTTGCCCACCCCAGCCACCACGTTCAGCACAGTGCCCACAGGCGGGGTCACCAGACCAATCGAGTTGTTGATGATGAACAGCACACCAAAGTAAACCGGGTCAATGCCTGCCGCCTTGACCAAGGGCATCAAAACCGGGGTCAAAATCAATATGGTGGGTGTCATGTCCATGGCGGTACCCACCACCATGACCAGCAGCATGATGGCCATCAGCAGCAAGGTGGGGCTGCCCAAAAGGGGCGACAGCAGGTCAATAATTTGCGCAGGCAGTTGGGCCACGGTAATCAACCAGGCCGACACCATGGCCGCAGCCACCAAAAACATGATGACGGCAGTGGTTTTGGCAGCGGCCAAGAACACGCCATACAGCTGGTTCCAGCTCAATTCCTTGTAGATCACGCCCGCCACAAACAAGGCGTACACGGCGGCCACCACAGCCGCTTCGGTGGGCGTGAACACGCCCATGCGCAAGCCCACCAAAATGATGATGGGCAGCATCAAGGCCCACCCTGCGCTGCGCATGGCAACCATGACGTCACCCGCCGAGCGTCTGGGGGCGACTTCCAGCTTTTCGCTGCGCGTTGTCCACCACCACGTGGCCCACAGGCCCACGGCCAGCAAAATTCCAGGGAAGATACCGGCCAAAAAGAGCTTGGAAATCGACACGTTGGCCGCCACACCAAAGATAACAAACCCGATAGAAGGCGGAATGATGGGGCCAATCACGCCGCAGGCCGCAATCAAGCCACCGCTGCGGGCCTTGTCGTGGCCAGCCTTCACCATCATGGGCAGCAGCAATGCCGTCAGCGCAGCGGCATCCGCCACGGCAGAGCCCGACAGGGCGGAAAGCAAGCAGGCCGCGATGATGGTCACGTAACCCAACCCGCCGCGCACGTGGCCGACCAGCGCCATGGCAAAGTTAACGATGCGCCGCGACAAGCCGCCGGTGTTCATCACCTCGCCCGCCAGCATGAAGAACGGCACCGCCAGCAAAGGGAAGCTGTTGGAACCTTCAATCAAGTTTTGCGCCAGGATTTGGGCATCAAAAATATTGAGGTGCCACATCAGGGCGACCCCGCACAGCAACAAAGAATAGGCAATAGGAATGCCCAAGGCCATGGCGGCCAGCAGAGAACCTAAAAATACAGCAATGGTCATAGTGCTTGTCTTTCAGGTCACAAAACCGGTTTGGGCACGTCGATGGGTTCTTCTTCTGATTCGCGGATGCCAATCAGGTCGTCTTCAGACAGCGTTCCATTGAGCAGCCGCAGCAGATGGTTCAGCAGAATCACCGCGCTGGACACCGCACAAAACATGCCACTGGCGTAAAAGATGGCCAACGATGTTTCCATGGCGGCGCTGGTGCTGGTCCAGTTGACTTTGACTTGCTCCAGCGAGCCAGTGAACAAGAGCCAGCAAACATAGAGCATGAGCACATGGCCAATGACAAGGCAGGTCTTTTTGCCTCGAATCGACAGCCGCGACACCAGTGTGTCCGTTCCCAAATGGGCCTTGTCATTCAGGGCCACCACGGCCCCCATGAAGGTCAGCCAGACAAACAACCACCTGGACAATTCCTCTGAGATGGTGATGCCGGAACTGAAGGCGTAGCGCATGACCACATTGGTAAACACCAACACCACCATGATGGCCAAGGCAGCGGCCATGAGGATGGAAAGAAATCGGCAGTACTTGTCAATCCAAGTTTGCAGCATGTCAAATCTCTACCTTTTTGAATTCGTACGCATAATGTACGAACTAGTTAGTTTTATGAATATCAGTGAAAACCCTTATGCCAATTGGACGATTCGAAGCTCATCGATTGGATCCGTCTGCTGCGCTACTCGCGTCCGCAGCGCCAGGTGCACACGCTGCCGCAGCTACTTGCGCACGAAGCGCACCACCATCTCAATAATGCTGTCGCGCCGGGCAGTGATGGCGGGCGCGGCCTGCGTTTCTTTTTTGAAAATCAACCCGAAGGTGTGCTGGTTGGAGACATCAAAAAACGTCAACGCCGAAATGGACTTGTGGATGTCCACCGGGTCGAGCTGCGCGCGAAAAATGCCTTGCGCCACACCGCGCTCGTACAGCTTGCGGATGGATTCGATGGCGGGCACGTTGAGCTTGCGAATGTTTTTGCTCTGCGCCAGGAACTCGCCCCGCTGGATGTTTTCGCTCATCACCAGGCGGATGTAAGCCTCGTTGCCATGATGGTGATCGAAGGTAAAACCGGTGAGTTTGCGCAGGGCATCTTCGGGCGGCAAGTCCTCCAGGTGAAGCTCGCCCTCAATCGCCCGCATACGTCGGTACGACTCTTCAAGAACCGCCAAATACAGCCCCTCTTTGCTACCAAAGTAGTAGTAAATCATGCGTTTGCTGGTCTTGGTGGCCGCAGCAATTTCGTCAATGCGCGCGCCCGCCAGGCCTTTTTCGCTGAACTCTTCGTTGGCCACTTCCAGAATGCCCGCCATCGTGCGCTCTGGGTCGTTGGTGCGCGAGGGCCGGGCCTTTTTGGCCGCGGCATCAGGCTTCGGCGCATCGGCTTTTTTGGCTGGCACTGTCACTGCTGGTTTGGCGGTTGACCTGGCCCGTGCCTTGGCGGCGACGGGCTCAAAATGTACTAACTGGTTCATCCCACCAGTATACGGGGCCTCAAACGAAACGCACACCCAAACTGCCCAAGGGGCCGTAGTCCGCTTGAATCACATCCCCCGCAGCCGCGCTGACCGGGCGTGTGAATGAACCCGCCAGCACGATTTGCCCGGCTTTGAGTCCGCCGCCATGCAAAGCCAGTTTGTTGACCAGCCAGGCCATGCCAGCGGCAGGGTGCCCCATCACGGCGGCTGACACGCCAGATTCTTCGATAGTGCCGTTTTTGGACAAGGTGGCACCCACCCAGCGAATGTCCACGTCAAACGGCCGCACCATGCGTCCGCCTGTGACGATTGCGCCCGCAGCAGCGTTGTCGGCAATGGTGTCCACAATGGCGCGGGGTACTTGGGTGCGGTAGGCGATCAGCTCCAAGGCGGGGGTGACGAACTCGGTGGCGCGCATGACGTCGGCGACGGTGCAGCCTGGACCTTTGAGGTCTTGCCCCATGATGAAGGCCAGCTCCACCTCCAGCCGAGGCGACATGTAGCGCGCGGCGTCAATCTGCGCCCCGTCGGCCAGCATCATGTCGTCGGTCAGGTAGCCGTAGTCGGGCTCGGTGAAGTTGGACGCCATTTGCATGGCACGCGACGTCAAACCTATTTTGCGACCCACCAGGCGAGCGCCTTCTTTGACGCGGCGGTCCAGCCACAGCTGCTGAATGGCGTAGGCGTCGGCCAATTCGATGCCGTCATAAGTTTTGCTGAGTTGCGCAATGACTTTGACCTGGCGGTCAGCGTCGTACAGGCTGTCAGCGGCTTGTTGGCGTAGTTTTTTGTTCAGCATGGTGGGTTCCGTTAGATCGCTATTTGGTGGATGGCTATTTGGTGGTTGACTACTTGATCGGTGGGCGCGGCAGGGTGGACACCCCAGGCTCCATTTTGAAGGTGAAATCAAGGCTGTACCAAGGCATTTGCAATTCAGGCTGCGAACCTTGGCGAACATGAGGCGGGGCGTCGTGGCGCTCAAAATGCCCAGTCACCGCTTGGGTCACGCCAAATTGGGTGTCGGTTGCCAGATTGGCATCGTCATCGGCATACACCTGCGAGATCAGGGTTTGAAAGCCAGGCTTGACCACCAGCGCATGCACGTGCGCGGGGCGCATGGGGTGGCGCTGTTGGGCGGCCAGCAATTGCCCCACCACGCCATCAGTTGGGATCGGGTAGCCAATGGGCTTCACGCTCCAAAAGCTGAATTCACCTTGCTCGTTGGTTGTGAATTTGCCGCGCAGGTTCATCTCGGCCTGGCCATCGGCTCTGGCCTGTGGCTGATTTTCATAAAACCCAGTGGGTGCGCAGTGCCACACATCAACCTCAGCCCCGGCTACGGGGGCGCCCGCCGGGTCATGCACACGGGCCTGCACCCACAGAGGGGCGCCGGGTGTGGGGCTGCGCACGATGGAGTCACCGTTGCTCACGCGCGGTGAGTTCATGCGCCAAAACGGCCCAAGCAGGTTGTGGGTGGTGTCCGCGCCATGGTTCAACAGGCACACCAGGCTGGACACGCCCAGCGACCCCGCCATCAGAACGACCTCGTTGTGCGAATCGTTGCTGAGTTGCCCCATCTTGGCGATCATGGCAGTGGCAGCGCGAAACTCGTCTTCGGTCAGGTGCACGTCGTTGACGAAACCATGCAAATGGGTCACCAGCGACGTCATGATGACGCGCAGGCGCTCGTCGGGGGTTTGCTGCATGGCGGCCAATACGGTGGCGGTCAAATCGGTGGTGTTTTTAATCATCTTGAGCTTTGGTGCAGGTGCCGTGCACACAGAGTTTTAGGTTGATCGGGCCACGAACTGCAGTTTGAAGCACCGTCACACCTTGGTTTCAAAATTCGAGCGAACCCGCTGGAGCAAGCTCACCAACTGGGCAAGCTCGGCCGGGGTCAGCCCGACAACGGCTTGAGTTGCCAATTGCGCCGATTGCTGGTGCAGTGCTTGCAAGAGCGCAAGCCCGCCCGGCGTGACGGACAGGCGCAGGTTTCGCCTGTCTGCCTCGTCCGGCGCACTGTCGAGCAGGCCGCGCTCGCGCAGGGCTTTGATCAACCGGGCCAACTGGGCTTTGTCGCGCCCACTGTGTTTGGCCAAATCGCTTTGGGTGGATTGGGGGTGGTGGCTCAGGTAGCCCAGCACCTTGCTTTCCATGTGGGTGATGTCATGCCCACCGCTCCTGAGCACCTGGTACTGGCGCGAGCGGTACTGGTGCATGACAGTGTGAATCAGCTCCAGCGGGCTGTCGTCAGACGCTCGGCCCGATTGGTTGACAATGTCTACTGATTTAGGCATAATAGAGGATATTGTCACCTATTTACGAAAGCCTTCCATGACATCATTGCCCGAAACTGCCCCATCAAACCCTCCACAGCGCCGTGTGCAGCGCGTTCGGCACGAACTCAAACGCCGCGACTTGCAGGTGGTGCGGGTTGAAACCCTGAGTCCGCACTTCAAAAGCGTGACCTTCGCGTCTGAGTCATTGGCAGACTTCATCAGCGCGTCATTTGACGACCACGTGAAGGTGCTTTTAGACAATGGCAGCGCCGAGCCTGTGCGGCGCGACTACACACCGCGCCGCATCGACAAAGCCGCCCGCGAATTGACGATTGAATTTGCCCTGCATGGCGATGGCCCTGCGGCTGATTGGGCCGCGCAGGCAGCGCCCGGTCAGCGGGCCAGCATTGGCGGGCCGCGCGGCTCGTTTGTGATTCCGCTGGACTACGACTGGCACTTGCTGGCAGGCGACGAGACCGCCCTACCCGCCATTGCCCGGCGCCTTGAAGAATTGCCCGCAGGCAGCCGTGCCCTGGTCGTGGTTCAGGTGGCTGATGCCGCCGACCAACGCGAGTTAAAAAGCGCTGCCGCTTGCAGCGTGCAATGGGTCGCCAAACCGGAAGATTTGATTTCCGCCGTGCGCGCCCTGGCCTTGCCTGCGGGCGACGGCTACGCCTGGTGCGCGGGTGAAGCAAGCAGCATGGCGACGCTGCGGCGCATTCTGGTTGAAGAAAAGGGCGTGGACCGCCATGCCATCAGAGCCGCCGCCTACTGGAAGCAAGGTGCCGTGGCACACCATGAAAACCTGGAGGAATAGGCCGGAGGGCTGCCGAAATCTTGCCGCTGCGTTGGGTGCCCTTGCTTGGGAAATTCAAGACTTCATATCACCGGTGATATGACTTTGCCTCAAAACTCGAATTGGCCCCAAAATATGAATGGAATGGGCCTCTAGCTCTCGAATAATATACATAGTTTGCTATTTATAATATAGCAAATTTTTACCACTCTCAGACTAACCCACCTCAGCCAGCATCGCGCGCCAAGCGCAGACCGCTGAACTGCCAGCGCGTCTCGGCTGGAAAAAAGTTGCGGTAGCTCGCCCGAATGTGAGAGGCGGGCGTAGCACAGGAGCCACCGCGCAGCACTTACTGGTTGACCATGAACTTGCCGTTGTACTCACCCACCGCGCCACGCCAAGGCTGGTAACCGGGGTAGCCTTGGTAGCTGCTGCTAGTCCACTCCCACACATCGCCCAGCGCCTGCAACAGCCCCGCTGCGTTGCGCGCCACGGGCATGGGGTGCAGGGCGTTGGATTCGGCAAAATTCCCCCGCGCAGCTTGCTGGGCAAAACCGGGCTGCACAGCGGCCTCCCACTCGAATTCGGTGGGCAGGCGGGCGTTGGCAAACGCGCTATCGGTCGCGCCTTGCCACCTTGCAAACGCATCGGCTTCAAAGTAGTTGATGTGAACAATCGGCGTGTGCGGATCGATGGGCACCAAGCCATGCAGCGTGAAGCTGTGCCAGTCAGCCCCCGACTTGAGCCCAAGGCGCTGCCAGTAAAGTGGCGCTTCAATCCGTTGCGTTTGGACCCAGTCCCAACCAGCCGATAGCCACCAGCGGGGGTCGGTGTAGCCACCGTCTTGCATAAAGGCCAGCCATTCGCCATGGGTCACCGGACGGTTCATGAGCGCGTAGGGGCGCAGCCAATGTGAATGGCGCGGGCTTTCGTTGTCAAAGGCAAAATCGGGGCCGTCATGACCCACGCTGACCAGGTCACCGGGCTGCGCCTGCCACTGTGCTGGCGTCGGTGCGACCGAAGCCAGCGGCCAGGTTTCGCGGTAAACAGGCAGCAAGGGATTGGTGGACAGCAGGTGCTTCACGTCAGTCAGAATCAATTCCTGGTGCTGCTGCTCGTGCTGCAAGCCCAGCTCGACCCAGGTCGCCAGTTCTGCCGTACTGGTGGCGTCTAAAGCGCTGTCTTTCAGCAGGTCCTCCATGCGCTGGTTCACCGATTGCCGCCACCGCAACACCTCGAACAGGCTGGGCCGGGTCAGCAGCCCGCGCTGGGGACGCGGGTGGCGATCACCCACGGCAATGTAATAGCTGTTGAACAAGGTGCGAAAGGCTGGGTGATGGGGTTTGAACCCCGGCTCAAACCGTTCCAGCACAAAGGTTTCAAAAAACCAGGTGACATGGGCTAAGTGCCATTTGACCGGGCTGGCTTCAGGCATGGACTGCACCTGGCAGTCTTCGCTGGACAGCGGCCCCGCCACCGCCTCGGTAACTGCGCGAATGCGGGCAAACCGAGCTAGCAGTGGGGTTGGCGCAAGCGCGGCAGGCTCGGTTCGGCTGATCGAAGGCCCGGCAAGTTGAGGGTTCATGGAAGGCCTTCCGAAACTTATTTGACGACACCATGGGCGATGTAGCCCATGCCAAACTGAGTGCTTTCCCGGTCAAACTCATGGCAGTACGACGCCACAATGTCCCAGGGCGACCACATGTCGGCAGCCTTGGCGTTGTAGGGTCGGTTTTTGGCCCAGGCCAGCAGGTTCAGCGGCCCTGTCCACCACGGAAAAAACTTCATGCCCGCCATGGCCACGCGAGCGCCCGGCTTAAGCTGCCGCATGATGTTGGTCACCGCTCGCTCCGTGCGGGACACATCGTGCACGTAATTGAACAGCACCGCATCGGGTGCTTGGGGCAGCACCACGTTTTCAGCCGATTCGCATTGGTGCCACAGCGTTTGGTAAGCCAGTGAATGAGCCCCTTGCTGTCCCCGCGCTTGTTCTACCCGCGCCTGCGCTTGCGCGAACATTTGCGGGCTTTGCTCAAAGGCCAAGACCCGCCCTGCGGGGCCGACCGCATCAAGCAGCAGCGGGTAACTCAAACCCGTGCCAGCGCCCACGTCCAGCACCACGTCACCCGATTTCAGGCGCAGCCGCTCAATCGTGCGCCTGCGTAAGGGCATCGTCAGTTCGGCAGAGGCGTCGTAACCGCTAGCGTGGTTGCGGTACTTGTCGATGGAGATCTGGTTGTAATAAGCGGACATGTCGTTCGACCCAATTGTCTGTTTGTCAGGATAATGCATTGCACACCAAAGCCGTGCGAATGCGCAAATACACTTTTTTCACCCTATCAGTCCTCCATTGTGGTCAGCTTCTTACAGTCCTTCACCCCTACGATGTCTCAAGCCTGGGGGCTACTTTGCGTGGCCATTGCGTTTGAGGTGGCAGGCACCACCAGCATGAAGCTGTCGCACGGCTTTACCTATCTTGGCCCGTCGATCATGATGTTCGCCTGCTATGCCGCGGCATTCAGTTGCAACGCTTTTGTCACCAAAACCCTGGACTTGAGCATCACCTACGCGGTTTGGTCAGGCGTGGGAACCGTCGCGACCGCTGCCATCGGCATCTTCTGGTTTCGCGAGCCCGGGACGGCGCTCAAGCTGGTGTGCATCAGCTTTATCGTGATTGGCGTTTTTGGGCTGCATGCGGTGTCTCGGCTTCAAAACAGCCCTTGAGCAGCCCCTGAGCAGCCTTTGAGCCTCGCATCATGACGAACGCCATCGACGAGTATTGCAGACGTTTTTGTATTTAATCATTGGATTTTTAGGCGGTTAATAGCAGTATCCGTATCAAATAAAATTGAGGAATGACTGCCCTCCTAAGCTCAAACCCAGCCAAACCCATCGCCGCCGTTTTGTTCGACGCCTATGGCACTTTGTTTGACGTTTACAGCGTGGCGCAACTCGCCGAACAACTTTTTCCCGGCCACGGGCAGGCCGTCAGCGTTTTGTGGCGCGACAAACAAATTGAATACACCCGGCTGGTCACCAGCAGCAACCATGGTGCGCATTACCAGCCCTTTTGGGCTCTGACTCGCGCGGCGCTGGTTTATGCCATCAAAAGAATAGTTCTGCCACAAGCTTCGGCTGTCAGTGGTGCGGCAAACTCCGCCGCGATGGACGCTCATGCGGCGGCCATCGACCAATTGATGAACCAATACCATCAATTGACAGCCTACCCCGAAAACCGCGAAGTTCTGACGGCTTTGAAGGCCCGAGGCATTGCTACCGGCATTTTGTCAAACGGCGACCCTACCATGCTGGCCAAAGCGGTTGCATCAGCCGGGCTTGCCGATCTGCTGGACCACATCATCAGCGTTGATTCCATTCGCAAATACAAAACCCACCCAGACGCCTACGCCCTGGGCGAAGCCGCCTGCGGGCTTCCCGCCGCGCAAATCGCCTTTGTCAGTTGCAACAGTTGGGACGCCTTGGCCGCCACCTGGTTTGGCTACCAAACCCTGTGGGTCAATCGCCAAAACGCACCTTTTGAGGAGCTGGGCACGCAACCCACCCGCACCGGCACCAGCTTGCGCGATGTGCTTGCGTTTTTTTGAATGTTTGAATTTTCCATTTTTACTTTCTGTTTTTGGAGTTTTTTGAATGACCAGCCGCATCGCCGCCCACCGCCTGCAAGTCGCCAGCAACCTGCACGCCTTCATTGACAACAAGGTCTTGCCCGGCACCGGTGTTGCGCCCGACAAGTTTTGGGCAGGTTTTGACGCCATCGTCGCCGATTTGGCCCCCAAGAACATCGCCCTGCTGGCAGAGCGCGACCGCTTGCAAACCGAGCTGGACGCCTGGCACACCGCCAACCCCGGCAGCATCAAGGACATGAAGGCCTACCGCGCTTTTCTGGAAAAAATTGGCTACCTGGTTCCTGTGCCCAAAAAGGTCAAAACCACCACCTCGAATGTCGATGCAGAACTCGCCAAACAGGCCGGGCCGCAGCTGGTGGTGCCGGTTTTGAACGCACGTTACGCGTTGAACGCGGCGAATGCCCGCTGGGGCAGTTTGTACGACGCGCTGTACGGCACCGACGTGCTGTCGGAAGACGACGGCGCAACCAAAATCGCAAAAAACGGCAAGGGCTACAACCCCTTGCGCGGTGCCAAGGTGATCGAATACGCTCGCCACGTGCTGGACCGCACAGCGCCGTTGCTGGCAGGCTCGCACCACCATTCTGTTGGCTACAACGTGCGCGCTGGCAAGCTGCTGGTCAAACTGGCCAATGGCAAAACCACGGGCCTGCTGGACGCCAAGCAGTTCAAAGGCTACCAAGGCAAGCTGTCAGCGCCATCGTCCATTTTGCTGCAACACAACGGCTTGCATTTGGACATTCAAATCGACCGCACCACGGCGATTGGCAAAACCGATGCGGCGGGCATCAGCGACCTGGTGCTGGAAGCCGCTTTGTCCACCATCATGGACCTGGAAGACTCTGTGGCGGTGGTCGATGCCGACGACAAAGTGCTGGCGTACAGCAATTGGCTGGGTATTTTGCAAGCCACCTTGACCGAGACCGTCACCAAAGGCAGCACCAGCTTCACGCGCGGGCTCAACCCTGACCGCGTTTACACAGCCTCCAATGGCCAAAAGCAGGTCACCCTGCATGGCCGCTCGCTCATGTTTGTGCGCAATGTCGGCCACTTGATGACGAACCCAGCCATTTTGTACACCACCGCAGACGGCAGCAGCCACGAAATTCCAGAGGGCATTTTGGACGCCGTGGTCACCACCACCATTGCCATGCACGACCTGAAGCGCGGCAAAAAAGACGGCATTCGCAATTCCCGCCAAGGCAGCGTTTACATCGTCAAACCCAAAATGCACGGCCCCGCAGAAGTAGCCTTTGCCGCTGAATTGTTTGGTCGGGTTGAAAAAATGCTGGGATTGAAGGACAGCACGGTGAAATTGGGCATCATGGACGAAGAGCGCCGCACCAGCGCCAACCTGAAAGCCTGCATTGCCTCCGCCAGCAGCCGCGTCGCCTTCATCAACACCGGTTTTCTGGACCGCACCGGCGACGAGATGCACACCGCCATGCAAGCCGGCGCCATGATTCGCAAGGGCGACATGAAAGCCAGCAGCTGGATTGCCGCTTACGAGAAAAACAACGTCAACGTGGGCCTGCAATGCGGCCTGCGCGGCAAAGCGCAAATTGGCAAAGGCATGTGGGCCATGCCCGATTTGATGAAGGCCATGATGGAGCAAAAAATTGGCCACCCACGCGCCGGTGCCAATACGGCCTGGGTGCCCAGCCCGACCGGTGCCACATTGCACGCCCTGCATTACCACCAAGTGAACGTGGCCAAACTGCAAAAGAAAATGGAAAAGGCGGATGCCAAGTCCAACGCGAAAAAGGACTTCAACGACACGCTGAACGCTCTGCTCAGCATTCCTGTGGCGGCCAACACCGACTGGACGCCCGAGCAGAAACAGCAAGAACTGGACAACAACGCGCAAGGCATTTTGGGCTACGTGGTGCGCTGGATCGACCAGGGCGTGGGTTGCAGCAAAGTGCCAGACATCCACAACATCGGCCTGATGGAAGACCGCGCCACGCTGCGCATCAGCAGCCAACACATGGCCAACTGGTTGCTGCATGGCGTGGTGACAAAAGCGCAAATCACCGAAACCTTTCAACGCATGGCTGGTGTCGTTGACAAGCAAAACTCAGGTGACCCGCTGTACAAAAACATGGCGGGTCACTTTGAGACGTCAATGGCTTACAAGGCGGCAACTGACCTGGTTTTCAAAGGCCTGGTGCAGCCCAGTGGGTACACGGAGCCGTTGTTGCATGGGTGGAGGTTGAAAGTGAAAATGGGTTGAAGTGGGGTCGCTTGAGACTGATTGAAGCCCTGAAGGGCCATTGATTCGTTGATGGCCCCCGTGTTTCGTTTATTTGGCGTGCTTGACAGAATATCCCCAGGAAATACCTTTTGATTTCTGTCCAAACTTACCACCCCATTTCTATCCAATATTGCACCCCTTTGCGCTCTGCGCCTTTCATTGTGCGGCTGCGATTGGTTTGAAGAATGCTCTTGTCTGAGCGTTTGTCGAGTTGCCACGCCACGGGCTAAAAGCACAAAGACACAAAGACAGTTACCGGGCAGCGAAAAATAGCTATTATTAACATAGCAAACAATTTATATTATTCGAGAGCTAGAGGCCTATTTTATTCATATTTATCGAAAAATCGCGGCTTTTCGAAAAAAAAGAACCTGCAGGTTCTTTTTTATAGAAAATGCCCGTTTTTCCAACAGCAACCCTGCCTTTGGCAATTGATAGACTCAACGCTTCATTTTTCAAGCCCTTTTTGGGCGCTCTAGCCAACATGGACGCAGCCCATACCATTCGTGACGCGGTTGCCCGTGTGTCCAGCCTTCGCGCCATCGCCCTGAACAATCCGGGCTTGGCTGCCAGCATTGCCACGGTCAAACGCTTTCAGGCCGAACGCTTCACCCGCACGTATGCAGATATTTTGACGGCTGGCCCCTACCAGGGCGCAGCGCGTTTTTTTGTCGATGAGCTCTACAGCGACCGCGATTACACGCTGCGCGATGCGCAGTTTTCACGCATTGCGGGCGCTTTGCAAACCTTCTTTCCTAAAAACGTGGTGGCAACCGCTGTGGCCTTGGCCGAACTGCATGCCCTGACAGAGGAAATTGACCAAGAAATGGGCCAGGCGTGGGACATGCATGATGAGCAAAGCGAACTGGCGCGCTATGTCGCCGCGTGGCAAAAGGTGGGGCGGCCCGAAGACCGTCACCAGCAACTGGCCAAGGTTCTTGCAGTGGGTGCTGAGCTTGACCGCCTGACGCGCATGCCTGGGCTGCGCCTGACTTTGCGCATGATGCGCCGCCCCGCGCAGGCGGCGGGCTTGAGTTCATTGCAAGGTTTTCTGGAGTCCGGCTTTGACACCTTTGCCAAGATGAGTGGCCGAGGCAGTGACGCGCGAACTTTTTTGAATTTGATTCAAACCCGCGAAACCGCACTGATGACCGCGCTTTTTTCAGGTGATGTGGATGCGGTGTCGGTGCAAATTCCGTAGCCTCAAACCCAAGTTAAACCCGATTCAAACCGCAAAACGGGCTTGCGACCATCGCCCAATTTGCACGGCCACGGTAAACGCCACGCAAGCCGTAGCCACCCACAGCGCTAAAGCTCCTTGCGGGTAGTCCAAGGGACGCCACCAGAGCCAAATCGCTGACAAAAGTAAAAATCCAGACGCCACGGCTTGGCACAGTCGGCTTTGCCAAACGTCGGTGTACCGACGCGCCATGGCAGCCCCGGTCAACCCAGCCAGCCAACCCGCACAAGCCCCGCCCAACACATCCAACGGCCAATGCGCACCCACCGCGATGCGCGAAAACCCCACCAGCGACGCCAAGCCGACGGTCAGCACCAGCAAACCCCACGAACGCAGGGTGTTTTTGGCAGGCAGGCAAGTTGCCAACACGGCAACGGCAGCGGCAAACGCGCTGAGGGTGTGGCCCGAGGGAAAACTGTGGTTGGCTAGCAGCGGCCCAATCAGGTGAAACTGCGCCGAGTCAAGCACTCCCGCAGGACGCGGCAAGTCCAACACCCGCTTTGCCAAGACTGAGAAAAGTCCGCCAAATGGCACGGCAGCGATCACCGCCATCATGGCTTGGGGCTTGAACAAAATCAGGGGCGACAAGGCCACGAACACGATGACCGTGTCGCCCAGCAAAGTGACCACAGACCAAAAGGAATCGAAGCCCGTGCGGCCCAAGTCATTCAGCGACAAAAACAGGGCAATTTGACCAGCCAACGGCCCCACGAGGGGCGCTTGCGCCACCTGCCCCGGCTTCAAACCCAGTGCAATGTCCCACGCCAGACCCAGGGCAAGCAGCAGGCCGAGCAGCGGCAAACCACCCCAAACCAGCCACTGGCGCAAAGGCCATGGATGCGGGTTCATTGGCGCGGCT
>JANPCR010000141.1:0-1614 GCA_031431035.1 Rhodoferax sp.
CGCATTGACGCCGAATTGCTGGCAGCATGTCCCCGCTTGAAAATCTGCGCCAACATGGCGGTGGGTTACAACAACTTTGATTTGCCAGCCATGACGGCGGCTGGAGTTTTAGCCACCAATGCACCCGATGTGTTGACTGAAACCACAGCCGATTTTGGCTTTGCGCTGCTCATGGCAACCGCGCGCCGCATGACTGAAAGCGAGCATTTTTTGCGCGCTGGCTTGTGGACGCAGTGGCGCTACGACATGTTTGCCGGGGCTGACATTCATGGCAGCACCTTGGGCATCATGGGCATGGGCCGCATCGGGCAGGGCATTGCCAAACGGGGCGCCTTCGGATTTGGCATGAAAGTCGTTTACCACAACCGCACCCGGCTCGACGCATCGACTGAAGCTGCTTGCAAAGCGACTTATGTTGACAAAACCACCTTGTTGCAAACCGCTGACCATGTCATGTTGGTGGTGCCTTACTCGCCCGAGTCGCACCACACCATCGGTGCTGCTGAATTGGCGCTTATGAAGCCGACTGCGACTCTGGTCAACATTGCACGCGGCGGCATTGTTGACGATGCAGCCCTGGCTAAAGCCTTGCGTGAAAAACGCATTGCGGCTGCCGGGCTGGATGTGTTTGAGGGCGAACCCAAAGTGCATCCAGACTTGCTGACGGTGCCCAATGTGGTTCTTACCCCGCACATAGCCAGCGCCACCTTGCCGACCCGAATGGCCATGGCAACTTTGGCCGCCGACAACTTGATCGGCTTCTTAGTGAATCAAAAAGCAGTGACTCCGCTCAATGCGCTGCCCGCTAACAAATAGCACCTGTCGCCCAAGAAGCTGAAGGGCGAGGTCGCGTTTGCCTTAAATACCGCGGCGCGGTGCCACAGTGCCCTTAATTTGGGTGCGGTGCATCACCCGGCGGGCTTTGGGATCGAACGCGTCGCGGCGGTGCATGGTGGTGCGGTTGTCCCACAGCACCAAATCGCCCAGCGCCCAGCGATGTTGGTAGACCGAGGTTTCAGCAAAGGCCCACATTTCATCGAGTAATTTCTCTGACTGGTCGATTTCCAGCCCCATCACATAGGCGTTGCGCCTGCGCCCCAGGTAAAGTGCTTTGTCGCCAGACACCGGGTGCGCAATCACGGCAGGGTGGGGCGTGCCGACCGAGGTGCGCGGGTCATTGGACGCAGCAAGTCCCTTGCGGGTGTAACCGCCAGAGTCGTAGGTTCCGTCGTGCTTGATGTCATATTGGCTGATTCGCTGAGCCATGTCGGCGGGCATTTTGGCAAGCGCAGCCTTCATGCTCGAAAAAGAGGTGTCGCCCCCAGTAGCAGGAATTTCAAGTGAATAAAGCATAGAAGCGTCAGGCGGTTCAGCGGCATAGCTCATGTCTGTGTGCCAGGCGGCTTCACCGTCTCCCAACGCGCCAATGGGCTCGCCCGCGCCGTCCAGCACGTTGGACACTACATACACCTCGGGGTAGCCATCGGGCGATTTGCGACCCGCGCCCTGGTTGGGCGGGGAATCCAAAGCACCAAAATTTCTGGAAAAAGTCAGCAGATCGTCGTCCGTCAGCTGCTGATCGCGAAACAACAAAACGTCGTATTGGTACCACGC
>JANPCR010000142.1:0-29664 GCA_031431035.1 Rhodoferax sp.
GGAATTCGGCGACCACCCAAGTCACCAAACAATGGGCCGCTGCCCCTTTGATTTCAAATACGCATTGGCCTTGCCAAAATGACCGCAACCGATGAACGGCGTGGGTGGGCGCAGGGCCGACAGGGGCGAGGGGTGATTGGCAGTGAGCACCAAATGTGGCGATTGAACAACGGGATTGGATGCTTTGGCCTCTTCAGTCGTGAACAAAACTTGCTTGGTTTGGGCATGCGCACCCCACAACATAAAGACCACCGGATTCGAACTCGCCCAAATTGCCTTGATAATTTCGTCAGTGAGCACTTCCCAACCTTGTTTGGAGTGACTGGCGGGCAGGCCTTGTTCCACGGTCAAGCAGGTGTTCAACAAAAGCACCCCCTGCGCTGCCCAAGGCATCAGTGAGCTGGTTGGAGTTTGATCCCAAGGCATGTTTGGTTTGACTGGACGTCGCAACTCAGGGTCTCGGGCAATTTCTTTGTTGATGTTTCGAAGCGACGCAGGAGTGGCGACCCCGTGGGGCACTGAAAAGGCCAATCCATCAGCCTGGCCCGCGCCATGGTAGGGGTCCTGCCCGAGAATCACGACCCTGACCCGGTCCAGAGGCGTTGCTTCTAAAGCGCGGAACGGTTGGCCAGGGAAGATGCAGGCGCCCGCAGCCAGCCTGTTTTGCATAAAGTTGCCCAATTTCAGCGCCGTAGAGGTTCGCAAAAATCGACTGATAACCGGCTGCCAGTCGGGAGCAATTGGCCATTTTTCGGGCTCCCAAGTGGAAAAAAGAACCTGGGGGTTAATAAATAACCCAGCCTGGGTCAAATCAGGTGTTTTTAGAGTCAAATAGACCTCTAGCTCTCGAATAATATAGATATATTGCTATATTAATAATAGCAAATTTAAGGCTGCTTCAATTTGGCCTAAACCGCCCCAAAAAGTGCAGCCAGCGCTTCGCCCGGGTCGGGTGCGCGCATGAAGGCCTCACCTACCAAAAACGCGTTCACGCCCGCCGCTCCCATGCGCAGCACGTCATCGCGAACCAAAATGCCGCTTTCGGTGACGACCAGGCGCTGGTCGCTGGCAAGTTCGGGCATGTCTTTGAGCATGCCTAGCGTAGTGTCCAGAGACACCTCAAACGTTTTGAGGTTTCGATTGTTGATGCCCAACAGCGGCGTTTTCAGCTTGAGCGCGCGCAGCGCCTCGGCCCGGTCGTGCACTTCCACCAAAACCGCCATGTCCATGGAATGGGCGATCGACTCAAAATCGGCCATTTCCGCATCGCTCAAGCAGGCGGCAATCAGCAAAATGCAGTCGGCGCCCATGGCTCGGGATTCGTAGATTTGGTAGGCGTCGACCATGAAGTCTTTGCGCAGCACGGGCAGTTGACAGGAAGCCCGGGCTTGCTTGAGAAAGTCAACATGGCCCTGAAAGAACTGCTTGTCGGTCAAAACGGACAAGCAAGCGGCCCCGTTTTCTGCGTAACTTTGCGCAATATCAGCCGGGATGAATTCCTCTCGCAAAACGCCTTTGGAGGGGCTGGCCTTTTTGATTTCAGCGATCACCGCCGGCTTGCCGGCCTTGACCTTGGCCCGCATGGCTCCCAAAAAATCACGGGTCAGCACGCGAGATTCTGCGTCGGCCCGCATGGCTGTCAAGGGCTTTTGCTTCACGGCTTCGGCCACTTCCTGGCGCTTGACCGCGACAATTTTGTTCAACACATCAGACATGGTTTTCGAATCTCCGGGTTTCGGGGCAAGTTCAGTAGTCAATTTTTCAATTTTCAGCTTTTCAGGGTTTGCGACAGGTGAATGAGCGCATCCAACTTGGCACGCGCGGTGCCCGACTCTATGGCCACCCGCGCCCGTTCAACGCCTTCTTTCATGGAAGCCGCCACGTTGGCTGCGTACAAGGCCACGCCAGCGTTCAATGTCACGATGTCTTTGGCGGCGCCTTTTTGGTTGTTCAGTACGTCCAACAGCATGGCTTTGGATTGGTCGGGCGTTTCCACCCGCAGCGCACGGTTGCTGGCCATGACCATGCCGAAGTCCTCAGGGTGGATTTCATATTCGGTGATTTCGCCATTTTTCAGCTCGCCTACCAAGGTCGCAGCCCCCAGGCTTACCTCGTCCATGCCGTCTTTGCCATAGACCACCACGGCGTGTTCAGCGCCCAGCCGCTGCAAGGCCCGCACTTGAATGCCCACCAAGTCTGAATGGAAAACACCCATCAGAATATTTGGGGCGCTCGCCGGGTTGGTCAGCGGCCCGAGTAGATTGAAAATAGTCTTGATGCCAAGTTCTTTGCGCACCGGGGCCACGTTTTTCATAGCTGGGTGGTGGTTGGGTGCAAACATGAAGCCGACCCCGACCTCAGCGATACATTGGGCGATGGCCCCGGGCGACAGGTTGATGTTGATGCCCAATGACTCCATCACGTCAGCACTGCCGCTTTTGCTGCTGACGCTGCGCCCGCCATGTTTGCTGACTTTGGCCCCTGCAGCGGCGGCCACGAACATCGAGCAGGTCGATATATTGAACGTGTGCGAGCCGTCTCCCCCGGTGCCAACGATGTCCACCAAGTGAGTTTTGTCGGCGACATGCACCTTGGTGGAAAACTCGCGCATCACTTGCGCGGCCGCCGTGATTTCGCCAATGGTTTCTTTTTTGACTCGCAAACCCGTGATCAACGCGGCCATCATCACGGGCGACAAATCTCCGCTCATGATTTGCCGCACGATGTGCAGCATCTCATCGTGAAAGATTTCGCGGTGCTCAATGGTGCGCAAAAGCGCTTCTTGCGGGCTGATTTTGATGCTGTTGGGCATGATGCGTCTCGCTTTTGTGTTCTTGAGCTGGAAAATGTCTCTGTCAGTTCTGCGGATTATCGGTAAGGGCCAGCTTGATGCCAAACCCGATGAACATCGCGCCGGCGGCGCGGTCCAGCCAATGCATGCCACGCTGCACCGTATCGCGTTTGGCCGTCCACGCAGCAAGCAGCGCCCAGCCGACGTTGACAGGGATGGCGTTCAAATTGAACAGCACGCCCAGCATCGCAAAAGCCATCGCTGGGCTAGCGGAGTCAGGCGCGATGAACTGCGGCACAAACGCCAAAAAGAAGATCGCCACCTTGGGATTGAGCACATTGGTCCAGAAACCGCCGACAAATACCGCCTTCAGCGGGCGCTGCGGCTCGCTGGCGGCCATGGCCATCAAATCGGTGGTTGCTTGCGGGCGCCTAGAAAACAGAATCTTGACACCTACCCACAGCAGGTAGGCCGCGCCCATCCACTTGAGCACCGTGAAAGCAGTAGCCGAGGTGGCTAGCAGTGCGCCGACACCGACAGCCGCTGCGAAAATGTGGACGAAACAACCGGCAGTGATGCCCAGACCCGCAACAATGCCGGCACGTGCGCCTGAGCGCAATGAGTGGGTCACGATGTACAGCACGTCAGGGCCCGGTGTCAGATTGAGCAACCAGCCGGCTGCGATGAAAAGCAACAAGTGTTGAAAATCAGGCATGGCTCACTTCCTTGCGTTGAAAAACTCGCGCACGGCTGCTGCTGCCACGTCTACGCCTTGTGCATCCACATCCATGTGGGTAACAAAACGCAATCGGTACAGGCCCGTGACGCGCACGCCGCACGCTTTCAGGTGAGCCATCAGCTCGGCAGACCGTGCTTTCGCCACGCCGATCAAATCGACAAACAGAATATTGGTCTGAGGTGCTTCAACAACCAGATCAGGAATACCAGCAAGCCCTTGGGCCAGCCGCTGGGCTAGCGCGTGATCTTGGGCAAGACGCGTGACGTTATGGTCCAGCGCATACGCAGCAGCCGCCGCCAAAACACCCGCTTGGCGCATGCCGCCGCCGGCCATCTTGCGGATGCGGTGCGCGCGTGAAATGAGTGCTGTTGACCCGCAAAGCGTGGAGCCTGCGGGCGCACCCAGGCCTTTGCTGAAGCAGACGGAAACGCTGTCAAAGCACTGCGCAATCTCGCGTGCTTCGTGGTAAGGATCGGTGCCATTCGCCGCTGCCTGCGCTACCGCCGCATTGAAAAGCCGCGCGCCATCCAGGTGACGGGTCAAGCCTTTGGCGGCTGCCAGCGAAGTTGCCGCTTTGACATAGGCCATGGGCAAAACCTTGCCTCCCCAGGTGTTTTCAAGAGCCAGCATTTTGGTGACGGCAAAGTGCGCATCGTCGGGCTTGATGGCCGCTTCGATGTCTTCCAGCGCCAGGGTACCGTCGGCTTGGTGGTTCAGCGGCTGCGGGTGAACGCTGCCAAACACGGCTGCGCCGCCGCCCTCCCAGCGGTAGGCGTGGGCCATTTGGCCGACCAGAAACTCGTCGCCACGGCCACAGTGGCTCAAAATGGCGCACAGGTTGCTTTGCGTACCTGTGGGCACGAAAAGCGCGGCTTCAAAACCCAGCATTCGGGCGATTTTGTCTTGCAGGGCATTGACGGTCGGGTCGTCACCAAAAACGTCATCGCCCAAGGGCGCCGCCAACATGGCCGTGCGCATGGCGGGCGTGGGTTGGGTCACGGTGTCACTGCGCAAATCGACGAGGGAAGTCATGCAAGTGGGGCTTTCTACAAATTGACGGCGACGGGCAAGCGATAGGCGGGTAGCGGTGAGGTGGCGGAACTAGAGAGTTTGCCGCTTCACCGCTTCACCGCAAAAAGTTCTTCAACATGGCGTGCCCATGTTCAGTGAGTATGGATTCAGGGTGAAACTGAACGCCTTCAATGCGCACATTGTCCGCAAACCCAGTATGGCGCACTCCCATAATCTCGCCATCGTCAGCCCAGGCGGTCACTGCAAGCTCTGGTGGACAGGTGGCTCGTTCAATGGCCAATGAATGGTATCGGTTGACAGTGAATTTTCCAGGCAAATCCGCAAAAACGCCAGTTTGCGTGGTGCTGATGACGCTGGTTTTGCCGTGCATGAGTTGCTGGGCACGCACCACTTTGCCGCCAAACGCTGCGCCTATTGCTTGATGGCCCAGGCAAACGCCCAAAATCGGCAGTTTGCCTGCAAAGTGCTGAATGGCCGCCACAGAAATACCCGCTTCTTGCGGGGTGCAAGGGCCAGGCGACACCACCAACCGGTCGGGCGCAAGGCGGGCGATGTCTTCTAGTGTTATTTCGTCATTGCGAAAAACTTCAACTTCAGCCCCTAATTCGCCAAAATATTGAACGATATTGAAGGTGAAGCTGTCGTAGTTGTCGATCATCAGGAGTTTCATACAAAGTCTCCGGCGTGCGTTGGTTTGCAAATTGCGGGTTTGTTCGAGAAATACCGCGGAACTGGCTTTGCCAGGCCGCTGGTATTGCCCCCTGCAAGGGGGGTGGCGGCCACACGAAGTGGGCAAGCGCGGGGGTGTGCGCTAATAGCCCGCGGAGCTGGCTTTGCCAGGCCGCTGGTATTGCCCCCTGCAAGGGGGGTGGCGGCCACACGAAGTGGGCAAGCGCGGGGGTGTGCCCGCTTCATTCCAGTCCTTCTTCAACCAGTTCAGCGGCTCGCAGCAAAGCGCGCGCTTTGGCTTCGGTTTCTCTCCATTCCAGCTCCGGAACCGAATCGGCCACCACGCCTGCCGCCGCCTGCACATACAGCATTTGGTCTTTGATGATGCCCGTGCGAATGGCGATGGCTACGTCCATGTCGCCCGCGTAGCTTAAGTAGCCGCACGCGCCACCATACAGCCCGCGTTTGGTGGGCTCCAGCTGGTCAATCAGTTCCATGGCGTGAACTTTGGGCGCACCCGTCAAGGTGCCTGCCGGAAAGCTGGCCCTGAGCACGTCCATGTTGGACATGCCATCTTTCAAAATGCCTTCGACATTGCTGACGATGTGCATGACGTGGCTATAACGCTCCACATCAAAGGCTTCGGTGACTTTCACGCTGCCAATTTTGGCGATGCGGCCAATGTCGTTGCGCGCCAGGTCAATCAGCATGACGTGTTCGGCGCGTTCTTTGGGGTCGTTGACCAGCTCGTGCTCGGCGGCTTTGTCCAGCTCGGGGCTGGCACCGCGTGGACGGGTTCCGGCTAAGGGGCGAATCGTGATTTTTTGCTCGGGGCTGCCCATCGCGGTACTGGTAATTTGCTCTTGGCGCACCAAAATTTCGGGCGACGCGCCCACCACATGAAAATCACCAAAGTGGTAGTAATACATGTAGGGGCTGGGGTTGAGCGAACGCAGGGCGCGGTACAGCGACAAAGGCGATTCTGTGTAGCGCTTTTTAATGCGTTGGCCCACTTGCACTTGCATGAAATCGCCATCGGCGATCAGCAGTTTGGCCCGCTCTACGGCGGCAATGTAGTCGGCCTTGGCAAAGTCGCGTTCGGCTGGGTAGCTTTGGCTGGGCTTGACGGTGGGGGCGCTGACCGAGTATTTGAGTTTTTCTTTCAGTTCGCGCAGCCGCTTTTTGGCGTTGGCATAGGCTTCGCTTTGGCGCGGGTCGGCGTAAACAATGAGGTACAGCTTGCCTGACAGGTTGTCAATGACGGCCAGTTCCTCGCATTGCAGCAGCAAAATGTCGGGGCAACCCAGGGTGTCGGGCGGGCACGTCTTTTCTAGCTTTTTCTCGATGTGGCGCACGGCGTCGTAGCCAAAATAGCCCGCCAAACCGCCGCAAAACCGGGGCAGCCCGGGCCGCAGCGCGACTTTGAAGCGCTTTTGGTAGGCTTGAATGAAGTCAAGCGGGTTTTGCTGGGACGTCTCGACCACTACGCCGTCGGTGACGACTTCGGTCAGCGCGTTGACGCCGAATCCGCTGGTGCGCAGCAAGGTGCGAGCGGGCAGCCCAATAAAGCTGTAGCGGCCAAAACGCTCGCCGCCCACCACCGATTCCAGCAGAAAGCTGTACTGGCCACCCTGGCTGGAATGCGCTAGTTTGAGGTACAGGGACAGAGGGGTTTCGAGGTCGGCAAAAGCTTCTTGCATCAAGGGGATGCGGTTGAAGCCCTGCGCGCTCAGGGATCGAAATTCAAGTTCGGAAATCATGAAGGGCCTTTTCACACAGGCGGGGCTGTGAGCCCGGCCAGCTGCTCGACAAGCAGCGTTCATTCAAAAATGGGCCTTGACCGCTGGACAAGCTTTCAAGGCGGCGATTGCAGGAATCGCCCTGTACCCAAGGATGTTTCAGATCAGATGGGTGGGCGCAAAGCAGGTTCGCCAGAGCCAGGCTCCCCGGTCGCTACAACCCTCAATGCTGATGCGGTGAATGAACATGGCTTAAGTGTAGCAAAGCTCAAACCGGGTGATTGGCCGGTGCGCGATCCGGTTGGCTGGGCGCGCCCTTGGGGCTCTGAGCAAATTCTGGGGGCCGCAGTTGTAGCGTCCAAACGTCAAAAACAACTTGCGGGAAAGTCATATTGCAATCCGCTGGGCTGCTCGATAGAGTTGTAACTCGGCTTTTGCATGTTCCAAATTGAGGAAAATCACATGAAATTCACTAAATTGCTGGTTTTGACGGGCTTGGCGGCCTTGTTGTCGGTCAACGCGTTGGCGGCTGTGGTCGAAATCCAAGGCGTCAAGCTGGAAGATTCCATGGACTTGCGCGGCGCGAAACTTCAGCTTAACGGGGCGGGCACCCGCTACAAAGGGCCATTCAAGGTGTATGTGGCGGGGCTTTACATCGGTAAAAAGGCCAGCACGCTGGACGAAGTGGTCAACCAACCCGGCGCCAAACGCATGTCCGTCACCATGGTGCGTGACATTGACGCAGGCGAATTGGGCAAATTGCTCACCCGGGGCGTGGAAGACAACATGGGCAAGGCTGAAATGTCAAAGTTGGTGCCTGGCCTGATTCGCATGAGCCAGTTGTTCAGCGACCACAAAAAGCTGGTCGCGGGCGATAACTTTGTGATCGATTGGGTGCCGGGCACGGGCACCATCGTGACGGTGAAAGGCAAAGCCGAGGGCGACGCCTACAAAGAGCCCGAATTCTTCAAGGCACTGATGTCGATCTGGATGGGCCCGGTACCCGCCGATTGGAAGCTCAAAGACGCGCTGTTGAATGTGAAGTGATTGCGCGGCTTGGTTTGAGGACGGTGCGCCACGTCTGAGGCGTTGACCGGCTTCTTCAGGCCTGACTTGGCCCCAACCGGGTCGGTGATGTGGCGTTTCAGTGATATGGCGGTTGCTATAAAATATATAGCAAACTATCTATATTATTCGAGAGCTAGAGGCATATTTTATTCATATTTTGAGTGATTTTGCAAAAAAAGAACCTGCAGGTTCTTTTTTTGCAAAATAGGGCAAAATTAACTCTTTTCAATCTCTGTCGGGCTTCCTGCGCTACCCAGACTTCTTAGCCCGACCCGCCGGCCTTCCCGCGTTGGCCAACCCCCTCAAGCTGCGCCAAATTCCCGCCCCATCTCGGCCGCCCTGGCTTTGGCAGCATGCATCGCCTGAATGAACAGGCCTTTGATGTTGCTGCCTTCCATCGACGTGATGGCGGCATGCGTGGTGCCGCCTTTGGATGTGACCTGTTGCCGCAACACCTGCGGCGTTTCGCTGGAAGCGCGGGCCAACTCGCCTGCACCAATAAAGGTGGCAACGGCCAATTTGTAAGCCTGCGGGCCACTGAGCCCCATTTGTTGACCCGCCTCGGTCATGGCTTCCATGAAGTAAAACATGTAGGCAGGGCCTGAGCCGGAAATCGCGGTCACCGCGTCCAGCTGCTGCTCGTCCTGCAGCCAAAGGCAGTCGCCCGTGGTGGCGATGACGCGCTCGACACCCGCGCGCTCAGCTTCGGTCACGCCAGCCTTGGCAAACAGGCCGGTGATGCCTTTGCCAATCAAAGCGGGCGTATTGGGCATGGCCCGCACAATGCGCTGACTGCCTAACCAGTCGGCAATGCTGTCGCTGGTAATGCCTGCCGCCACGCTCAAATGCAATGCGCGGCCAGTGAAAGGGCGGGCTGATTGGGTGGCATCTTTGAAGGTTTGCGGCTTGACGGCCCACACCACCAAGCCCGCGCGCTCTAAAAAACTGCCTGCGCTGGCCTCTGCGACAAGGCCAAATTTGGCCAGAAGCTTGGCCCGTGCGCCTTCAAACGGTTCGACCACGTCAATTTGGCTCGCCAAAACCCCTTGGCCCAGCAGCCCGCCAATGATGGCGCTGGCCATGTTGCCGCCCCCGATAAACGCGATTGGCGTGTCCATGAAGATCCTTGAAATTGAAAAGGTGAAAAGAAAAACGTGAGAACCGAGCGGGTCACACCGAATGACCGATCGACTGAGTCTAATCAATCGAAAAGTTCGCCCGCAAACGCTCACAGAACGGTCTGTTTCACCGCATGTTCCCAGCGCTGCATCAAATCTATGGCGTGTTGGCGGCTTAAATCTGGCAAAAATCGGCGTTCTGAGCGCCACAGCGTGCTGAGTTCTTTTGTGCTTTGGTAAATGCCAGTGGACAGCCCCGCCAGGTAGGCGGCGCCCAGAGCGGTGGTTTCGATCACGGCGGGGCGCACCACGGGAATGCCCAGCAAATCGGCCTGAAACTGCATCAGCAGGTCATTCACGCAGGCGCCGCCATCCACCCGCAGTTCGCTCACGCTGGCACCGCCCGCCTGCACGGCGTCGCGGCTCATGGCTTGCAAGAGGGCGGCACTTTGGTAGGCAATGCTTTCAAGCGCTGCTCTGGCAATGTGGGCCACGGTGGAGCCCCGAGTGAGGCCGGTGATTGACCCCCGGGCGTCGGGCTTCCAGTACGGCGCGCCCAAGCCCGTGAAGGCGGGCACCACCATCACACCGCCCGAGTCGGGCACCGACTGCGCCAGGGCTTGCACTTCGCTGCTGTCCCGAATCGCGTGCAGGCCGTCGCGCAGCCATTGCACCACCGCGCCCCCGACAAAAACGCTGCCTTCCAGGGCGTATTCAGCTTGTAGCCCAGTTTGAGCCGCGCTGGTGGTGATCAAGCCATTGGCCGCCGTTTGAAACTCTCGCCCGGTGTGCATCAGCATGAAGCAACCTGTGCCGTAGGTGTTTTTCACCATGCCCGAGCTGAAGCAAGCCTGGCCAAACAAGGCGCTTTGCTGGTCGCCAGCCACCCCGCCAATCAGAATAGCGTGGCCAAGCCAACCGGCATCGATCTCGCCAAACAAGGCGCTGGACGGCTTGACGCTGGGCATCAGGCTGGCAGGAATGTCCATGGCTTGCATCAACTCGGCGTCCCACTGGTTGCTGCGGACATTGAACAGCATGGTGCGAGAGGCATTGCTCACATCGGTGGCATGCACCCGGCCACCGGTCAGTTGCCACATCAGCCAGCTGTCCACCGTGCCAAACGCCAGCTCGCCATTGGCCGCCTGTTGCCTTGCCAGGGGCACGTGATCCAAAATCCATTTGAGCTTGGTGCCAGAAAAGTAGGCATCAATCAGCAGGCCGGTTTTGGCCTTCACGCGGTCGCCCCAGCGCTGTTCGCGCAGGGCTGCGCAAGTTGGCTCTGCCCGGCGGTCTTGCCAAACAATGGCATGGTGGATAGGCAGCCCAGTGGCTCGGTTCCAGACCACCGTGGTTTCGCGCTGGTTCGTGATGCCAATGGCGTGCACTTCATTGGCCTTGATGCCAGCTTTGGCCAGCGCATTGCGCGCCGTGTCCAGCTGGGTGCGCCAAATCTCCAGGGGGTCGTGTTCCACCCAGCCAGGTTGCGGGTAAATCTGGGTCAGCTCCTGCTGCGCCTGGGCGACGATTTGCCCCTGCGTGTTGAACACAATGCTGCGCGAACTGGAGGTGCCTTGGTCAAAGGCGAGCAAATAGGTCATGGTGAAGATATGTCGCAACGCACCTGGGCTTTGACAAGCAGAGCCGGAAAGGGTTCTGGCGGAGGTGCGTCTGTGAAAAGGCGGCTTGAGACACTTTAACCTCGCGAAAGTCAAAATCCCGCAAAGTTCCGTCGTCTTCAATGGCGGAGATGCCGATCAATAGGTTTGCAGACAAAAACGTGAGCCTTAAAAAGCACAATACTGACTCCTCGGAATCCCTTTGACCAGCGCTCAATTGGATAAGTGTTGTAATTTGAGTGCAACATTAAAACTACCAGAGTGCGAATGTATGGCTATCGAAAAAGAACCGCTTCCCACCCAACGCGCCGAATTGTTGACGCGATTGGCATCACCCCGTGTTTACGATATTGCTATCGTTGGCGGCGGCGCGACAGGGCTGGGTGTGGCACTTGACGCTGCCGCTAGGGGTTTTAGTGTCGTGGTGGTCGATTCTCATGATTTTGCACAAGGCACCTCGTCGCGAGCCACCAAGCTGGTGCATGGCGGCGTGCGCTATTTGGCTCAAGGCAATGTGGCTTTGGTGCGCGAAGCGCTACACGAACGAACCACGCTGTTGCACAACGCGCCCCACCTTGCCCAGCCGCTGGCGTTTGTGATGCCGTCCTACCAATGGTGGGAAAAGCCGTTCTATGGCGTCGGGCTAAAACTGTACGATGCTCTGGCAGGCAAGGCCGGCTTGGGCCAGACCGAGTTCTTAAGCCGCGCCCAGACGCTGGATACGCTGCCAACCGCGCAGCCACAAGGCCTCAAAGGCGGTGTCAAGTACTGGGATGGTCAGTTCAATGACGCAAGGCTTGCGTTGGCCTTGGCCCGAACCGCGGCTTCTCGTGGCGCGTTGTTAGTGAACTATTGCAAAGCGGTTAATTTGTTGTTTGAGGGCGGCAAGGTCTCAGGCATCCTTTGCGAGGATCGTGAAACAGGCCAGCGGATTAAGCTGCGAGCCAGTTGCGTGGTGAATGCCACGGGTGTTTGGGTGGATGGCCTGCGCCAACAAGATGGCGACGCCAATCCAGGGGACGGGCGACGACCCACCTTGCCCATGGTGGCTCCCAGCCAGGGCGTGCACTTGGTCGTAGACCGTGACTTTTTGCAGGCGGACGTGGGGCTGATGGTGCCCAAAACTGCAGACGGAAGGGTCTTGTTTGCGGTTCCCTGGCTGGGTAAGGTGATCTTGGGTACTACGGACACGCCCAGAGATGACATGCCACTTGAACCCACGCCATTCAAAGACGAAATCGACTTTATATTGGGCGAGTCCGCCCGTTACCTGAAGCGGGCACCGCAACGGGCAGACGTTAAAAGCGTCTGGGTCGGTTTGCGACCCCTTGTGAAACCACAAGGCGATGACGGAGACAACACCAAGGGGCTCAGCAGAGAGCACACGATTTTGGTTAGCCGAAGCGGACTGGTCACCGTCACCGGTGGAAAGTGGACCACTTACCGAGCGATGGCCGAAGACGTTTTAGAAAAATGCTTTGACAAAAATCTGCTGACTCGCAGGCCGTCGGGCGCGACACTTGACCTTCCACTTGTCGGTGCCACTGGTTCTGCAAAAGCTTGGCGGTCAATTTGTGACAGCCCAGGTTTGCATTCCTATGGGTCAGAAGAGGCGGCGGTAAAACAGTTGCCAGGGTCAACGAGAGAGCTCGCACCGGGACTGACCGAAGCCATGGTGCGGTTTGCGGCGCGCTATGAATATGCGCGCACCACTGAAGATGTCCTAGCACGGCGGTCTCGGTTGCTTTTTCTTGACGCCAAAGCAGCCAAGGGGCTTGGCGTCCAGGTTGGCGCGATCCTAATGGAAGAAACTCAGCGCGACCCGCAAAATGCTGCGTTTTCGGCAATAACCGAGAAATATTTGCACCTTCCGACATGAACAAGTTGCGCAGGACCAATTAATGGTGCATAATCGTGGGCTTCGCTCAAGAAGCTAAGCAATCTGCCCAATTGAATTCTATGTGAGTGGTTCACACAGAAAACAGCGGGCCCAAGACTGATCGTTTCACTGTGAGGGCTGCAAAAAATGCAGCTTTTCAGTGGTCGGTGCAAGTTGGGAAATAAATTGAAATGATCCAAACCGAATCTCGACTCGAAGTTGCCGACAACACTGGCGCCAAATCTGTTCTTTGCATCAAGGTGCTTGGCGGATCAAAGCGTCGGTACGCCAGCGTGGGCGACGTCATTAAAGTCAGCATCAAAGAAGCTGCGCCGCGTGGACGCGTCAAAAAAGGCGAAATCTACAGCGCCGTTGTGGTTCGTACTGCCAAGGGCATCCGCCGCAGCGACGGCTCGTTGGTTAAGTTTGATGGCAATGCAGCAGTGTTGCTGAATGCCAAGCTGGAGCCTATTGGCACCCGTATCTTCGGACCGGTAACGCGCGAATTGCGCACCGAAAAGTTCATGAAGATTGTGTCTCTGGCTCCTGAAGTTCTCTGAACGGCACAATAAGGAATCACGATGAACAAGATTCGCAAGGGCGACGACGTCATTGTCCTGACCGGGCGTGACAAAGGCAAGCGCGGCAAGATTGCTTCGCGCAAAGACGACTCCTATGTGGTCGTTGAGGGCATTAACTTGGTGAAGAAGCACACCAAGCCCAATCCGCTCAAAGGTGCTGTAGGCGGCATTGTTGAAAAAACTATGCCAATTCACCAGTCTAACGTCGCCATTTTCAACGTGGCTGCTGGCAAGGCTGACCGGGTCGGTATCAAGCTTTTGGCTGATGGCAAACGCGTTCGCGTTTACAAGTCAAGCGGCGAAGAAATCAAGGTAGCATAAAGATGGCACGTTTACAACAACACTATCGCGAGAAGCTCGCGCCAGAGCTGATGGCCAAATTTGGCTATACCTCGCCGATGCAGGTTCCGCGTCTCTCCAAAATCACCCTGAACATGGGCGTGAGTGAGGCGGTTGCCGATAAAAAAGTGATGGACAGCGCAGTCGGTGACCTCACCAAAATCGCCGGTCAAAAGCCCGTTGTGACCAAGTCAAAGAAGGCTATCGCAGGTTTTAAAATTCGCGAAGACCAAGCAATTGGTTGCATGGTGACATTGCGTGGTGTTCAGATGTACGAATTCTTGGATCGCTTTGTGACGGTGGCCTTGCCGCGTGTTCGTGACTTCCGTGGTATCTCTGGTCGCGCTTTTGACGGTCGGGGCAACTACAACATCGGCGTTAAAGAGCAAATTATTTTCCCTGAAATTGAATACGACAAGGTGGATGCCTTGCGTGGACTCAATATCAGTATCACCACAACGGCCAAGACTGACGAGGAGTGCAAGGCGCTTCTCACGGGCTTCCGTTTCCCGTTCAAGAACTGAGGCGAATTGTGGCAAAAATGGCTTTAATTCAGCGCGAACTCAAGCGCGACAATCTGGTTGCAAAGTACGCGAAAAAACACGCGGAACTTAAGGGTATTTCTAACGACGCCAAGCGCAGTGATGAGGAGCGTGCACTCGCTCGCCTCGCTTTGCAAAAGCTTCCTCGCAATGCGAATCCAACACGGCAGCGCAATCGGTGTTCAATCACCGGTCGCCCTCGCGGCACGTTTCAGCACTTCGGTCTGGCGCGCGCAAAAATCCGTGAAATGGCATTTGCAGGGGAAATCCCGGGCATCGTCAAGGCCAGTTGGTAGGCCAATAGTCAAGTGGCAGGAGAAAATCTATGAGTATGAGTGATCCAATCGCCGACTTGCTGACTCGCATTCGCAATGCGCAAATGGTGGCAAAAACCACCGTGTCGGTTCCGTCTTCCAAGGTAAAAGTTGCAATTGCCCAAGTGTTGAAAGACGAAGGGTACATTGATGGCTTCAAAGTAAAAACTGAAGGCGGTAAAGCTGAGCTTGAAATCGCCTTGAAGTATTACGCTGGTCGCCCTGTGATTGAGCGCATCGAGCGCGCAAGTCGCCCTGGTCTGCGGGTGTACCGTGGAAGTGACGCCATCCCTCAAGTGCAAAACGGCTTGGGCGTGGCAATTATCACGACGCCAAAAGGCGTTATGACAGATCGCAAAGCGCGCGCTACCGGTGTCGGTGGTGAAGTTCTTTGCTACGTCGCCTAAACCTACATTGAGGAGTTATTAAAGATGTCCCGTGTAGGAAAAATGCCAGTTGCCGTCCCCGCAGGTGTGGATGTGTCAACCAAAGATGATCAAATTAGTGTCAAAGGAACCGGTGGAACCTTGTTTTTGACGCAAAATGCCCTCGTCAAAATTGCCAATGATGCCGGAAAGCTGAGTTTCGCTCCAGCCAATGACTCGCGAGAAGCTAATGCCATGAGTGGCACGATGCGTCAATTAGTGAACAACATGGTTATTGGCGTCACCAAGGGTTTCGAAAAGAAGCTGAACTTGGTTGGTGTGGGTTACAAAGCCCAGGCCCAAGGTGCCAAGCTGAACCTGACTGTTGGGTACTCGCACCCTGTTAACAAAGACATGCCCGCCGGAATCACTGTTGCAACGCCGACCCCCACAGAAATTGTGATTAAAGGTGCGGATCGTCAGCGCGTAGGCCAGGTGGCTGCTGAAATTCGTGCGATTCGTCCTCCAGAGCCCTACAAAGGCAAAGGAATCCGGTATTCGGACGAAAAGATCACGATCAAAGAAACCAAGAAGAAATAAGGAGCTGCAACATGTTGACCAAAAAAGAGCAGCGTCTTCGTCGGGCGCGTCAAACTCGGATTCGCATCGCCACTCAAGGCGTTGCTCGACTCACTGTGAACCGTACCAACCTTCACATGTACGCCAGTGTTATCTCGGGCGATGGCGGCAAGGTAATTGCAACGGCATCAACCGCAGAGCCAGAGATTCGCAAATCTTTGGGTGGTTCCGGCAAAGGCGGTAACGTCGCTGCGGCCCACGCAATTGGCAAGCGTCTCGCCGAAAAAGCGAAGGCGGCAGGGGTTGAGAAAGTTGCGTTCGATCGCTCCGGTTTTGCGTACCACGGCCGCGTCAAAGCGCTAGCTGATGCGGCACGTGAAGCAGGCTTGAAGTTCTAAGCAGATTGGAATAAGTAATGGCTAAAGTTCAAGCGAAGATGCAGGGTAAGGCAGAGGGTCCCGAAGACGGAATGCGCGAGAAAATGATCGCGATCAACCGTGTGACCAAGGTCGTGAAGGGCGGTCGAATTTTGGGCTTCGCCGCGCTGACCGTGGTCGGTGATGGCGATGGTCGAATCGGCATGGGCAAGGGTAAGTCGAAAGAAGTGCCCGCCGCTGTGCAGAAGGCGATGGAAGAAGCTCGCCGCAATATGATCAAGGTGTCGTTGAAAAACGGATCAATACATCACAAGGTGATGGGACATCACGGCGCAGCGAATGTAATGATGGCTCCGGCGCCAAAAGGTACCGGCATAATTGCAGGCGGTCCAATGAGGGCGGTGTTTGAGGTGGTTGGAATTACTGATATCGTGGCCAAAAGTCACGGCTCAACCAACCCTTACAACATGGTTCGCGCAACACTAGATGCTTTGTCTGTTTCCACCACGCCTGCAGAAGTTGCGGCTAAGCGTGGCAAGACGGTTGAAGAGCTCTTCGTTTAAAACCAGGCAATTATTTCTTGGCTTTATTGAGAAGTCGAGCAGGAACCAAAAATGACGACAGAACAAAAAGTAGCAGCGGGAAAAGTAACGGTTCAGTTGGTTCGCAGTCCTATCGGCTGCCAAGAATCGCACCGTGCTACTGTCCGTGGCTTGGGTCTTCGCAAAATTCGAAGCACCAGTGAGTTGGTAGATACGCCCGAAGTTCGCGGAATGATTAACAAGATCAGTTATCTGGTCAAAGTGCTGTAACCAGCGGTGTAAAGGGTTGATGATGGAACTCAATGGCATTAAGCCTGCAGATGGGGCGAAGCATTACAAGCGCCGTGTTGGACGCGGGATTGGCTCAGGAATCGGCAAGACGGCCGGTCGCGGGCACAAAGGTCAAAAGTCTCGTGCTGGCGGTTATCACAAGGTAGGTTTTGAGGGCGGTCAAATGCCCCTTCAGCGGCGTTTGCCTAAGCGCGGATTTAAATCACACCTGCTGCAATTCAATGCAGAAGTCACTCTGACTTCGCTCGAGGTTTTGGGTGCCGGGTCCGTTGATATGCTGGCGCTGAAGCAAGCCGGCTTGGTTCCTGAGCGCGCCAAAGTGGTGAAGGTTATCAAAACTGGCGTTATCACCTTGGCTGTCAAGCTCAATGGTATTGGCGCGACCGCTGGTGCCAAGGCTGCTATTGAAGCCGCTGGCGGTAGCGTCGCGTAAATCGGGCATAAAGAGGCATTGAGTGGCTACTAGCGCGAATCAACTGGTAAAAACTGGCAAATTCGGCGACTTACGTCGTCGCCTTGTGTTTTTGTTGCTCGCTTTGGTGGTTTACCGCATTGGTGCTCACATTCCTGTGCCGGGTATCGATCCTGCGCAGTTGCAACAGTTTTTCAAAGGCCAACAGAGTGGCATTTTGGGAATGTTTAATGTGTTTTCCGGTGGCGCTCTGTCGAGGTTTACAGTGTTTGCATTAGGGATCATGCCTTACATTTCGGCGTCGATCATCATGCAATTGTTGACATATGTATTGCCAGCGTTTGAGCAGTTGAAGAAAGAGGGCGAAGGTGGCCGGCGCAAAATAACCCAGTACACCCGATACGGTACGCTTGGTTTGGCTTTATTTCAGTCGATGGGTATAGCAATTGCGTTAGAAAGTTCGGCGGGCTTGGTAATTACTCCAGGGTTCGGTTTTAGGATGACTGCGATTGTCACTTTGACGGCAGGGACAATGTTCTTGATGTGGCTTGGTGAGCAGATCACGGAGCGTGGCTTAGGTAACGGAATATCGATCCTAATATTTGGCGGTATTGCAGCGGGGCTGCCTAGCGCCTTAGGGGGTATGTTAGAGCTGGTGCGGACTGGCGCAATGAGTATCATCATCGCTTTGTTCATTGCCATTTTGATAGTTTTAGTAGTGTATTTTGTGGTATTTGTGGAGCGCGGGCAGCGCAAGATTTTGGTGAATTACGCTAGGCGGCAGGTGGGTAACAAGGTGTACGGTGGGCAATCCTCACATTTGCCTTTAAAGTTGAACATGGCGGGTGTAATCCCACCTATTTTTGCATCTTCAATCATTTTGTTGCCAGCTACGGTTGTAGGTTGGTTCAGCACGGGGGAGTCAATGCGTTGGCTTAAAGATATTGCAGGATCACTGACCCCGGGGCAGCCGATTTACATCATGTTTTACACGGCAGCTATTGTGTTTTTCTGCTTTTTCTATACAGCGCTTGTTTTCAATAGCCGTGAGACCGCAGACAATTTGAAGAAAAGCGGGGCATTCATTCCGGGGATTCGTCCAGGGGATCAGACTGCCAAGTACATCGACAAAATTTTGCTGCGACTGACCTTGGCCGGTGCCATCTACATCACGATGGTCTGTTTGTTGCCGGAGTTTTTGATCTTGAAATACAACGTTCCGTTCTATTTTGGTGGTACGTCACTGTTGATCATCGTGGTTGTGACTATGGACTTCATGTCCCAAGTGCAGAACTACATGATGTCGCAGCAGTATGAATCGTTGTTGAAGAAGGCAAATTTCAAGGCGTCTTGATTTGTAAATTTTTGAGGTTGAACAGAGCCGTTCAATCTTGTTGCTCAGGTTTGGTTTTGGATTTTTAGGAGAATGAAATGAAAGTTTCGGCTTCGGTCAAGAAAATTTGCCGTAACTGCAAAATTATTCGGCGTAAGGGTGTTGTTCGGGTTATCTGTACGGATCCCCGTCATAAGCAGCGCCAGGGTTAATTGCAAAAGTTTTAGAGGACGAAAATGGCACGTATCGCTGGCATCAATATTCCGCCGCAACAGCATTCCGAGATTGGCCTCACGGCGATTTTTGGAATTGGTCGCACTCGGGCACGTAAAATATGCGAGGCCTGTGGCATCGCGTATTCCAAAAAAGTCAAAGATTTGACTGACGGTGATTTGGAGAAGATTCGCGATCAAATCGCACAATTCACCATTGAGGGTGACCTGCGTCGTGAAACCACCATGAACATCAAGCGTTTGATGGACATTGGGTGCTACCGCGGATTTCGCCATCGTCGTGGCTTGCCCATGCGGGGTCAGCGCACTCGTACCAATGCACGCACGCGCAAAGGTCCCCGCAAAGCGGCGGCTTCGTTGAAAAAATAACAGGGACTGAGAGACCAATATGGCAAAAGCTCCTACCAATACTGCTGCGCAGCGCGTACGCAAAAAGGTTCGTAAAAACGTTGCAGATGGCATTGCACATGTGCATGCGTCCTTTAACAACACGATCATCACGATCACCGACCGCCAGGGAAACGCACTTTCTTGGGCATCGTCGGGGGGTCAAGGCTTCAAGGGCTCGCGTAAGTCCACTCCATTTGCTGCTCAAGTGGCATCGGAAGTCGCCGGTCGTGCAGCAGTTGAGCAAGGCATCAAAAACCTTGATGTCGAAATCAAAGGCCCTGGCCCGGGACGCGAGTCATCGGTGCGGGCTTTGGCAGCGCTTGGAATTCGCATCAACATGATCGCTGATGTGACTCCTGTACCGCACAACGGTTGCCGTCCACAAAAAAGACGTCGAATCTGATTGCTTTGCGATCAGTGTTCATTGCGTTCATTGTTTTAACAAGCCCACCGCCGTCAGCCATGGTTGACGGCTCCCGCATTAATTTGCGGCAGATGACATAAAGGAAGTTCAAGTGGCACGCTACTTAGGCCCCAAGGCCAAACTATCACGCCGTGAAGGCACGGACTTGTTTCTTAAGAGCGCTCGCCGTTCTATAGGGGACAAGGCAAAATTTGATTCCAAACCAGGTCAGCATGGACGCACTTCTGGTGCTCGCACATCAGATTATGGTTTGCAGTTGCGCGAGAAGCAAAAAGTTAAGCGCATGTACGGCGTGCTTGAGCGCCAGTTCCGCCGCTACTTTGAAGAGGCGGATCGTCGCAAAGGCAATACGGGTGCCAATTTGCTGTTTTTGCTCGAGTCTCGACTGGACAACGTCGTGTACCGCATGGGCTTTGGTTCAACTCGCGCTGAGGCCCGTCAGTTGGTGTCTCACAAGGCGCTGACCGTGAATGGCCAATCGGTGAACATTCCGTCTTACATGGTCAAAACAGGCGACCTTATCGCAGTTCGCGACAAATCTAAAAAGCAAAACAGGATTGTCGAGGCGCTGCAATTGGCTCAACAGGTTGGAATGCCTGCTTGGGTTGAGGTGAGCCTAGATAAAGCCGAAGGTGTTTTCAAGAAAGTGCCTGATCGCGACCAATTTGCTGCCGATATCAATGAATCCCTGATCGTTGAGTTGTACTCACGTTAATTCGGGTTCGTTAGGTTTCAAGGCGTTTTAAATCGAAATCGTTCCTGGTTTGCGGGGCACCGCAATACAGGCGCTTCACCAGCCTTACCGGTGTAATGAGCCGGGGGTATTGAGAGGAAGTCTGCATGCAATCAAATCTGCTAAAACCCAAAGCAATCAACGTTGAGCAATTGGGCGTTAACCGCGCTAAAGTTGCGCTGGAGCCATTCGAGCGTGGCTATGGGCATACCTTGGGCAATGCGTTGAGGCGTGTTCTTTTGTCGTCAATGCCCGGCTACGCCGCCACAGAGGTGACGATCGCTGGTGTGTTGCATGAGTACTCATCAATTGATGGCGTTCAAGAAGACGTTGTCAACATTTTGTTGAACCTCAAAGGGGTTGTGTTCAAGTTGCACAATCGCGAAGAAGTTACGCTGAGCTTGCGAAAAGATGGTGACGGCGTCGTTACTGCCGCCGACATGCAAACCCCGCATGATGTTGAGATCGTGAACCCTGAACACGTGATTGCCACACTTTCGAGCGGTGGCAAGCTTGACATGCAAATCAAGGTTGAAAAAGGCCGTGGTTATGTGCCAGGATCAATGCGCCGCCATGCGGACGAAACCACAAAATCGATCGGTCGAATTGTACTTGACGCATCTTTTTCGCCAGTGAAGCGGGTGAGCTACACGGTTGAAAGCGCTCGGGTCGAGCAGCGCACTGATTTGGACAAGCTGGTGGTCGAGATTGAAACCAATGGCGCGATATCCGCTGAAGACGCGGTGCGTGCGTCGGCGAAGATTTTGGTCGAGCAGCTGGCAGTGTTTGCCCAACTTGAAGGCAGCGAATTGGCTGCCTTTGATGCCCCAGCACCGCGCGGCAATACGCAGTTTGATCCAATCCTGCTGCGTCCAGTGGATGAGCTTGAGCTGACCGTGCGGTCGGCCAACTGCCTGAAGGCGGAAAATATTTATTACATCGGTGATTTGATTCAACGCACCGAGAATGAGTTGTTGAAAACTCCGAATCTGGGTCGCAAGTCCTTGAATGAAATCAAGGAAGTGCTTGCATCTCGTGGTTTAACTTTGGGTATGAAACTTGAGAGTTGGCCACCAGCCGCACTTGAGAAGCGTTAATTTAGCGAGGCTTATTCAAAATAAGTCTCAGTGCAACAGGCAGTACCTGATACGGCTGCCAGTCAAATAAAGATAGGAAAAGCACCATGCGTCACGGTCACGGACTACGTAAATTAAACCGCACCAGCGAGCATCGTCTTGCCATGCTGCGCAACATGATGAACTCATTGCTTGAGCATGAAGTCATCAAGACCACTTTGCCCAAGGCAAAGGAGCTTCGCAGAGTGGTTGAGCCGATGATTACGCTCGCCAAAGAGCCAACCCTTGCCAATCGGCGTTTGGCGTTTGATCGGTTGAGAGACCGCGACATCGTTACCAAGCTTTTCAATGATTTGGGCCCCCGTTTCAAAACCCGTCCAGGCGGTTACACACGCATCCTGAAAATGGGTTTCCGTGTTGGCGATAACGCACCGATGGCCTTGGTCGAATTGGTTGATAGCAAAGTTGAAGTTGAAGCGCCTGCTACTCCAGCTTAAGCAGCTTACTCTGCTATAATAAAGATTACCGCGCGATGGAGCAGCCTGGTAGCTCGTTGGGCTCATAACCCAAAGGTCGTAGGTTCAAATCCTACTCGCGCAACCACATTGTTGATTTAGAAAACAAGCTTTAATCGGCTTGTTTTTTTTTGCCTTTCACATTTAGGTTTCTTAGGCTTCGCCGAGAATTTCACACTTCGTGGTTGACAACGGACTCTGCCAAGACTTTATGCGGATGTCTCGCTAAGCAGATGCGATTCGCTGAAACAAGCCGCCAGGCAGCCTGGATACTTTCCCTTCGATTTCAAGCGTCATGAGTTGCGCCTGCAGTTGCGGGGTGGGAATGCCGGTGCGGGCCTGAAGGGCGTCTAGGCTGACTGGGTCGTAGCCCAGGGCCGTGATCAACGCGTCATCGTCGTCCACCGCATTGTCATCTTCAAAATCGTCAATTCCTTCTGCATTTTCGCCATCAGCACCTGGTGGCGTCGGGATATCGAACTTCAATTCTTCCAATATATCCTGAACCGTTTCAACAAGTTTGGCGCCCTGACGAATCAGCGAGTGACAGCCACGCGATTGAATCGACTGGATGGATCCGGGTATGGCAAAAACTTCTTTGCCCTGTTCGGCGGCCAGTCTGGCGGTGATCAATGAACCGGACTTCAGAGCGGCCTCTACCACCAGCGTGCCCTGTGCCAACCCAGCAATAATTCGGTTGCGCCTTGGAAAATTTTCAGCCAAAGGTGGTGTTCCCAACAGGTATTCACTGACGACCAAGCCATTGCGGGCGATAGCGTGCGCAAGGGTTCGGTGGCTTTTGGGGTAAACGCGGTCTAACCCAGTTCCCACCACGGCGATGGTTGCCATGGAGTTTTCGCCCGTGTCATTGATCGGGGCGCCGTCAATGGCCCCTTGGTGGGCCGCACCATCAACGCCCAAAGCCAATCCCGACACCACTGTTAAACCTGCCGCGCTTAATGCACGGGCAAACTGGTGCGCATGGATCGCACCTTGGGGTGTTGGGTTTCGGCTGCCCACAATGGCTATGCTGTGGCTTAGGCAATCAACCAAGCGATCTGCAACTCGCCCATTGCCAACGCCAAGGACGTACAACATCAATGGCGGGTCTTCGATGTTCAAGAGTGACTTGGGGTAGGCGGCATCGCCCAAAACCAGAATATCGTGCTGCTCTTGGGCTTGAGGGGTTTCGCCTTCCAATGCACCAGATGCCATTGGGTTGTGGCCGACTGTCAGCCAATTCCAGGTGGTGTCAAGCAGGGCTTGAAGCTCAGGCGGGGTGACTGCCAAACCAAGCGCTTGGCGTTCGGTCACAACCTGCCGCAATGCGGCGGAAGACTGTTGGAAGATGACCTGTGGAAGCCCGAACGCAGCCAAAAGCTTGCGAGCCGTGGCATTGCCCACGCCGGGGCTCAGCGTCAACCTTAACCAAGCGGCAAGTTCTTCGCGCTCCATGGCGAATCAGCTGCTAACTGAAGATTCGGGATTGCGAAAGGTGGCGTACCCCGCGTCAGCGCGGGTTAACAAGCCGGTCACCAATACGCACACCTTCGGTTATTTCCAAAATGAGCGCATAGGACACTCGGTCAAAAGTCCGGAACACCATCATCAAGCCATTTCGCTCGTTGGGCAGCTTCAACTCAGTCCGCTCAGGGGTGGTTTTGTCAATAATTCGGGCGCCGTCCTTCAGAATCGCCAAAACATGGCCACTCTCCATGCCGTCTTTGCTGCCTTTGTTGATCGCCACCACTTGATTTTGCGCGGCATTGGCCACGCTGCTGCCATAGATGGAAACCACCCGTGCTTCAACCTGAATCGATGGCGCGCGAGGTGCGTAGCTGGTCAGCACGCGTTCGGGCTCAGGCAGCAGCCTGTCGCCCACACGCATTTCTTCTTTGGTTCCAATGATGTCGATGGACGCTGGGACGATATCGGTGCGTGGTTTGCCTTCTTTGTCGGTGGACTCTTCTGTGAACTCGCCGCGCACCAAACGGGCTTTGCCCAAGTACTGCGCTTCGTAGCCCAAAATAGCACCCGTCTGCGGGTCTTTCAACGGGGTTGCGCTGCGAAACACCCGGTAATCGAGTCGCTTCCCAGTCGGGTCGGCGACTTTGTTGTCGGCAGGCCCGCGCGCGTAGGCGCGGTCGCCCCGAGCCAATAAAACACGTTCTTCCTGAGTGCCAACAATGCGCGCGGCAGAATTCAAACCGTTCTCATCGACCACGATGGGCTCGGTCAAAAACGGTTCGATGGCCGAGGACTTCAGCGTCGTGATGGCATCGTCAGCCAGGCTTTGGTAGCGCGTGCGAGGGGAGACCTTGACGGTTTGAATGCCTTCATCGCCCTGACCCCCAGCGCCCATGCGCAAAGTCGCACGACCGTTCTTCTTGTCAAGGAACAGCCGCTGGCCTGGGTAGATTCTGTGTGGGTTTTTGATGTCGTTAAGATTCATGCCCCACAACTCGGGCCAACGCCATGGGCTTTTTAAAAACAAGCCAGAAATCGCCCACAGCGTATCGCCGCGTTTAACTGTGTAATCGTTTGGGGCTGTCGGGCTAAGTTCGCTCAATGCCACGCCAGTTTGGGCGACCTGTGTCGCGGTGGCTTTTTGTCCGGGGGTAACCGTCAGGTTTTGGGCAAACGTGCTGGACGCTGAAACCCCGAGCGCCAGGCAAAGGGCTATTGCCAAAAGCTTGTTTTCTGCGTTGACTGCCATTGGCTTTGTCATTTTAGGTTTCGTCACCATGTAGGTCATGATATGTTTCTGCATTGCAAATGCCTCCAAGGCCTCCAAGATTTCAGGCTTGGCTCTTGTCCGTTGCAAACAAGGCGCGGACTCTGAGCGACAATCTTCATAAATTACACACGATTCTGCGCTCAAGCCCTTGATTGAGCAACGTTTTCCGCGTTTCAAAACTGTAGACTTGTGGAAAAGTAGCGAAAATAACGACACCTTTGAAGAGAATCCATGGCTTTACTCACCATTCTTTGTTACCCCGACGCCAAATTGCACAAGGTTGCCAAACGTGTGCAAAGCGTCGATGCGCGTATGTCAGCCTTGATTTCAGACATGCTTGAAACCATGTATGAAGCCAAAGGCATTGGCCTGGCCGCCACCCAAGTTGACGTGCATGAGCGCCTGATCGTGATCGATGTGTCTGAAGAGCGCAACGACGCCTTGGTGCTGATCAACCCCGAAATCATTTGGCATAGCGTTGAAACTCATCTCAACGAAGAAGGGTGTTTGTCCGTGCCGGGCATTTACGACGGCGTGCAGCGCTTCAACTCAGTCAAAGTGTCGGCGCTGGATGCACAGGGCAAGTCCAGAGTGGTTGAGGCAGAGGGCCTGCTTGCCGTTTGCATTCAGCATGAGATGGACCACCTGGTCGGCAAAGTGTTTGTGGAATACCTGTCGCCGCTCAAGCGCAACCGCATCAAGACCAAAATGCTGAAGGCGCAGCGGGAAGACAGCAAGTGACGTTTTGCCTCTCCAAGAAATGACACTGCTCAGTCCTAAGCGATGACACTTCGCGTCATATTCGCCGGTACGCCTGAGTTCGCCACTGCGGCCTTAGCGCAAATTCACGCTGCGGGCCATGAGGTGGTGCTGGTTTTGACGCAACCCGACCGCCCGGCTGGGCGCGGTCTGAAGCTGCAGGCCTCTAGCGTCAAACAATGGGCGCTCGGCCACGGAATCGCTGTGGCGCAGCCGCGCAGTTTGAAGTTGGACGGCAAGTTTCCAGATGAAGCTGTTGCCGGGCAAGACGCCATTCAAGCCGCCAATGCCGACGTGATGGTGGTTGCAGCTTATGGCCTGATATTGCCGCTTTGGGCCTTGCAAGCGCCCCGCCTTGGGTGCCTGAATACTCATGGCTCGCTGTTGCCTCGTTGGCGCGGTGCGGCACCCATTCACCGGGCCATTGAGGCGGGCGACCGGCAAACCGGCATCACCATCATGCAGATGGACGCAGGCCTGGACACGGGCGACATGCTTTTGGTGGAATCGTTGCAGATTGGGCCCAGCGACACGACTGGCGTCCTTCACGACCGCCTGGCGGCCTTGGGTGCGAACCTGATTGTCCGGGCGCTTGAACTGGCCCAAACCGGCGGTTTGCAACCCGTCAAGCAGCCTGCGTTGGGCGTGACCTACGCCCACAAAATTGAAAAATCTGAGGCTGACATTGACTGGAACCTGCCGGCCGAGGCCATCGTGCGGCGCATCAGGGCGTTCAATCCGTTTCCGGGAGCCAGCAGTCGTTTGGCGGGCGAAACTATCAAGATTTGGGGGGCTCACACGGGTGTGCAGCCGCCTGCAGCGGCGTACGAAAGCCTAAAACCGGGCCGCGTGGTGTCGGTTGACAGCAGCAAAATCGAAGTCTGCGCGCTTGACTCCACCGTTGTTTTGACCGAATTGCAACGCCCTGGAGGCAAGCGGCTGCTTGTCGGAGACTTTTTGCGAGGTTTACCCATCATTGCAGGGGCGCAATTCAAACAAAATAGTGTCAGTTCCGCCTAATCCCTCCCAACCTCAAGCAAAACGCCGAAACCCCCTGCCATGAACGTCATTCGCTTTTCAGACCTGTGTGCCCAAGGCAAAGTCCGCGGCAAGCGGGTTTTCATCCGTGCCGACCTCAACGTGCCGCAAGATGAATCCGGTGCCATCACCGAGGACACCCGCATTCGCGCGTCGATTCCTGCCATCCAAATGGCGCTGGATGCAGGTGCCGCCGTCATGGTCACGTCGCACTTGGGTCGCCCGACCGAAGGGGCGTTCAAACCTGCCGATTCGTTGGCACCCGTGGCCAAGCGCATGGGTGAACTGATGGGCGCACCCTGGCAAGGCGGCGTGCCGCTGGTCAGCCACTGGGTGGACGGCGTGTTGCTCAACGGCCAAGCCCTGGCCCCCGGCCAACTGGTCATGCTGGAGAACTGCCGCGTCAACCCCGGCGAAAAGAAAAACGACGAGGCCTTGAGCCGCAAAATGGCCGCGTTGTGCGACATTTTTGTACACGACGCCTTTGGCACCGCCCACCGCGCCGAAGCCTCCACCTACGGCATTGCCCAATTCGCGCCGATTGCCTGCGCGGGCCCCTTGCTGGCAGCCGAAATGGACGCCATCAGCGCGGCCCTGGCATCGCCCAAACGGCCCTTGGTGGCGATTGTGGCGGGCTCCAAAGTCTCGACCAAGCTGACCATTCTAAAAAGCCTGTCAGCCAAGGTGGATCAGCTGATCGTCGGGGGCGGTATTGCCAACACCTTCATGCTGGCAGCCGGCCTGAAAATTGGCAAAAGCCTGGCCGAGGCCGATTTGCTGCCAGAGGCCAAAGCCGTCATCGACGCCATGAAAGCCCGCGGCGCCGCGGTGCCGATTCCTATTGACGTGGTCACCGCCAAAAGCTTTTCTGCGACTGCGGTCGCTACAGTCAAAGCCGCCGCTGACGTGGCCGACGATGACCTGATTGTGGACATTGGCCCTCAAACCGCCGCTTTGCTGGCTGCGCAACTCAAAACCGCGGGCACCATCGTCTGGAATGGCCCCGTGGGCGTGTTTGAATTTGCCGCTTTTGAAAACGGCACCAAGGTGCTGGCCCACGCGATTGCCGAGTCCAACGCCTTCTCGATTGCAGGCGGCGGCGACACCCTGGCCGCCATTGCCAAGTACGGCATTGAAGAAAAAATCAGCTACATCTCCACGGGCGGCGGGGCTTTTCTGGAAGTGCTTGAAGGCAAAACCCTGCCAGCTTTTGAAGTGCTGACGCGCCGCGCCCAAGATCAGGCTTGATGGGGTTTGAAGATCGCCGGCCTAAAGGGCTGCCTGGGCAGATTGATCGCTGGTGCGGCAAGCCGATCAGGTGGAATGTGCTGTCCAGCCTGATTTCAGCCTGTTTTCGACCGTTTTTGGCAAAAAAGAACCTGCAGGTTCTTTTTTATCATTTTGAGGTCCAAAACGTCAAATTTTTAATAAAAAAGGCCTCTAGCTCTCTAATATATTCAATAGTTTGCTATTTATATTATAGCATGCTGGCGATTGCCTCCAGTGCCCAATCGCCTGCCGAACCACCCCGCGCATGGCCTGTTTTCACCTTCAAATCCACAGCCCATGCGGTTGACGCTGCCGCATAACCGCTTCCGTGCAAAAATTGTGCCCAAACACTAGGAGATTGCGTCTTGCCGAACTCACTTTCAAGCCCCACTGCACTGCTAGGCAAACCCCGCCGTGCCACTAAAATCGTCGCCACTTTAGGCCCCGCATCCAGCGATCCGGCCCTGCTGGAGGAGATGATTCGTGCAGGCGTCAACGTGGTGCGACTCAACTTCAGCCACGGCAAGGCGCAAGACCACATTGACCGCGCGGGCCTGGTGCGGGCGGCTGCCCAACGGGCGGGGCGTGAGGTCGCCATCATGGCCGACTTGCAAGGCCCCAAAATCCGCGTTGGCAAGTTTGCAGAAGGCAAAATCATGCTGGTGGCGGGTGCCAAATTCACTTTGGATGCTGCCCGCACTGAGCTAGGCGACATCAACGCGGTCGGTTTGGATTACAAAGCTTTGCCGCGCGAAGTCAAACCCGGCGACGTGCTGCTGCTGAACGACGGCCTCATCGTCATCACGGTCGATTCGGTTAAAAAAGACTCGGTTTTAACGACGGTGCGCATGGGCGGCGAGCTGTCCAACAACAAAGGCATCAACAAGCAAGGCGGCGGCTTGACGGCCCCTGCGCTCACGGCCAAAGACATGGAAGACATCCGCACGGCGATGTCGTTTCAGGCCGATTACGTGGCGGTGAGTTTTCCGCAAAACGCGACCGACATGGAAATGGCGCGCCAACTGTGCAACGTGGCGGCTGAAGAATTCAACCATCGCCCGCATTTGATCGCCAAAATCGAGCGCGCAGAAGCCATTCCCCGCCTGCTTGAGATTTTGCTGGCCAGCGACGGCATCATGGTCGCGCGGGGCGATTTGGCCATCGAAGTCGGCAACGCCGCTGTGCCGGCGCTGCAAAAGCGAATGATCAAACTGGCCCGCGAGCATGACAAAGTCGTCATCACCGCCACCCACATGATGGAGTCCATGATCACCAACCCCGTGCCCACCCGCGCCGAGGTCAGCGACGTGGCCAACGCCGTGCTGGACGGCACCGACGCCGTCATGCTGTCCGCCGAAACCGCCGCTGGCAAATACCCGCTGGAAACCGTCAAAGAAATGGCCAAAATCTGCCTGGCCGCTGAAGATGCCGAAGACACGAAGCTAGACGCCGACTTCACGGGCAAAACCTTCAACCGAATTGACCAATCCATCGCCATGGGCGCGCTCTTCACCGCCTACCACCTGGGCGCCAAAGCCATCGTCGCCATGACCGACAGCGGCTCTACCGCCCTGTGGATGAGCCGCCATTTGGTCAACGTGCCCATCTACGCGCTGACTTCCAAAGTCGACACCCAGCGCAAAATGACGCTGTACCGCAACGTGCGCCCGATTTTGATGGACGCCTCATCCGACCGCGACACGGCCTTGGTGCAAGCCGAAAACCACCTCAAAAAACGCGGTATCGTGCAAAGCGGCGACGTCTACGCCATCACCTGCGGCGAACCCATGGGCGCACCGGGTGGGACGAATATGTTGAAGATTTGCCAGGTGGGGTGATTGAGGTTGCCCCAGCGCTTCACCGCTGCGCGGGTTGCTGACCAGCGCAGCCCAGCACGACGACAGCGCAATGTGCATGCGGTTTCGGGGTGAAAGCACGCGCGGATGTGAAAAATGGGTCAAGCTTTCGCTTGGCCATTTTTTTGCGGTGACTGATCAATCGCTTCCACGCGCCTTTCGCCCCAAAGCCCTATATGAATGCCTCCCGGATGACAAGAGCTTTCCGCTCGGTTCGTGCGTGGCTGATCGGCTGCGTCCTTATATCCGGCCTTGTGTGTGGCGTGCCCGGTTTCCCGCGCGAGGCCACTGGCCCTGATGCTGAT
>JANPCR010000143.1:0-28460 GCA_031431035.1 Rhodoferax sp.
GATGGATTGACCATAATCGCGGCCTCAATCCTACCCTTCAGTCCTTCGCTCAATTGAACTACCAATGAAACCCAGCTCCGACCCCGTGTCCCTTGCCCACCCTGCCAACCGAGTCCTCGCCCACACCGGCGCCCGCTACCCCATCGTGCAAGCCCCCATGGGCTGGATCGCCCGCACGCAACTGGCCAGCGCGGTGTCGCGCGCCGGAGGACTGGGCATTATTGAAACTTCGTCGGGCGAGACGGAGAACTGCCAGATTGAGATCCAAAAGATGGCGGCGCTGGGTTTGCCGTTTGGCGTGAACCTGCCGATTCGGTTTTTGAAAGACGACGCAATGCTGAAATTCGTCTGCACGTCGGGCGTGAAGTTTGTGACCACTTCGGCGGGAAGCCCCGCCAAGTTTATTGCGCCACTGAAAGACGCAGGCATCGTGGTCTACCACGCCGTGCCCACGGTCGAGGCCGCCATGAAGTGTGTGGACGCGGGCATTGACGGCCTGGTGGTCGAAGGGGCCGAAGGCGGTGGCTTTAAAAACCCGGAAGAAGTCTCGACCCTGGTGCTGCTGCAGGCCATTCGCGCGCGCACTGACGTGCCGATGATTGCGGCGGGCGGCATTTGCGACGGCCGGGGCATGGCGGCGGCGTTTGCCGTGGGGGCCGAGGGCATTCAAATGGGCACGCGTTTTGTGAGTTGCACAGAGAGCCCGGTGCACGCCAACTACAAAAACGCGATTGTGGATGCGAAGGAAACCGGCACTTTTATCTTGAACAAAAAATCGACGCCCTGCATTCGAGCGCTCAAATCCGTGCGAACTCAGGCCATTTACGACGAGGGCGTGATGTCTTTCGAGTCGATGAAGGGCATTCGCCAAGTCTATTTTGACGGCGACATGGAGGCCGCCCCCGCCCTGGCAGGGCAAACCGTGGGGCTAATTGATTCAGTCAAAACCGCGCAGCAGATCATTGACGACACCGTGGCGGAGTTTTTTGCCATCACCGCTCGTTTGGGGGCTTTGGCCGAGCGGCGTGCGTTTGGCTGAGCGTGCTTTTAAACTAGCGATTCAGCGAGTTTTCACAGATTGATTGATGGGTCAGTGGCCGCACCAATTGCCGCATTAGTTGCCGCATCAGTTGCCGAGGTGATTGCAGAAGTGATTGCCGAAGCGGGAGCTATATTAAATATAGCAAACTATTCATATAATTTGAGAGCTAGAGGCCTATTTTATTGATATTTTAGGCTTTTTGCGGGTTTTGAGCAAAAAAAGAACCTGCAGGTTCTCTTTTACCTTTTTTAGCCAATTTCGCCATGGCAATCCAGTTCCGCGTTGCCGAGCTCCCCACGAAGCAGCATCTGGCCGATACAGTGATGCATCGCCGCCTGCTCTTATCCACCGTGGCTGCAGCACTTTGGCCCACTGCCCAAGCTGCGGACACAACCGCCCCAGCGGCCACTGCGCCAGCAACCCCCAGCGCACCTACGCAAGCCGACAACAGCCAGATTGCCGCGCTCTTGCAATTCGGCGGCTGTGTGGTGCTGATGCGCCACGCCACCACCGTGCCAGGCACGGGCGACCCGCCGGGTTTTAAACTGGGGGTTTGCAGCACGCAGCGCAATTTGAGCGACGCTGGAAAGAACGAAGCGCAGCGAATCGGCACGTGGTTTGACAGCCAAAAGCTCAAACCCCGCGCGGTTCTGAGCAGCGCCTGGTGCCGCTGCCAAGACACAGCCCAGGTGGCTTTTGGGCGGCACACGGTGTGGCCCGTGCTGAATTCCACCTTCAATGACCGCAGCCTGCAGCCCGACCAAACCCGCCTGATGACGCAAGCCCTCGCCCGCCTGCCCCAGGGCCAGTTTGAGGTGTGGGTGACGCACCAAGTCAACATCACCGCGCTGACGGGGCAGCCAGTGGGGATGGGCGAAGCGGTGGTGCTGGATCGCAAGGGGCAGGTATTGGGGCGGCCAATTTGGTTGCGTGCCTGAGGGGCTTGCCCAACGATGAAATCACTTTCAACCGGATTGAAAGGCGGCCTTTGCGCAAGCCAAAAGGCAAATCGGCGCTCAACGCCCCGCCAGCCGCTGCACCCACCCCAACGCCACCGCGCCGCCCAGCCCTAACACCAGCAGCAGACCCAATCCGTAGGTGTAACCTGACTGGGGGTTCCACAGCAGACCCAAAACCAACGGCGCACTGGCGCGGGCCAGGGCCAGGGGCAGGCCCAGCGCGCCGTTCAGGCTGGCGACGTGCTGGCGGCTGACGTACTGGGCCATGGCGGTGCCTTTCACAATGGTCAGCATGCCCACGCCCATGCCCCACAGCAGCACAAAGGCAAACAGCAGCGCCAAGCCCAACTGGCTGTGCCACAAGCCCAGGACAGGTGCCAGCAGCAGCGCGGCCAAGGCCAGGGGCAGCAGGTAGGGAATTAGCCGGTTGGCGGTGTGCACGTCAAAGCGATGCTCAAAAAGGTAGAGCAGCAAACGGCCCACCACCTGAACCAGGCCAATGCTGGCCGGAATGGCGATGGCCCAAGCCTCGCTCAGGCCGTACTCGCGCAGCAGGGTGACCATGTGGGTGGGCAAAGCGGCGGTGACGGCCATGGACAGCATCAAAAAGAAGCCGAGCAGCAAGAACTGGGGGCTTTGCAGGTGGTGGGACAAAGAGCGGGGTGGAGGTATCTTTGGCGTACTTGGCTTATTTGACGCACCGGGGCCGTTCAATGGGCCGCTTGGTTTGCCCGCCTTATCGATGCCCGAATTGACTGCACTGTCGTCCACCAATTCGCCTTGGGCTGCGCCGTCGGGCAGGTCACGGCCCGCAAGCGAAGGCGCGAGTTCCACCCCAAGCGCCTGTTTGGGCGCATTTTTAAGTAACAAAAAGTGAATGGGCACGCACACCATCACGTGCAAAGCGGCCAGCGCCAGCACCGCGTGCCGCCAGCCGAATTGGCTGATCAACCACGCGGTCAACGGCAAAAAAATCGTGCTGGCCAGCCCGCCCAAAAAGGTCAGCGTGATGATGGCGCGGCGAAAGTCTATGGGGTAGCGCCGGGTGACGATGGCGAAGGCCGACGTGTACAGCGTGGCGGCCATGCCCACACCCAAGACGATCCAAACCGCATAAAAAGATGCGGCATTTGTAACCAAACTGTGCAAAGCCAGGCCCGTCGCCAACACCAGCGACCCCGCGGTCATGACCAGGCGCTCATGCCCCCGATCCAGCCAGCGTCCAATGGGGTAAGCCAGCAGGCCTTCGGTCAGCAGCGCCAGGCTGAACGCCAATGACGACTGGGCGCGGCTTAGGCCCAGTTCGCGCTCGACCGGGGCCATGACCAAGGCGAACAGGTAAAAAACGCTGCCCCAGCTGATGAGCTGCCCAAGCGACAGCCAAGCCACCAGTTGGCGATCTTTGGGCGAGCGAAGGGTCATGCTATATTGACTGGGTGTGTTGTTATGTTAATAAGAGATTCAGGCCTGTGCTGTCGGGGATTGTTTGCTATAAAAAATGAAAAATTCGCCGCCGCCAGGGCCAAAAATAAGCGCTTCTGCAAGGCTGGGCTGCTTGTTACAGCTTTTAACCAAGAAAACGGCAGTTTGTCACAAACGGGCGTTTTAATAACTCTTCCAACTTCAGTAAACCGCTTCCCTTAGTCGCTTCTTTCACCAGTCACCCCAATTATTGACGCACCCCGCGCCAAGCCACCACCCCCATGAGTTGGAAAAAGTCCAGATTTGCCACCAGCCTGATCAGCCTGTTCTCTGACACCACGCCAGACCTGCCTGACGAAGGCCGCATCGAAGTGGTTCGGGCGCTGATGCTGGACGCCCTGACCGGCCTGGTGGCGAGTGAGCAGGTCGAGATCATCACCCGGCGGCTGCGTTGGGCCCCGCACGCGCAGGCGCTGTGGTACCTGCGCATTGACGTGATGACGCTGCTGTCTGAACACCATGGCGAACAAGCCGCTCGCCAAACCCTGCGCACCATCACCGAGAAGTTTCACGGCCTGATTTCGGTCAACCACATGCCCCGGGCCAGCCGGTTTAACCAGCACGGGTGAAATGAGCGCAATTTGGTCAAAAAGAACCTGCAGGTTCTTTTTTTCTGAAAATGGGTCAAAATGGCCGAAATATGAACAAAATAGGCCTCTAGCTCTCTAATTAATTCAATAGTTTGCTATAATTTATATAGCATATTGATGGGGCCTTCGTGCAGCTGCGGTGCATCATTTAAGCCAATCCATTACCGCGACGCCACCTGGACGCCATCGCGACACGATTGCACCGTCAAAGTCAGCCTGTAAGATAAAGCATGCCCGACCCGTCTTTGCGCACCAACCCGATAGAAGCAACCCCGCCGCCCCTGACGGGCTTTGACGCGTCAGCCTTCAGCGCTTTGGTCACTCGGTCAAGCCAAGGCGACCGCCAAGCGGCAGACCAGCTATTTACCGCGCTGTACGCCGAACTGCACCGGCTGGCCCGCCGCGAAGTCGCCCGTTTGGGCGCGTTCACGCCCCTGGGTGCCACCACCTTACTGCACGAAGCCTACCTGGATATTTCAGGGCGCAACGCGCTGGCGTTCCCGGACCGGGCGCACTTTATGGCCTACGCCGCGCGGGCCATGCGCGGCGTGGTGATCGACCGGGTGCGCGAGCGCCAAGCGCAAAAGCGCGGCGGCGGTCTGGACATTACCTCGCTGGACACCGAAACCGCTGACCAATGCGCCCAACCCGAGATGCTGGTCAGCATTGGCGAGGCGCTGGACGAACTGGCCCTCTTGGAGCCCGCATTGGCGCAAGTGGTTGATTTGAAATTCTTTTGTGGTTTTTCGATGGTCGAAATCGCCGAGCTGATGAGCACCTCGGAGCGCACCGCCCAACGCCAGTGGGAAAAAGCCCGCATGTTGCTGTTTCGCGCGATGCAGGTTTGACCACCGCGATGAAAACGCCAAATCCTGAACGTTGGACGCAATTGAGCCCTTTGCTTGATGAGTTGCTGGACTTACCAGAGCCCGCCCGCACAGCCAGATTGGGTGAAATAGCCGCCAGCCAGCCCGATTTGCAAGCCGATTTGGCAGCCTTGTTGCAAGACAACCTGCAGGCCCAGTCCCACGGGTTCCTGAACAGCTCGCTCACCGCCTTGGGTGGCCAAACGCCTGACGCCTCCCAAGCCACCCTGGCCGGCCAGCGCCTGGGGTCCTACGTGCTGGAATCTCCCTTGGGCCAAGGCGGCACGGGCAGCGTGTGGCGGGCGCGGCGTGAAGACGGGCGTTTTACCGGGGCGGTGGCGATCAAGCTGCTGCATTTGTCGCTGTTGGGCCGCGCCGGGGCCGAGCGGTTTCAGCGCGAAGGCAATATTTTGGCGCGTTTGACGCACCCCAATATTGCGCATTTGCTCGATGCCGGGGTCACACCGGGCGGGCAGCCGTATTTGGTGATTGAGTTGGTGGAAGGCGAGCGAATTGACCGCCACTGCGATTTGAAGCGGCTGGATATTGATGCGCGGCTGGCGCTGTTTGACCATGTTTTGGCCGCTGTGGCGCATGCCCACACCCATTTGGTGATTCACCGCGACATCAAACCCGGCAACATCATGGTTACCGCCGACGGCACGGTGAAGCTGCTGGACTTTGGCATTGCCAAGCTGCTGGAAGACGAGGCCACGGGTGCAGAAGCGACTGAGCTGACGCGCGAGGGCGGCCGGGTGCTGACGCCTGAGTACGCCGCGCCCGAGCAGTTGCGTGGCGAGGCGATCACCACCGCGACGGATGTGTATGCGCTGGGCGTGTTGTTGTACCAGTTGCTGTGCGGACGAATGCCTTTGCGCACCCAAGCCACGGGTTTCGAGCCACCAGCGCCCAGCAGCCAAACTGACGATGCTGCGGCCAAACGGCGCTTGCGGGGCGATTTGGACACCATTGTGTTGCGCGCCCTCAAGCCCCAGGCGACCGAGCGCTACCAAAGTGCCGCAGCCCTAGCGGCTGACCTAGAACGCTTCACCCAGGGCCACGCGGTTTTGGCCAGGCCAGATTCATGGCACTACCGATTGCGCAAATTTTTGCTGCGCCACAAAGCCCAAAGCGCCGTGGTGTTGGCGGTGGCCTTGGCGCTCTTGGGCGGTGCCTATGCGCAAGTGGCGGTCTTGCTGGCGCTGGCGGTTGGTGCAGCGGTGGCGCTGTGGCAGGCGTCCACAGCCCGGGCGCAGGCCCGTACCGCACAGCAAGCCCAGGCGCGGGCTGAAGAGGTCAAGCAGTTCATTGCGTCAATTTTTACCCAGGCCAAACCCCGTGAAGGCATGGGCGGCGTGGTCACGGCGGTTGATTTGCTGCGCTCAGCCGCAGAGCGCATTGAGGTTGAATTGCCGCGCAACCCCAACATGGCCGCCGAATTGGGTGTGTTGGTGGCCTCGAGCGCCAGCCGTTTGGGAGTCCCGACACTGGTTCAACTGACATGCAGTGCGGCGTTGCCCCGCTGTACCCGGGCCTTTGGCAATACCCATGATTTGACATTGCAAGCCCGCTTCTTAACGATGGAAGCTGCCAACCTGCTGGGCGACTATCGGCAAGCTGGCGCCATTGGCCCTGATCTGGTGGCAGATTTGCGCCAAAAGCTGCCTTCGCATGCAGAAATGCTGGTCAGCGCCCTGCGCGAGCATTCGTTTGAGCTGGCCAAAAATGAACAGCAAGCGCCCAGCCTGGCGGCTTTGCACGAAGCCGTTGAGGTGGCCGAAAAGCACCTGGGCCTGCTGCACGAGGAGACTTTGACGTCGATTGGTCTGCTGTCCAATACCTTCTCGCACTTTATGCTCCACGATCAGGGGCAACCGGTGGCGCTTTTGGCCATGGAACGCGCCCGCACAGCCTATGGCGCTATGCGGCCCCACACCCAACTGGTGTCGCCAGAACGCTGGTACGCGGCGGCCTTGATCAACTGTGGCCGCCCAGCCGACGCGGAACCGATTGCCCGGCAATGTGTGGCAGACCAACTTTCACTCGACGGCGAGCCCACCATGCGGGTAGTGAACGCCAACCGGGTGCTGGCCTCGGCGTTGGCCGGCATGGGGCGCTGGGCTGACGCCGTGCAATTGGGCGAACATATCAAGGCTGAACAGGCCCGCCTGTTGCCAGACGGCCACGTTGATGCCGCGTATGCAGCCCGGGCGCTTGCCACTTGCCTGTGGGCGACACGGCGGGTTGACCTGATTGCACCCTTGCTCGCCGAAGAAGAGCAGACTTTGGCCCGTTTGAGTGCCGACACGCACACCAGAGTCATGGCGCGGCATCGTTTACGGGCCTATTTGGCGGCCTGGGCGGGCGACTTGCCCGCCTTTGAGCCTTTGGCCCATGCCGTGCTGGCAGACACCACCCCCGCGTTGGCTAACGAGCGCGCCCGCGTGACCTGCGCCAAGTCTTTTATTTTGTGGCGTTTGGGCCGTTTTGCTGAAGCCCTGCCCCTGGCCCATCAGGGGTTGGACATGGCGCTGTCCAAGGCCCCCAACCTGATGCCCGTGGATGTGGCCCAAGCCCAGACCGCCCTGGGTTTGGTATTGCTGGAGTTGGGTCAGACCGACGCTGCCATGGCCCACCTGCACTTGGCTGACGCTGCCTTGCAGCGCGGCCAAGTTGTTCCTTCAGTCTGGTACGCCGACATTCGGCTGGGGCAAGCCCGGGTGCACCTGCTGCAAGGCGACGCCAAAACCGCGCAGGGCCAGTTGAACCAAGTCGACGCGTGGTGGGCAGACGCCGCGCCTGGCAGCGTTTGGCACACCGAGGCCAAAAACTGGCAAACCCGTGCCAGCCAAGTGCCCTTGTGAACGCGATAAACCCCGATTTCCTGATTTAAAAAGAGTTTTTGGCGGGAATCCCCCGCGCATTGCGATTAACCAGATGGAGCGACTGAAACCTCAGCCGCCCTCCACCCGGAGAATCCCATGCGCAGCAGCCACCAAACCAGCCAGGTCAGCCCAGTCAACCTGATTGATTCACGCACGCTGGCCAACGGCCAACGGCTGACCTTGCGGCCTGTGCAGGCTGAAGATGCGCCACTTTGGGGTCGATTTTTCGGCGGATTGTCTGAATTTGCCCGCCAGCAGCGGTTTCATGGCTCGATCAAGCTGTCTGGCGCACACATCGCGCACATGTGTGACGTCAATGGGACTGACGAATTGGCCTTGGTGGTCAGCGTTTTCACCGACGAAGGAGAGCAATTGATTGCAGATGCGCGCTATTGCGTCAACGAAGACAGCGGTTGCGCCGAATTTGCCTTAGTGGTGGATGAGCGCTGGGCTCGCCTTGGCATTGCCAGTTGGGCACTGAAAGCCTTGCAACAGGCTGCTCTGGCCGCTGGCCTGCAATGCCTTGAAGCGCCGGTTATGAGCAGCAACACCCCTATGCTGGGCCTGATGAAGTCGCTGGGTTTTGATTGCCAGGCGGATCGCGACGACCCCCGGCTGGTGCAAGTGCAACGTCTGTTGACGGGCCACCAGAATGAAGAGCTTGACGCATCCAATGGGTTTTTTCAGCGGATGGTCAGGCCCTGGCGCAATTCGGTGGGGGCCTTTGCCGAGTCTTGTTTCTTCATTTTGAGCGCTGAGGGTTAATCCTGATGAAGAGTTTTTGACGGACTCCGATAATTAGTGCATCGCTCGAACTATTGTGACTTTGCCCTGAGTCACCATCAGCAGACTGGCGATGTTTCACCCCAACGCCTGATCAAGGCAAATTATCGGAGACACCAATGAAGCTCAAAAATCCTCTTATCGCCTTGGCCGCAGCCGCAGCTTTTGGCCTGTCCGCAGTCAGCGCCATGGCGCAGGTCACGGTGGGCGTGAGTTGGTCGAACTTTCAGGAAGAACGCTGGAAGACCGACGAAGCCGCCATCAAGGCTGAGTTGGCCAAAACCAAATCAACCTACATCAGCGCAGACGCGGGCGGTTCCGCTGAAAAGCAATTGGCCGACATTGACAGCTTGATCGCCAAAGGCGCCAAGGTGTTGATCATTCTGGCCATGGACAAAGACGCAATTTTGCCCGCCGTGAACAAAGCCACGCAGCAAAAAATCCCGGTCGTCGCCTATGACCGCCTGATCGAAGCGCCGGGCGTGTTCTACATCACCTTTGACAACGTGGAAGTCGGCCGCATGCAGGCGCGCGCCATTTTGGCGGCCAAGCCAAAGGGCAACTACGTCATGATCAAAGGCTCACCAACCGACCCGAACGCCAACTTTTTGCGCGGCGGCCAGCAAGAAATCATTGACGCTGCTGTGAAAAAGGGCGACATCAAAATCGTCGGTGAAGAGTACACCGACGGCTGGAAGCCCGAAGTCGCCCAGAAGAACATGGAGCAAATCATCACCAAAAACGGCGGCAAGATTGACGCTGTGGTCGCCTCCAACGACGGCATGGCCGGTGGCGTGGTGGCTGCTTTGACCGCCAAAGGCATCAAAGGCGTGCCGGTGTCGGGTCAAGACGGTGACCACGCCGCGCTGAACCGCGTGGCCATGGGCACGCAAACGGTGTCAGTCTGGAAAGACTCGCGCGACTTGGGTCGTGACGCAGCCGCAGCCGCTGTGGCTTTGGCAGGTGGCAAAAAGGTCACGGGCGCATCCACCTGGAGCGGTGGCGAGAAAAAAGTCGCTTTGCAAGCCCAGTTCTTGAAGCCGTTGGCTGTCACGTCGAAAAACCTGGATGCGGTCGTCAAAGCTGGCTGGATCAAGAAAGACGCGCTTTGCAAAGGTGTTGACAAGGCGACTGCGCCTGCAGCCTGCAAATAAGCCTTAGACGCTTTGGCCCATGATCATTTGACGCAAAAGCGTCAAATGATCATCCGGCACTGAACAGTCTTGGGTCAAGTCGCGCGCCCTTGCCATTGCCCTGGCGCAGGGGACTTGACGGATGTTCCAGACTTTATTTCTCCTTTTTTCCCTTTTCTTCCTGTGTTGAATGGCGCGCAACGACCAGCCAGATGGCGGGAGCGTTCGCAGGCCGTCCTTCATCGACATGGCCTTTGAACCAGGCGCTTGTGGAGCTTTTGTGACAACTGCTTTAACCTCTTTGCGACAGGCTTCCATAGATTGGCGATTGGTCTTGATGGCCGTGGTCCTGATGGTCGTAGCTCTCATTTTCAATGTGCTTTCCGGTGGCATCTTCATGTCGCCGGAAAACCTTTACAACATCGCCCAGCAAACGGCAGTGGTCGGCATCGTCTCCACCGTCATCGTGCTGGTCATCGTGGCCCGCCATATCGACTTGTCGGTCGGCTCGGTCATGGGCTTTGTGGGCGTTTTGATTGCAACCCTCATGTACACCGCAGGCTGGCATTGGGTGGAGGCCTCGCTGGCAGGACTGGCGGTTGCCATTGGGGTGTGCCTGTACCAAGGTGCCTTGACCGCCGTGCTGGGGGTGCCGTCTTTTGTCGTCACTTTGGGTGGTTTGATGTCATTCCGCGGCGCGGCTTTTCTGGTCGCCGACGGCAAAACCCAGCCCGTGTCCGATGCTTTTTTTCAGCGCTTGGGGGGTGGTTTTGATGGGGCCATTGGCACGACCGCCAGCTGGGTGCTGGCGACTTTGATGGCGATCGCCCTGCTTTGGGTCACCGTGAACCGACGCAAAGCCAAGGAATCTTATGGCGTACCCAACAACCCCCTTTGGCTGGACGCTCTGGTCGTGCTGGTGCCTGTGTTGCTGGTTTTTGCCTTCACCGCCGCCATGAACGCCTACCGAATTCCCAGCAAGGACGAGCCGCAAGGCATCCCCATTCCGGTGTTGATTTGGGCCGTGGTGGCGTTTGGCTTGTCGTTTTTAGTGCACCGCACTCGTTTTGGCCGCTACGTGTTTGCCATGGGCGGCAACCCTGAAGCGGCGGCTTTGGTGGGCATACCAGTGCGCCGCGTTACGCTCATGCTGTTTGCGTTGATGGGCGTGCTGGTCACGATTGCCGCCATTGTGTCTATTGCGCGGCTGAACGCGGGCACCAATTCGTTGGGCACCAGCATGGAGCTGTACGTGATTGCCGCTGCGGTGATTGGCGGCACAGCGTTGTCGGGCGGAAGTGGTTCGATTTTGGGCTCGGTGTTGGGCGCCTTGATCATGCAGTCCATTGACAGTGGCATGTTGTTGTTGGACGTGTCCATCGGCTGGCGCTACGTCATCATCGGCCAAGTGCTGATTGTCGCTGTGGTGTTTGACGTGCTGTACCGCAAGCTCACTGGAGACACGGCATGAGCGCGCAGCAATTTCCCGACGGGCCGCCCCTAGGAAAATTAGCCCCCTTGGGGGGCAGCGACCCGCAAAGCGGCGGAGCGTGGGGGCAATGCCTCGTCGAGCTACGGAATATCCGCAAAGCCTTTGGCGGCGTGCTGGCGGTTGACGGTGTCAGCTTGAACCTGTTCCCAGGCGAAGTAGTGGCCGTGTTGGGCCACAACGGGGCAGGCAAGTCAACCTTGATGAAAATGCTGGCAGGAGCCTACCCGATTGACAGTGGCGAGGTGCTGATCTCGGGCCAAAAAGTCAGCGTGCGCACCCCGGCCGATGCACAGGCCCTGGGCATTGAGTCGATTTACCAAACTTTGGCATTGGCCGACAACCTGGACGCAGTGGCCAACCTGTTTTTGGGCCGAGAACTGCTCACCAAATGGCGCACGCTGGACGACCACCGCATGGACGCAGATGCCCGCAAAGTGTTTGCCCGCCTGAACAAAAACTTCACCAATGTGCGAACCCCTGTGCGCAGGCTGTCGGGTGGGCAGCGCCAGGTGGTGGCGATTTCCCGCGCCATTTATTTCAATGCCCGAATTTTGATCATGGATGAGCCGACCGCGGCACTGGGGCCCGAAGAAACCGCCATGGTCGGGCGCTTGGTGCAGCAGCTAAAGGCTGAAGGCGTTGGCATCTTTTTGATCAGCCACGACATGCCCGATGTATTTGCCCTGAGCGATCGTTTGGCCGTCATGAAAAACGGCAAACTGGTAGGCACCTACAACACCCACGACGTGACCGAAGACGAGGTGCTGGGCATGATCATCGGTGGCAAGCAGCCCGTGGGCAAAGTCCAAGCCGCCCGAAGCAATTAATTGGGGTCAGACCCCTATTCATCTAAAGAGCGCTCTGATGAAAACAACTGGCGACCAGCAACTGGTCAAACGCATCAACCGCAGCGTTCTTCTGCGCTTGATCCGCTCACAGCCAGGCTTGTCGCGCGCGCAGGCTGCCAGCCAAAGTGGGCTGACCAAATCGACCGTCAGCTCGGCTGTGCGAGAGCTGATCGACGAAGGCTGGCTCAGCGAGTCTGAGGCTAACCCAGCGGCTGCCAGCACCACACCCAGCAGCTCCGGGCGGCCCTCCACCCCGCTGCAAATCAACGCACGCTCACGCGGCTTGATCGGGCTTGAAGTGGCTGTGGATTGCCTTCGCGTGGTTGGGGTGTCGCTGTTGGGAGAAGTACTTTGGTCAACCGAAGCCCCCCTGACCCATGCCGATCCGGACCGGGTGTGCCAGCAAGCCGCCCACCTGATTGGCTTAGCCCATGTCGAGCTGCACCGGCTACACGTTTTGTTGTCTGGTGTGGGCATTGGGCTGCCGGGCGCTTTTGACGACGCCACGGGCAGCGTACGCTTTGCGCCCAATTTGGGTTGGCGCAATGTTGAATTCATGCAGCGCATGTCGGCAGCGCTCCAGGCGGCGGGTTTGCCTGAGGTTCCCTTGCATATTCAAAACGAAGCCGACACCGCAGCTTTGAGCGAATATGAATTTGCCAGCAATGAAAGCGACAGCGCCCTGATTTTTGTGACCTGCGATGTGGGTGTGGGCGCAGGAATCGTCATCAACGACCGCTTGTTCACGGGCACCCAAGGCATGGCGGGTGAAATCGGGCACAGTATTTTGCAGTTTGGCGGCCCGCTTTGCTCGTGCGGACGCAACGGTTGTGCGGAAGCCTTCATTGGCGCGCGCGCGCTGGCGCGTGATTTGAATCAGTTTGGTAACCTGGAACAAGCGGGTCAATACCTGGGCATGTTGATTCAAAACCTGTGGACGACCTTCAACCCGGGTGCCTTGGTGGTGGGTGGAAGCTCGTGCGTCAAGTACCCAAATCTGGTTGCGATTGCCCAGCAGACTTTGAAAGCCTTTGCCGCCAAGGCCGACATGGCAGCACCCGTTTTACGCCCTGCCCGCTATGGTCTTTTGGCGGCCGCTGTGGGGGCGGCAGGTTTGGTGCTGCACCAGTACTTGCGGCCTATGCACCCCAGCGCAGCCCGGGCAGCGTTGGTCTCGCCAACGCGTCGTGAACCAACCCAGCGCTCGCTCTCGCACAGCCCACAAACGCTACGAGTTTCGACCTCACAACTTTCGATTTGAACCATGTACCTCGGCATTGACATTGGCACCTCCGAAGTCAAGGCGCTTTTGCTGAATGACCAGCACCAACTGGTGGGTTCGGCAGGCGCTGCGCTTGACATCTCGCGCCCGCAGGCGGGGCACAGCGAGCAACAGCCCAACGACTGGTGGCTGGCCACGCAAACCGCATTGGCCCAATTGCAGCAGCTGCACCCATTGGCGTATGCAAAGGCGCAGGCGCTGGGCTTGTCCGGGCAAATGCATGGGGCCGTGCTGCTCGACACCCAAGGCGAGGTGCTTCGCCCAGCGATTTTGTGGAACGACACTCGTGCCAGCGCCGAGTGCGCCGAGTTGATGGCCGAATTGCCAGCCTGGCCCCAATTGGCAGGGAGTTTGGTGATGCCGGGTTTCACTGCGCCCAAGTTGCGCTGGCTCGCTAAACACGAACCCCGTGTCTTTAGTCGCATCGCCACGGTGCTGTTGCCGAAGGATTACGTGCGCTTCAAGCTAACCGATGAGCGAGTGACCGACATGTCAGACGCCAGCGGCACGGCTTGGCTTGACGTCGAAAAGCGCGACTGGAGTGACGCGTTGTTGCACCAAACCGGCCTTGAACGCCATCACATGCCGCGCCTAGTCGAGGGTAGCGAAGTCAGCGGCGTCTTGAGCGTTGCCGCTGCCAAGGCTTTGGGCCTGCAACCCGGTATTCCCGTGGCGGGTGGCGGTGGCGACAACGCTGCCAGCGCCGTGGGCATGGGCGCAGTGCAAGCGGGGCAGGGGTTTTTATCGCTGGGCACCAGTGGCGTGTTGTTTGTGGTGACGCCGAACTACCAGCCCAATGCGGTCAGTGCGACCCATGCGTTTTGCCATGCGGTGCCGGGTCAATGGCACCAAATGAGCGTCATGCTGTCAGCTGCAAGTTGTTTGCAATGGGCTGCCCAATTGTTGGGTTCCGCATCGACCAGCGCACTTGAAGCGCAGGCCAGTACCTTGACCCTCCTACAGCGCGAGTCTGCCCCCGTGTTTTTGCCCTATTTAAGCGGCGAGCGCACTCCCCACAACAGCGCCACCGTGCGCGGTAGTTTTCACAACCTTAGCCACGACACCGATGCCGCGGCTTTGGCCTACGCGGTGATGGAGGGCGTGAGCTTTGGCCTGCACGATGGCCTGCGCGCCCTGAAGGCGGCTGGCAGTTCAGTCACCAGGCTTTCATTGGTGGGAGGGGGTGCGCGCAGTGCCATGTGGGCGCAACAGCTTGCCTCCAGTTTGAACCTTGAAATTGTGACCTTGAGCGGAGCCACTGCGGGCGGCGCTTTGGGTGCCGCCCGGCTGGCTTGGCTGGGTTCTGGCGGCGACCTCTCCACAGTTTGCACCGAGCCTGAGATTGAACATGTCTACGCCCCCAACGCGACCGAGCAAGCCATGTTGACCCCACGGTACGAAAAATTTCGCCGACTTTATAACGCCTGAGCCCCATCCTGCCTCTTCACTCCAAATTTTCACCATGACTTCTTACTTTCACGCGACCAACGCCATTGCATTTGAGGGCACTGCCTCCAAAAACCCATTGGCCTTCAAGTGGTACGACAAAAACCGTAAAGTGTTGGGCAAAAGCATGCAAGACCAGCTGCGCTTTGCCGCGTGCTACTGGCACAGCTTTTGCTGGAATGGCTTTGACCCCTTTGGGTACGACGGCACTTTTGAGCGGCCCTGGCAAAAGATTGCCGACCCCATTGCCGCCGCCAAAGCCAAAGCCGATGCAGCGTTCGAGTTTTTTCAAAAACTGGGCGTGCCGTACTACTGCTTTCACGACCGCGATGTCGCCCCCGAAGGTGCCACCCCACGCGACAGCGCGCGCCACTTGCATGAAATGGTCGATATTCTGGGCATGAAGCAGCAAGCCACCGGCATGAAGCTGCTCTGGGGTACCGCCAACTTGTTCAGCCACCGTCGCTTCATGTCGGGCGCTGCCACCAATCCTGATCCTGAAATCTTTGCACTGGCGGCATTGCAAGTGAAAGAAGCGATGGATGCCACGCTCAAGCTAGGTGGCGAAAACTATGTGCTGTGGGGCGGCCGTGAGGGCTATGAGACTCTGCTGAACACCCGTATTGGCCATGAGCTGGATCAAATGGGCCGGTTCATGAACATGGTGGTCGAGTACAAACACAAAATCGGATTCAAAGGCGCGATCTTGATTGAACCCAAGCCACGCGAACCCACCAAGCATCAGTACGACTACGACGTGGCGACGGTGTACGGGTTTTTATGCCGCTATGGTTTGGAGCGCGAAATCAAGGTCAATATCGAAGCCAACCACGCCACCTTGGCAGGCCATAGTTTTGAACACGAATTGGCAAGCGCCATTGACTTGGGGATTTTCGGCTCGGTCGACATGAACCGGGGTGACATGCAGTGCCAGTGGGACACCGACCAGTTCCCCAACAGCATTCCAGAAACCGCCTTGGCGATGTACACGATTCTGCAGGGCGGCGGCTTCACCACGGGCGGCATCAACTTTGACGCCAAAGTGCGCCGCCAATCGATTGAACCCGAGGATATGTTCTACGGCCACGTGGGCGCGATGGATGTGTGCGCAAGAGCCTTGCTGATCGCTGAAAAAATGATTCAAGACGGCCGCGTCGCCAGTCTGGTGGACGGGCGCTACGCAGGCTGGCAAACAGCGTTCGGCAAAGATCTGCTCGCGGGCAAATTGTCGTTAGACCAGGTGGCCGCGAAAGTGCTCGACCACAATGTTGACACCCGACCTGTTTCGGGTCGCCAGGAACTCTACGAAAACTTACTGAATGAGGCAAGTTGAAGGCTGCTAGCTCAAGTGCATCGAATGAAAGCCAAACCATGAAAAAAGTCAGCTGGGGCGTTTTGAGCACCGCCAAAATTGGCTGGGAAAAGGTCATTCCCGCGATGCAAAAAAGTCAATATTGCAGCATCGACGCAATCGCCTCGCGCACTATCGAATCGGCTCAAACCTGGGCCACGAAACTTGGCATTCCCAAAGCCTATGGCAGTTACGAAGACTTGCTGGCCGACCCCAATATCGAAGCGATTTACAACCCGCTGCCAAATGACATGCACGCGCACTGGACGCTGGCAGCTGCCCGCGCGGGCAAACACGTTTTGTGCGAGAAACCGTTCGCCATGAACGCCCGCGAGGCGGCGCAAGTCAAAGAAGTGGCCGACAAAGTGCACATCATGGAAGCCTTTATGGTGCGCTTTCACCCGCAATGGTTGCGCGCGCGTGAGCTGGTGCAAAGTGGTGTTTTGGGCGATGTGCGAAGCGTGCAGGTGTTTTTTTCGTACACCAACCAAGATGCGAACAACATCCGCAACCGGCCAGCCAACGGCGGCGGTGCTTTGTATGACATCGGCTGTTACGCCATAGTGGCAGGGCGGTTTTTGTTCGGTTCCCAGCCATTGCGAGCCTTGTCGCTGGTTGACCGCGATCCTCAATTCAAAACTGACCGAACCGCCAGCGCCCTGCTGGACTTTGGCGAGGGCAGGCGACTTGACTTCACTGTGTCCACCCAAGCCACGCCGTTTCAACGCGTTCAAGCGGTTGGCACGAAGAGGCGGCTTGAAATAGAAGTCCCGTTCAATCCGTTGCCGGGCGCTGAAACCCGTATTTTCCTGGATGATGGCAAAGTCTTGGGTGGCCGCGCCGCTGAGATTGAAACCCTGCCCGCCTGCAACCAGTACACCTTGCAAGGCGACGCGTTTTCAAAAGCGGTTCGAGGCAAGGCGCCGTTGCCCTATGGCGTGGAAGACGCAGTTTGCAACATGCAGGTGATCGACGCGCTATTTGCATCTGAAAAGAGCGCTCGTTGGGAAACCATTTAAATTGCCACGGAGTTTGGGGTTCTGTTTGGCTCGCCTGATGGCGAAGCCGTAAAATACAGGAATCCAAGGAGCGTTGCAGCGAATTGCGCAAAAGAATGCGCAATTGAGCCAGGCTTGGACAAGTACATCCAACAGTACCGTCAACCACGCTCACCTGATTCAATTTTCACAGGTGAGATGCATGCCCCAATCGACTGACACGTCCCATACGCCAGACTCCCCCGCTAGCCTAGGCAATTCTGGCCCTGTACGGCCCATGATGCTGTCTGGGTTGGAGCCCGTTCAAATTGACGACAAAACGCTGTTCGTCAACATTGGCGAACGCACCAATGTGACCGGTTCCAAAGCCTTCGCCCGCATGATTTTGAATGGCGAGTTTGACCAGGCGCTCTCGGTCGCCCGCCAGCAGGTTGAAAACGGCGCGCAGGTCATCGACATCAACATGGACGAGGCCATGCTTGACAGCAAGGCCGCCATGGTGCGGTTTTTGAACTTGATCGCGTCGGAACCCGACATTTCCCGCGTGCCCATCATGGTGGACAGCTCCAAGTGGGACGTCATTGAAGCCGGTTTGCGCTGCATTCAAGGCAAAGGCATTGTCAATTCCATCAGCATGAAAGAAGGCGTGGAGCAGTTCAAGCACCAGGCGCGGCTGGTGCGTCGCTACGGTGCTGCAGCTGTGGTGATGGCGTTTGATGAAAAAGGCCAGGCCGACACCTACGCCCGCAAGACCGAAATTTGCGAGCGCGCTTACCGCGTTTTGGTCGATGAAGTGGGCTTTGCGCCCGAAGACATCATCTTTGACCCCAACATTTTTGCCGTGGCCACCGGCATTGAAGAGCACAACAACTACGCGGTCGATTTCATTGAGGCCACGCGCTGGATCAAGGCCAATTTGCCCGGTGCCAAAGTGTCGGGCGGCGTCAGCAACGTGAGTTTTTCATTCCGCGGCAACGACCCCGTGCGCGAAGCCATTCACACGGTGTTTTTGTACCACGCCATTCAAGCCGGCATGGACATGGGCATTGTGAACGCGGGCATGGTGGGCGTTTACGACGATCTGGAGCCCGTCTTGCGCGAGCGCGTGGAAGACGTCATTTTGAACCGCCGTGCCGATGCAGGCGAGCGCTTGGTTGAAATTGCCGACAGCGCCAAAAGCGGTGCCAAAGACGAGAGCAAAAAGCTCGATTGGCGCGGCACGCCCGACCACCCGGTGGCGGTGGAGCAGCGCTTGAGCCACGCCATGGTGCACGGCATCACCGACTTCATCGTGCCCGACACCGAAGAGGCCTACCAAGCGATTTTGGCCACGGGCGGGCGCCCGCTGCACGTGATTGAAGGCCCTTTGATGGCAGGCATGAGCATTGTGGGCGACCTGTTTGGCCAAGGCAAAATGTTTTTGCCGCAGGTGGTCAAGTCAGCCCGCGTGATGAAGTCGGCTGTGGCCCACCTCATTCCCTATATTGAGGAAGAAAAGCGGCTGGACGAAGCCGCAGGGCGCGACGTGCGCACCAAAGGCAAAATCATCATTGCCACGGTGAAGGGCGACGTGCACGACATTGGCAAAAATATTGTCACCGTGGTGCTGCAATGCAACAACTTTGAAGTCATCAACATGGGCGTGATGGTGCCTTGCCACGAGATTTTGGCCCGCGCCAAGGTCGAGGGCGCGGACATTGTGGGCCTGTCTGGCCTCATCACCCCCAGCCTGGAAGAAATGCAGTACGTCGCGGGCGAAATGCAAAAGGATGAGCACTTTCGCATTCGCAAAATCCCGCTCATGATTGGCGGGGCCACCACCAGCCGCGTGCACACCGCCGTCAAAATTGCGCCCCATTACGAAGGCCCCGTGGTGTACGTGCCCGATGCCTCACGCAGTGTGGGCGTGGCGCAATCGCTGCTGTCTGACCGCGCCAGCGCGTACGTGGCTGAACTGAATGCCGATTACGACAAAGTTCGTTTGCAGCATGCCAACAAAAAGGTGGTGCCCCTGTGGCCGCTGGCCAAAGCCCGGGCCAATAAAACCGCGATTGACTGGACAAAAAATCAGCCTACGGTGCCCAAATTTTTGGGCCGCCGCGTCTTCAAAAACTTTGACCTGAGCGAATTGGCCAAGTACATCGACTGGGGCCCGTTTTTCCAGACCTGGGATTTGGCGGGGCCGTTCCCTGCGATTTTGAAAGACGACGTGGTGGGCACCGAGGCCGTGCGCGTGTACGCGGACGGCCAGCGCATGCTCAAGCGCCTGATCGAAGGGCGCTGGCTGACTGCCAATGGCGTGATCGGCTTGTACCCGGCGAACCGCGTGAATGACGACGACATAGAGTTCTACACCGACGACACCCGAACCGAGGTGGCCATGACCTGGCACGGCTTGCGCCAACAGGCTGAAAAGCAGGTGGTTGACGGCAAAATGCGCCCCAGCCGCTGTCTGGCCGACTTTGTGGCCCCCAAGCTGGATGCGCAAGGCAGGCCAACCGGCTTGAAAGACTACGCTGGCGTGTTTGCCGTGACCGCAGGCATTGGCGCTGAAAAGAAAGAAAAGTACTTTCAAGATGACCTGGACGACTACTCGTCCATCATGCTCAAAGCCTTGGCCGACCGGCTGGCCGAAGCCTTTGCCGAATGCCTGCACCACCGCGTGCGCACCGATTTGTGGGGCTATGCCGCCCAAGAGTCCTTAAGCCATGAAGACATGGTGGCCGAAAAGTACCATGGCATTCGCCCAGCCCCCGGCTACCCGGCCTGCCCCGACCACAGCGTTAAAAAAGACATGTTTGCGTTGCTGCAATGCGATGACATTGGCATGAGCCTGACGGAAAGCCTGGCCATGATGCCCGCTGCCAGCGTGAGCGGTTTTTACCTGGGCCACCCGGACAGCGTTTACTTCAACGTGGGCAAAATTGGCGACGACCAACTGAAAGACTTGGCCCAGCGCCGAGGCTTGGTCGAGGCTGATTTGCAGCGCTTGCTGGCCCCAAATTTGTAGTCCCAAAGCGCGGCGGCCGTCATGTAACTAGCGGGGGCTAGGCGCGCCCCTTAACGCCTGGTTACAAACTCTGCTAAATACGGGCGGATTTTTTGTTTACCTTTGAACTTGCCGCACGTTATTTAGAAGAGCTTGCCTTGCGCTGGCTCCTTCACCTGCCTCACTTTTTAAGGTTTTCAAAGGATTCCGATCATGACCGCTTCCCCCGCCATGACCCGCTCATTCATTCGCACCCGTTCGCGCAACAAGCCGTTGTGGATTGCCATCAGCCTGCTTGGCGCTGCGGTGGTGGCCCTGGGCGGATCGCTGATTTACCTGCAAACCCGCGCGCCAGTGGAAGTCAGGGCGGTTTCTGCGCCCAATGCGCCAGTGATTCAACGCGATTTGGCACCCGGCGGCGCGTTGCAGGCTGATGCCAAAACTGTGGGTTCTGGCGCCCCGATGATTGATGAGGTTGAAAAACCAGCCGCTGCGGCCAAAGAAGCGGCTCCCAAATCAGCAGTGCAAAAGGCCGACGTGCGCGCAAAACCAGTCGTTGCTGCCAAATCGCCTGCCCAAACTGCGGCCCAGAATGACACCGCGAGCAAACCCGCCGCCAACTCCGGCGCGGTTGTGGTCACCCAAGCGCCCGCACCTGTGCCAGCGCCCGCGCCCAAGCCGGTGTGCGCAAATTGCGGCACGGTTGAAGCCTCGAGCCCCATCACTCGCAATGTTGCACCCAGCGGCGTGGGCGTGGTGGCGGGGGGTGTTTTGGGGGCCGTTTTGGGCAACCAGGTCGGTGGCGGCAGTGGCAAAACCGCAGCCACCGTGCTGGGTGCGGTCGGCGGCGGCTGGGCGGGAAACGAGATTGAGAAAAATATGAAAAAGGCCACCGTGTACGAGGTGAAAGTTCGTTTGGACAACGAAAGCCTGCGCACGTTCGAACTGGCCAGCCCCGTGGGCGCAGGCAGCAAAGTGACGGTGGAAGGTAACTCTTTGCGACTGGCCGATGGCAGTTTGGTAAGCCCCCCGCCCGCTCGTGCTGCGACGCAAAACCCTTCGCAAGGCCAATCGCAAACTCACTCGACGCCTGGGCCGAATCAAGCGGGCGGGTGAGGCTGGCGGTAGTTGAAGCTCTGCAACACGAGTGTTTTGATCACTCTACAATTGCTATAATATACATAGCAAACTATTGATGTTATTCGAGAGCTAGGGCCTTAGTTTGTTCATAAAACGGCACTTTTGAGTCATTTTTGGGAAAAAAGAACCTGCAGGTTCTTTTTTCATTTTTAGGCTCTTTTTTGGCGCATTTTCAACTTTTGGCTTACGTCGCAAGGTACGTGTTTAGATTCACCTATTTCATTGCGCACAAGTTTGATGCGAATAGGTCACAAGATCTTTAGGGACAAAACCAAATTGGCTGGATTGCCCGATTACATCCACCACCGTCTGCCCCGACGCGGCAATCACAATCAACGGGTAAGTGCCCGTCAAATCGCCGTTGACTACCATTTCGGGCACGCCAATCCAAGGGTTGAATGAGGCGCGCACGGGTTGAACCGTTGTGCCGGGAGGTGCCTCAATCGCCGCGATCGACACTACCCAGCCTCGGCTGTCCAAAATGACCATGAAAAAGCTGCGCATATTAGCCTTGGGCCAAAGGCAAGTGAAGAGGTCGAAGGTCAAGCTGCTGAAACCAGGAATTTGACTGCCACTGCTGAAGATTGGCCCAAAAACATTACTCGGGCTGAAGGTGAACGCCATCGCATCCGCCGCCTTCAGCGTCAGCCCATCATTGTCGACTTTCAGACTCGCCCCTGAAAAAGCGGGCACCGCGTAGATTCCGCCCAGGCCGTCCAAGCTGCGGAAATTGGCATTTACCTCGTCAAACGGCAAGGTGATGCCAGCGCGCGATAGGGCGGCTTTGGAGTCCATCGGTAAATCAATATCGACTTTGGGCAGCATCATTTCGCCAGCGGCGGGTGTGGCACCACTGCCCAGTAGGCCTTGCACCGCCTCTGCCAATGCGGCTTCCAGACGGGTTTTGCTGAAATCTTGCAATTTGCCGACCTGTGGCCGCAAAGTCATCAGTTGCAGGCCGTCAGCCATCGGCAACACGTCTGCGGTGAAGTCAGCGCCTGCGAATCGTTTCACACCCGCCGTCACCCTCAGCAGGGGTAGGCGCACCAGGTCGTGCTTTGTGATGCCTCGGTCAAAAACGCCCTCAAACGGCGTGACCGCACCCCAATTGGCCTGTTCAGACACTGAATTGGCAACCACAGCGCGGATATTGCGGGTAGGGCCAGGCAAGTTGGCGGGCGAAAGCTTGTCGCTGGCCGCTGCCAGGCCTTTGGTCAACGCAAAATCTGTGGTGAAGCTGCCACTGGCAAAGTCAGTTTCAGCGGCTTGCCATGCCTTCAGGCGCGGCCATGGCCCCAAGGTGTCGGTAGATTGGAAGAAGCCCGTGCGAAAGCGCCGCCCCCGATCCGCCCACAACTGGTGCGTGACTCGGCTGGTTTGCAGAGTTGCCACGTACTGCACGGGCGCGGTGTCGAACCCGCTGTTTTTGATTTGCGTCAAAGTGTCGCCACTGGACGCCGCCGTCAAATCGCGCAGCAAAGCGTAAGTCAAAGGCGGCACCACCACGGCGTTGATAGCAAAACTAGAATAGTTTGAATTGATTGCCATGTCTGCCGCAAGCTGCGCAACCGCCAACTTGCGGTTGGCCGCCGCCAGCGCAGCCATGGCCGCAGCGTCCGGAAACGGGTCAGTCGCGGTGATGACGCCCGTGTTGCGCCGCGCCAAATACTCGGGCACGGTCAACTGCGTGGGTTCGACAAAAATCACGCTGTTGTCAGGTGCAGCGGTCGAATTAGCGGCGGCAATAGACGGCGTGTTGGCAACCGGGCCCGCCGCGATGGGGGCGGCCACGCTGGCAGGTTGCGCACCTGCCGCATCCACAGCGGTCGAACCCGCCGGCGCAGAAGCTGTGGACGACGGCAAAACTGACGTGGGTGATGTGGATGCAACGCCAGCGACTCCAGCAACACCCGCCAAGACGGTGGCATCGGTCGCCGCGTTACCTGCGCTGGCAGCCGCCGACGTGCTTTCAGCCACCGACCCTTCGCCGCCGCCGCACGCCACCAGCGCCAAGCTGGTTGCCAAGCTCAATGCCCCTAAAACCGACAATTTTGCTAATCTTTTCACCCGCCACTCCCTCTGTAACCCTTTGTTAGAGCCATTTTAGGGAAATCGGGGCCTTGGCGCTTGGCTGTTTTTGGGTCATTTGTCACTCTTTGAGGCAGCCTATGTGTCGACTGAATGAAATCTGGCGCTGTTTCGCTGTCAGCCCTCGCCTGCCAAGCGCAAAATTTCAAGCACCAAGGGCTCAGACACGAAATAGCTGTGCTCCCGCCAAGCTGACAAAACGGGCTTGACACTGGCAATCAAGCCCTGCTGTTTAAGTAGGGCCAATACCGTGCCGCTGCCAATGACGCGCACGCCCAGCCGAGCGGCAACGCGACGTGCGCGGCGCTCGTCGATCAGTGTCAGCAAGCCCCGCTGCAAGGCATAAGACAACACGGCAACTTCGCCGCCGCCCAAGCCATGGGCAAAGCTGGCGTCCAGCGGCTTTAAGTCAGCCGACGGAATGATCTGCAAGCGGTGGGCAAGGGTGAGGTCGCGCAAAATGACGGCTCCTGGGGCAGACACGTCTTCGGTGCATTCTTGAAAAACCGCCTCGGGCACCAACAAACCACCCAACAAGTCGATGGCCTTGGGCAGAACGCCACCCACGGACAGGGCAATGAGCGGCCCAGCGTCAGCCACGATGAGCTTGGGAAAGCTCTGCTGCGGCATCACGCTTTGGGGGCAACTAAATGGGATTGCAACAGTACCAATTCAGCCGCCAGATCGCTGGTCTCATCGACCATGCTGTAGCCGCACGCGCCCAAGTGTTGCAAGTACCGGGCGTAGGGCAAACCAGCCAACTTGGCACCGGCTGCCACTGACAGTTCACCGTCTCTTACCAGTTTGTCGGCCATGGCCACGCTCACGCCCGACTGAAGCAAAGCGTCGTTGAACGGCATGGCGACGAACAGCGGTTTGCCGTGTTTTGAAACCACTGAATACGCGCCGTTTTCAGCGTTGCGCACTAGCTCGCCCGTGTGTTCGCGCAAATCGCGCACTGCGAAAGACTGCATAGTTGGACTCCTAGCCTAATTGTGCCATCATTTGATGGCACAAAACTAACTGGACTGGAGGATTTTGACCTCCAACCTGCTGATTGATGTATTCTGTATACAGAATGCAAACTAAACCTCACCACGCGTACCGTCCTACGCCCCATCCAGCGCCGCACCTCATCCAAATCGAATCGTCACCAGATTTGGTCGATCAGGTTTACCGCAGCTTGCTGGACGCCATCAGCGACGGCACTTTGGCGCCGGGTGCGCGCATCACGCAAGAGGAGATTGCGGCGCAATTGGCCGTGTCGCGCCAGCCTGTTTTGCAGGCCTTGCGGCTCTTGAAGAAAGACGGGTTTGTGCTGGATGCGCCAGGGCGTGGCGTGTTGGTGGCACCGATCAATGTAGACGGGTTGGTGCAAATTTACCAAGTGCGAAGCGCGTTGGACGCGTTGGCGGCCAGGTTGGCGGCAGGCGGGCGCGTTCAGATCGATAGGCGTTTGATCACGCAAGGTCGCGCTGCCGCACACGGCAACAACGTCAAAGCCATGATGGCCGCTGACGAGGCCTTTCATGCGGCTATTTACGCCGCATCGGGCAACCCGCTCATCGCCGCCAGCGCGCAATTGCATTGGCAGCACATTCGCCGCGCCATGGGGGCGGTGTTGCAGGTGTCGACCATGCGCGAAACCATTTGGGACGAGCACGCGGCCATTGCAGAGGCCATTGCCCAAGGCGATGAAGACGCAGCTGAACGCTTGATTCGACAACACGGCATTGACGCGAGCAACAACCTGGCCCGCTTGCTGGCCACAGCCCTCGCCCAAGGCCAAAACACCAACCCAAACCCAATTTCTCAAGGAGCGATTCAATGAAACTGACCCCCGAGCAAAAAGCCCAGTTTGACCGCGACGGTTACCTGTTTTTCCCTGCCCTGTTCACGCCGCAAGAAACCCAAAAACTCAACGACGCTGTGCCCGAACTTTATGAGCGCCGCGAAGACTTTAACGTGCGAGAAAAAGGCAAAGACGCGGTGCGTACCAACTTTGCCGCGCACATGTACAGCGAGCCTTTTGCCCGCCTGGCCCGCCACCCACGCATGATCGAGCCGGTGGAAGATTTGCTGGGTGAGGCGCTTTACATGCACCAGTTCAAAATCAACGGAAAAATGGCCTTTGAAGGCGACGTGTGGCAGTGGCACCAGGACTACGGCACCTGGTTGAATGACGACCTGATGCCGACTGAGCGCGCCATGAACATCGCTATTTTTTTGGACGACGTGACGGAGCACAACGGCCCGCTGATGTTCATCCCCGGCAGCCACAAAAAAGGCGTGGTCGATGCCAAGCACGACCTGACCACGACCAGCTACCCGCTGTGGACGGTCAGCAATGATTTGATTCGCCAACTGGTGCAGCGCGGCGGTGGCAAAAACGGCGGCATTGTCAGCCCCAAAGGCCCGGCCGGGTCGATGATTTTGTTTCACTCGTGTTTGGTTCACGCCTCTGGCAGCAACTTGTCGCCCTTCAATCGGGTCGCGGTTTACCTGAGCCTGTGCGCCGTGAGCAACCACATTCGCCGCCACAAACGGCCCGAATACATTGCCCACCGCGACTTCACGCCCATCACTTGCCTGCCTGATGACTGCTTGGTCAAAGACTACCCGGTTGATCTGCCCTGGAAAGACGGCGTGCCCGCCACCGCCATGCAAACGTCGATGGACGAAATTGCCGCTCCACGCAAAGTAGCCTGATCACGATGAACCTGTACACCAAACTCCAACAACGCGCGGCAGACCACAAACCGGTTCGCATCGGACTGATTGGCGCGGGCAAATTCGGCTCCATGTACCTGGCGCAGATTCCGCGCACACCGGGCGTGCATTTGGTGGCCATTGCCGACTTGTCGCCCGACGCAGCCCGCGCGAACCTGGCCCGTGTCGGCTGGAAACCCGAGTTGACCCAAGCGCCTTCTGCCCAAGCCGCTATTCAAACCGGTGCCACCTGGATCACCGAGGACTGGCACGCGGTTGTGACGCATCCGCAAATCGACATCATTGTGGAGTGCACTGGCAACCCGGTGGCGGCGGTAGAGCACTGCCTGCTGGCGTTCCAGCACGGCAAGCATGTGGTGAATGTGACGGTCGAAGCCGATGCGTTTTGCGGTCCCTTGCTAGCCCGCAAGGCGGCGCAGGCAGGCGTGGTGTATTCACTCGCGTTTGGCGACCAACCCGCACTGATTTGCGATTTGGTAGATTGGGCGCGCACCTGCGGCTTCCCTGTGGTGGCGGCTGGGCGGGGCCACAAATGGTTGCCGCACTTTTGCGAATCAACCCCCGACACGGTGTGGGGCAACTACGGCCTGACGCCCGAGCAAGCCCTGCGCGGCGGGCTGAACCCCAAAATGTTCAACAGCTTTCTGGATGGTTCGAAGCCCAGCATCGAATCGACCGCTGTTGCCAACGCCACGGGCCTGACTGTGCCAAGCAACGGCCTGTTGTACCCGCCTGCCAGTGTCGAAGACATTCCATTTGTGACGCGCCCCAAAGCAGAGGGCGGCGTGCTGGAGCGCAAAGGCATGGTGGAGGTGATCTCGTCCCTGGAAGCCAATGGCCGCAAAATTCCCTATGACATTCGCATGGGCGTGTGGGTGACGGTCGAGGGCGAGACCGAGTACATCCGCAATTGTTTTGAGGAATACAACGCCCACACCGACCCCAGTGGCCGCTATTTCACGCTGTACAAACGCTGGCATTTGATTGGCCTGGAAGTCGGCGTGTCGGTCGCGTCCGTCGCCTTGCGTGGCGAGCCCACGGGTGTGGCCACCTGTTGGAACGCTGACGTGGTGGCCACCGCCAAGAAAGATTTGAAACCGGGTGACATGCTGGACGGCGAGGGAGGCTACACGGTATGGGGCAAGTTGCTGCCTGCCGACACGTCGACGAGGATGGGCGGTTTGCCTTTGGGCCTGGCGCATCAGGTCAAGGTGATTCGGCCGGTTAAAAAAGGCCAGAGCCTGAGCTGGGCCGATGTGGCGATGGACACGACCACCGATGCGTACAAGGTGCGGCGCGAGATGGAGGCGATGTTTGCGCCTGCTGCAGAGCTTAAGAAAGCGGCTTAGTCTGATCCGGTCACAGCGACAAGGCAAGTGGCATGCGGTTTTGGGACGGAAGCAGGCGCAGGGCAGACCAGTTCCGACCGACGCCTGGTTTCAGTCCACGTATCCGCTGCTGACTGTTGAACTGTGTAAACCTGAAAGTCCATTCCGCCAAGAGTTTCGGGACAAAAAAAACCAATGTGATGTCATGGTTGCCTACTGGATGCACCATTGCTACAACGACGTATTGCGCGAAAAACTCCCGGCAACACTGAATACACAGCAAGAGGGCGTGAGCGCGGGAGAATTGCTTGGTTTGTGCGGGTATCACAGTCAGCGCAAGGCAAATTCAATTGCCATACCACCCCAAAAGCCTTGAGATAGTTGAGACCACAAAATAAGTTTTTCAAAAAAAATGCCATAATGCGACCTCAATTTCACCTCAATTCAGGTCACATGGAATCACAAGCCCTTCAAATTTCAATCCGCGAGCTAAAGGCCAGACCTGCGTTTGCAATTGCTCGCGCTCGGGCGGGAGTGACGGTGCAGATCACGTCACACCGCAAAACGGTGGCGCAAATCGTCGCCGCAGAATCGCCGTCTGAAGCGGCGACCAGGGGTCCTGTCAAACGCAAGTCCGCGCGCGATGCTATTGCTGCGAATTCAGGCGTAACGACCCGCGATGTGCTTGAGCGTTTGCACGCTGCTGGCGTCCAAGTGACAGAAGCCAGTCAGACTATCAACTTGGGCCGACCCATCGCTTTGGGGCCCTCGCCAGACGGCAAAACCATGAGCGACTTGATGCTGGACATGCGTGGCCTGCGGTGATTCTGTTTTGCGACACCTCGGCGTTGATGAAGCTGTACATCAACGAAGCAGGTTCAGCGCCCATGGTGGCGCAGGCGCAGTCCGCCACCAGCCTTTTTGTGGCGGAAATCACTTGGGTTGAAATGCGCGCAGCCTTGGCGCAGCGAGTCCGACTTCAATCAACGCTCGCACCCGATGCAGACCAAGCGCTGGATCGTTTGCGC
>JANPCR010000144.1:0-41792 GCA_031431035.1 Rhodoferax sp.
GCCTGCTGGAGCACCTGGTCGAAACCCTGAACGGCAGTGTGGCTCTAGGACGCGACATCATCGAAAACCTGCGCCCATCGGCCCTGAGCAACCTGGGCCTGGTGGCTACGTTAGAGATTTTGTCGCGCGAATTTGCGGGCAGTTCAGGCGTGTTGGTGCATTGCCAGGCCAAGCCCGTGCTGCTCACGCCGTCTGCCGAACTGATGATTTACCGCTTGGTGCAGGAGGCTTTGACCAATGTGGGCAAATACGCCCGGGCCACACAAGTCTGGGTTGGCCTGGGTACGGCAGATGGCTACGTCACCGTGACCGTGCGCGACGACGGGCAGGGTTTTGACACCCGGGTCAAAACCGCTTCACGCTACGGCCTGGTGGGCATGCGCTTTCGGGTGGAGGTGGAAGGCGGTGTGTTGACCGTGACCTCAGCACCCGGCCAAGGCACCCTGATCCAGGCCAGTCTGCCGCAACACGTGGTTCAGCCGAAAGTGGCAACCGAAGCCCAAGCCGCGACCGTCACAGCTTGACGCAGCTTGACGCTGTGGAACCGGTTGAGTTCCGTTTTGGTACTGGGCTGGAGCCGACCAAGGTTCGCGTGAGTACTGCTATATTAAAAATAGCAAATTATCTATATTATTCGAGAGCTAGAGGCCTCTTTTATTCATATTTTGGCCATTTTTAGGCGTTTTCAATAAAAAAGAACCTGCAGGTTCTTTTTGGTCAAAATCGACCCGATTTGGCCCTTCACGTAGGCGCGCGCCTACACGCCCACGCGCTGCCGACCCACACCCGCCCATGGGCTGCGCCTATTTGCCAAGTGCTGAGCCGCCCTGACACTGGTCACGTCGCAGATTCAAGCTGCGCAAACCCAAGCGGTTCAGTCGTTTCAACCCACCTCATCAGGAGATTCACCATGCTGCATTACGCCGTTGTTTTCTTTGTCATTGCCTTGATAGCTGCCATTTTCGGCTTTGGTGGCATTGCCGCCGGTGCTATGGAAATTGGCAAAATATTGTTCGTGGTGTTCGCTATTTTGGCGGCCATCACCTTTGTGGTTTCCCTGCTCAAAAAGTCCTAAAGCTGCGTTGACCGGCAAGCCCGCGCCCACGCCCAGCCCGCCCGCCATGAGCGTCGCCGCCAACGAAATACCGCTGCAGCCCGTGGGCAAGGGTTTGGCCAGTTTGTTGGTGATCGTGACCGTAGCGCTAGGCTGGGTGCTGGTCCCGTCTTATGGCGCGGTTTTGTGGGCCTGCATCATCGCGCTGCTGTTCGCGCCGCTGCACAGGCGCTTGCTGGGGCGCTGGCGCGGTGAAGCCAATGCCAGCGCCTTAGTCACCCTGCTGATTGTGGTGGTCATGCTGATCATTCCCATGGCGCTGATTCTGGCGGCCCTGGCCCGTGACGCCGCCGCGCTGTACCAAAAGTTGGAGTCTGGCGAACTGCAGCCTGTGCCCTATTTGCACGCCGTGTTTGACGCCCTGCCCTCCTGGTTGGCCAATTTGCTGGACCGCTTTGGTCTGGGCCAGTTTGAAGTCGTTCACCGACGCGCGGCTGACCTGCTGGCCCAGGGCAGCCAGTTCATCGCCGCGCAAACCCTGGACATTGGTATGGTCACGCTGGACTACATCGCCAGTTTGTTCATCACCTTGTACCTGGCTTTTTTCATGCTGCGCGATGGCGAGCAACTCGCCCGGGAAATCCGCCACGCCATACCGCTGGCGGCAGGCAACAAACACCAGCTGTTCAACAAATTTGCCACTGTGGTCAGGGCGACCGTCAAAGGCAACCTGGTGATTGCGGTGATTCAAGGCGCTTTGGGTGGCCTGGCATTTTGGGTGCTGGGCGTGAGCGGCGCCTTGCTGTGGGCGGTGGTGATGGCGTTTTTGTCGCTGCTGCCGGCGGTGGGCGCAGCGCTGGTGTGGGTGCCCGTGGCCCTTTACTTTTTTGTGATTGGCGAGGTGTGGCACGGCGTGGGCCTGACCGCCTTTGGTGTACTCGTCATCGGCCTGGTGGACAACGTGTTGCGACCCGCCTTGGTGGGCAAAGACACCCGCCTGCCCGACTACCTGGTGATGGTGACCACGCTGGGTGGCATGGTGGTGTTTGGCGTGCACGGCTTTGTTTTGGGACCCGCAATTGCTGCGCTTTTTGTAGCGGCCTGGCATATCCACACCCAAGCACAGGAGTCACATGTTGAGCAGGTTGAGCAATTGCAGCAGGTGATTCAGGACAGCACGCAGGCGGATAACAAAGGCACAAACACGGCGAGCGAGACGAATACAGCAAATACGACGAAGGCGGCAAATGACGCAACCCACTCATCGGGCGAAGCAAGCGCAATGAGCACATCAGGGGTTTCGTCCTACACCGACAAGAGCGGCTTGCTGATGGCTGCCGAGAACCAGGACTTTTACATTTAGCTGTCGGCTTGGGGCAATGCCCAAGACGCACCCAACCAAAGTAGCTAACCCTCAACAAACTGGAGAATGACCATGAAATTTCAAACCACAATCGCTCGCAACATCCTGGCTGTCACCATGACCGCCTTTGCCCTTGTCACCATTTCCGGCTGCGCCGTGAGCCGTGGGCAAGAAACGGTAGGTGCCTACATCGACGACGCGGGCATCACCACCCGGGTGAAGGCCAAATTTATTGAAGACAAGCAAGTCGATGCGTCTTCCATCAGCGTAGAGACGTTGAACGGCACCGTCATGCTGTCGGGTTTTGCCAAAAATGGCGATGAAAAATTCATCGCAGGCAACCTGGCCCGCAACGTCAGTGGCGTGAAAACCGTGCGCAACGAAATTGCCATTCGTCCTTAAGCGAATTGAAGCAAACCGGGCCAAGTCGCATCTCGCAGCTTGGCAAATTTTTAAGCAACCAAACCTAAGGAGTTCACTATGAACTGGGATCAAATTCAAGGCAACTGGAAACAAGTCACTGGCAAAGCCAAAGAACAATGGGGCAAGCTGACCGATGACGACATGGACGTGATTGCAGGTCGCCAAGACCAACTGGCCGGCAAAATTCAAGAGCGCTACGGCGTTGCCAAAGACGAAGCCGAAAAGCAAGTCGCTGAGTGGGGCCGCAAAGCCAGCGACTCATGGTTTAGCAAAGACAAAAAAAGTCTGTAAACCTTCGATCTCCCCATTGGCCCGGCACCGTGACCGGTGTCGGGCCAATTTGCCCCACCTTCTTGACCGAGGTGGGGCTTTTTTGTGGGGAAATGGTTCAACCCATAAATTTGACCAAGCTATTTAGCTAGATCTGACTTTTAGAGTGTTCAGCGGTCTGGGGAATTAACCACCCCAAAACATACCAATGCACAGCACGCCGCCTGCGCTCAACAATACCAACGTCAACACCATGCCGGCACATCGGCTCCAAAAGGCACCATCCGTCAGCAGGCTGGTCGCATGAAGCACGCGGCCCAACAGCAAGCAGGTTCCCAATGCCACCAACCAGGCGGGTGGCAGTCCGCGCAGCTCAAGCAGCGCGATCAAGATCAAGCCCATCGGCACCGTTTCTGTAAAGTTGCCGTGCGCACGAATGCGCTGCCGCAGCGGCTTATCGCCCCCATCCATCAAATCCACCCGCGCTTGCACTCGCCGCACGATCACCCAAACGGTGAGTGCAAATTGAAGCAAAGCGCACAAACCAGCAAACAGCAAAGTCAGGTGAAGGGTGTTCATGGCGGTGCGGGCAGGCCTATCTGGATGGGGGTGGGTCAGCAATTGTTTACCGCAGGTAAATCGTGATGAAAGACAGCAGCAAGAGCAGCGTCAAATAATACCCGGCGTTGATGGCGAACAGCTTCCATGAGCGCTTTTCCCATGCGACGCCGTGCAACAGCGTGGGCAAAAAGAACCCCATCCACGTGAAAATTCCAGCTTGCAGGGCTTGGGCGTATTTGGGCAGGTCTTTGCCAGTGATGCCCCAGGTGCTGGGTGTCCAAACCGCCATGTTGTTGGCCAGCACCATGGAGATCAGAAACACGCCGAGGACGGTCATCAACAAGGATTTGATCAAAACCGGGGTCGCAGGCTGCTCGGACGGATCAAACCCCATCTCTTTAGCCCACGCTTTGCCAAACAACGGCGTGTACCAGATGAAGCTCAAGAAAAACCCGGCAACAGTGCAGGCCAGGATAGAGGTGACGTTGAATGGGATATCAGGCATGGTGAATGGCTCCTAAAAATGGTGAGAAAGTGATGAAAAAGGGGTGAAAAAGGGGCGAGTGGGTGCTGTGGATTAAAGGGGTGAAAACGCGACTTGCCGTACCTCCAGCGCGCCAAACTTGGCGGCTGGGCATTTGGCGGCCCAACCGGTCGCCTCGGCTTCGGTGGGGACATCTACCAGGTAGTAGCCGCCAATTTGGGTGTCTCCGGCTAGCGCTGGGCCGTCTTGCGTTTTGATGTGTCCGTTGTGGGTGAACACGCGCTGCGCGGTCTCGGGCGGTGCCAATTGGCCGGCGGCAACCAGCACCCCAGCTTGAATCAATTGGTGGTTGTAGGACATCATGGCCTCCATCATTTGAGCCTCGGCTTCTTTGGGAACATTGGCAAAAGCGGCGGGCTGGTATTGGCAAAGCAGAAGGTATTTCATGGTGATTTCTTTCAAAAAGGAGTTAAGGAGCCATGACTGTAAAAAGTCTTGGTACATTGCACAATTGCAGTAATACTTCATGCATTCCACATAAAAACTTTGCAATCCTGAGCGCCAACTTTCCAGATGCAATCATTGCGCGGCATTCTGAACTTCACTCGCACGGCTGAGCTGGGCAGCTTTGCGGCGGCCGCGCGCGAGCTGGGCATATCGCCTGTGGCGGTGAGCCAAAACATCAGTCGGCTGGAACAAGGCCTGGGCGTGCGCCTGCTCGCGCGCAGCACTCGGGCCTTGCAAATCACCCCTGAGGGCCAAGCCTTTTTGGAGCAGTGCAAGGGACCGCTGGCACTGCTTGATGCCGCCTGCAAAGATGCGGCCAGCGATGTGAAAGAGGCCAGCGGCAAGCTGCGCGTCACCATCATCTCGCCCGTGGCTTTTTTGTACTTTGTGCCGCTTCTGCCCAAGTTCTTCGCGCGGTATCCCAACATCCAACTGGAGTTGGAGCTCAGCGAAGACTCGACGTCGTTGATCGCCAAGCGCTTTGACGTGGGTATTCGCGTGGGTGTTTTGAGCGATGCAGCCTTTGTGGCGCGGCCACTGGGGCCACTGCGCTTGCTGCTGTGTGCGTCGCCCGCGTACCTGGCGCAGCACGGTGCGCCTGCCACCTTGAACGATTTGGCAACGCATTCGCTGCTGCAATTGCAAATCACAGGGCGCGAGCAGCCGACGCCTTTTTTCGTGCAAACCCGAAGCGATGGCGCGCGCAGCATGCAAATGCTGCAACTGCCAGGGCGCTTTGTTTGCAATGATTTTCGGGCTCTGCTGCAAGCCTGTGTGGATGGCATCGGCATTGCCCAAATCCCCCAGCCGCTCGCTTTAATCGCGTTGCGAGAAGGCCAACTCAAAACCCTGCTGCCCGATCACGTACCCGAAGGCTGGCAGTTGTTCATTCACTACCCCAGCCGCAAACAGCTACCCGCCAGAGTGCGCGCATTTGTGGATTTTTGCGTGGAGCATTTTGGGGGGCATGCGGATTTGAGCGCGGATGTGGGGCCGTTTTCGGTTTAAGGGCTGCTCCGTCTGTCAACGTAGGAATGGCTTGGAAGAGCAAGCCGCGCAGAGTTGCAATATAGTGCTACTAAATATATAGCAATATCTCTATATTATTCGAGAGCTAGAGGCCTTTTTTATCATATTTTTGCCAGTTTTGCTGTTTTTGAGGAAAAATTAACCTGGGGGTTCATTTTTCATATTTTTGGCTTGAAACAGGCTTTGAAGGTGAAATGGATTGCTGTAGCGCCTGGCTGGGCTGCACAGGTGGCGTGCCGCTTGTGATTTCCGCCAGCACTCACGAAACAGATCGGCCTTGTCCAGTTCTGGGTCTGCCAATTCAAGTGCTTTTTGGTACAACGCGTCGTCCCTGGTGGTGGTACTGGGCAAGGCTTGGATCTTTGGTGAATCAAGATTGATGCGGTTTCATATCAAATTTGATGCTTGACGCAGTTTTCGATCTTGCCGCGTCGCCACTGTGGCCGGTGGTGGTGCGCGCAACGGGCCGAAGCCCGTTGAATTGTCCAAAAAATACAGCTGCTACGTCACCAGCATCCTGAGATTGGTTCGCCAGTCTGGTGGCAGTAGCGCTGGGATGCTGCCGCGGCTGGCTTGACCTCGCGCCCAGCGTCCGTGCTCATGAAGAGCCTTCTTTTTCGACGTTGGTATTTGCGCTTTTCGCTCCCACTCGGTTGACAACCCGTATCAAACACTGAATTTCATCGCACGCTTGGCACTCCAAGAGCAGCGTACAAATCTATTTCGTCCGCGCAAGTAACCACGCGACGATATCGGCCGCAATCTGATCACGCTCTGGCTCATTGAGCATGTCGTGGTACACCCCGGGGTAGGATTTCAAGGTTTTGTCTGCACTGGCAACGGACTGAACGAACGCTTGGCTTCCTTCAATGGGGTTCACGCTATCGGCCGTGCCATACATCACCAACAGCGGCAGCTTCAATTGCGTCATACGCTCTTGCGCATCAGCTATGGCTTTAAGTGTCGCGGCAGCGGTACCGGCAGGCAGTTTGTCACGGCTAATCAGGGGGTCACTGGCCAGGGCGGCCATCACGTTCTTGTCTCGGGAAAACTCACTGTCGTCCACTTGGACGACCTTCAAGCTTGGGGCTACCGCCGCTACGACTTGTGCCAAGCCAGCGCTGAAGCCCGAGACGCTATGAGGCCGCTTCAGGGCTGCGCCGCTCAGAACCACACCGCTCAATTTGTCTGCGTGGTCGAGCGAATAACGGGTCGTGATCAAACCACCCAGGCTGTGTCCGTACACATACAGCGAGACATTCGGGTAGCGTAGTTTGGCTTCATTGACGATCATGTCGGTGTCTTGCACCATCCGTGCCATGGAGTCGAAACGCTGGCGCTCGCCACCGGAATGGGCATGGCCGCGCAAGTCTTGCGCAAAAACGGCAAACCCCTGCTTGGTGAGCTGCTCGGCAAAGCGCTGGTAACGCAAGGCGTAGTCCCGAATGCCATGGGTAACCACCACAACACCGCGAACGGGCATCTGCGCGGGCTGCCAGGCAAAAGAGCGCAAGCACAGGCCATCATTTGCCAGCATGGTTTTTGTGGTGAACGCAGTGGCGCGGATGCTGGAGTTAACGTCCGCGCAGTCATTGGATGCTTGGGCCGCGCCGGCCAGCGCCAAAGCGGTTGTGACCAGAGAAATTTTAAAAATGGATTGGAGATTGGTTTTCAAAAGAGTTTTCATCGCTTGGGTTCCTTGGGTGATTGGTGGATTCGATGCGTGAAATGGTATTTGGCGCAGCTCGTCTCTACAATGGCATGCGCGGCCAATTTACTGGCTTCACTATGCCAACTGCACTGCCTGGAGCTGCATTCGTTATGCAAAAGCTGTTGAATTGAGATGAAGAAATGATCACCCCCTCCAGCGAATCGACAGCTCGGCTGCGCAGCTCAAACCATATGCAATGGACGATCGCGTCAGCTTGGATGCGCGGCGTGGGCGATCTGTTAAAAACGCAGGGGCTGGATGTACCCACTCTTTTTCGGGAGGCCGGGCTCGATATTCGCGAGCTTGAACATGCCCGCAGCAGGATGCCCGTCGAAAAAGTGGATCGGCTGTGGATGCTGGCAGAGCAACAAAGCAAGCAGCCTTTTGTGGCGCTGAGCCGCGCTACGGCAGACAAGCCATCGAGCTTTGACATGCTGGCCTATTCCATGATGTCGTGTCAGAACCTTGCGCAGGCTATTGAGCGCCTAGTGCAGTACTGCGCAGTCGTCTCAGATGCGGTGGATTTGCGGGTTGTGGTTACCTCTGACGGCTGCCGCATTGAGGTCACGCCGATGGAGCCACCCCAGCCTGGCCGATCTCCGCGGTTGGATTACACCATAGTCACCTTCTTGGCCTTTTGTCGCTGGGTCACGGGCCGCGACATCGTGCCGCTGGGTGTGGAGCTTGCGTATCCAGCGCCATTCGATCTGAAGCGCCACCAGCTCGCGTTTTCTTGCACGCCACGCTTCAACGCACCAGGCCATGCCTTGCTCCTGCGCAACGCAGACCTGCAACTACCCCTGCCTACAGCCAATGCCGCGGTGAGCCAACTACATGACCGCGTTGTACAAGACTATGTGCGGGAACTGCATCCTACGGGAATCGAAAGGCAACTAGCGACAAGCTTGGTGCGTGGCATGGCCAGCGGAAGAGTAATGCGCCGCGATGTGGCTAGCGATCTGTGCATGAGCGACCGCACCTTGCAACGCAGGCTGACCGAGGCAGGAACTTCATTTCAAAAAGAGCTTGACGCCCTGAGGCAACAACTCACCGAAAATTACCTTTGCGACCCGCAGGTGCCGTTAGCGGCCATCGCATCACTGCTCGGCTTCGCAGAAGAAAGTACGTTTTACCGGGCATGTCAACGCTGGTTTCAGCTGTCACCTAAACAGGCACGGGAAGATGCATTGGCAAAGCACAGAACCGCGCGTTCGTCTTACATGGCGGGCTCAATGTCTCAGTGAAAACTGGACAGAGTCACGTTTTCACCTCCCTCAGTCCCACTTTATTGTCAACCCAGAGAAAAATTTGGACTTCCTCGTATCAGTATCAAATTGCACTGTGTCGGACGATAGTTGCGCATCGTCCAAGGTTGTCCATACCGTCAGATTTTCCGCCAGCGCGAACAAGCTTGGATGCCCATGAGCGCATCAAATGAAAAGCGCAAACACCGTTTGCAAAATCTTGCTTACTGGAATCACGCAGCACTTAATTCCTGAGACAACTCAGGATGCTTGATGATGAGCTTCAGAAGACACACCACGCCACCCGGCGGCGTAAACCTACCCTGCTCCCAGTCACGCAGTGTCGCCACTGGCGTTGCGATTCGTTCGGCAAACGCTGATTGGGTAAGACCAGATTGTTCGCGGGCTTGTCGAACAAGAATTTGCTCGGGCGTAGTGACACGTCCAAGCCCTGCTTTCGCCTCGGCCAGCGCCTGACGTAGATCGGGCAATGACTCGCCCGCGTCAGCTTCGATGGCTGTTGCTACCTTTTCAATGTCGATCTTCTTGATGTCCATATCACACCACCTTTTTAATTTCTGCCGCAAGCATGTTGGCTCGGTCAGCCTTGGCATAGGCCGCAATCAGCAACACCACTTCCTGCTCGGTCAAGTTGAAATAAATCACCCGCACGCCGCCGGACTTGCCTGATCCAGCCCGGCTCCACCGAACCTTGCGCGCGCCGTCCGCACCGGGAATCACATCTCCAGCCATCGGGTTGACCGCGATCCAGTCGATGAAGGCTAGTCGTTCAACCTCAGTCCACAGCTTTTCGGCCTGCTTCTGGAAGGTTGGGGTTTCGATGACGGTGCGCACCAATGCATTGTACGGGATTTCCGTATAAAAGGATTGCAGACAACCCGTCTTATCTGCATCTACATGAATTTCGTAGACAATTTCTAGGAAGTTTAGCAAGCAAAGTTCGTTCGACTCTGCACGTGTACACCCCAAAATTTTTCCCGCCGAACTTACGGTCAAAAAAGACAATTAGCAGAGATTAGGCCAATAAAAAATCAATACCGAATTGCGTACGGATGTCGCGGACGGTCATTGCCATATAGGCTTCTTCGTTGAAGTAAATCCACTTTTTTTTCATTAATTTTGATTGAGATCGCACTTTGCGGATTTCTTCAAAATGCTTTGAGAAAAACACAAGCATCGCCCAATAACCAACAGGGTTCTTCAGCAAAACTCTAGATTCTTTGTCTCTAGCATAGGCAAAGCTATCTTTCAATCCAAACTGTTGCACGCCAAATTTTGCCCACAGCTGCACCCTCATTTCACCCAAAAGGCCCGTGTCACAACCAAAAATAATGTGGCTTATGTCATGCGCCTTGACCAGTTTTTGGGCCACTTCACTTTTGTAGTCGCTCCATACCGTAAATTGTGGATTCAACACGTAATGTCTGCGCAATGCTTCCGCAAGGGGAAGATCGTCGACGGTTTGTGAGTAAAACAAATCAACGGCAGTATTGTTTAAAGGTGCCATGATCTTTCACTCCCACTCAATCGTCGCAGGCGGTTTGGACGAAACGTCGTACGTCACCCGGTTAATCCCGCGCACTTCATTGATGATGCGGCTGGAGACCTTTTTGAGCAGCGCATAGGGCAGCTCGGCCCAATCTGCCGTCATGAAGTCGCTGGTTTGCACCGCGCGCAGGGCGACCACGTAATCGTAGGTGCGGCCATCGCCCATGACACCGACGCTTTTAACGGGCAAAAAGACAGTAAACGCCTGACTTGTCAATTGGTACCAGGTTTTGCCGAAATTGGGGCCGGGCGCGGTTTCTTTGAAGTTGTGCAGTTCTTCAATGAAGATGGCGTCGGCACGGCGTAGCAAATCAGCGTATTCTTTTTTGACTTCGCCCAAAATACGCACTCCCAGGCCGGGGCCGGGGAACGGGTGGCGGTACACCATATCGTGGGGCAAGCCCAGGGCGACGCCCAGCTCGCGCACTTCGTCTTTGAACAAGTCGCGCAGCGGCTCAAGCAGTTTCAAGCCCAGTTGCTCGGGCAAGCCGCCCACGTTGTGGTGGCTTTTGATGACAACGGCTTTTTTGGATTTGGCTGCGCCAGATTCGATCACATCGGGGTAGATCGTGCCTTGGGCTAGCCACTTCGCGCCTCGCGATGATGCGTTGGCGGCCTTGAGTTTGGCCGCTTCGGCCTTGAACACTTCAACAAACTCGCGGCCAATGATTTTGCGTTTGGCTTCGGGCTCGCTCACGCCGCTCAAATGGCCCAAAAACTGCGCTTCGGCATCAACCCGGATGACTTTGGCATGCAATTTTCCGACGAACATGTCCATCACCAAGTCGCCTTCGTTCAGGCGCAACAGGCCGTGGTCAACAAACACGCAGGTCAGCTGGTCGCCGATAGCACGGTGAATCAGGGCGGCTGCAACCGATGAATCGACTCCGCCAGACAGTCCCAAAATGACCTCTTCATCGCCTACTTGCTGGCGAATTTTTTCAACAGCTTCGGCAATGTGGTCTTTCATCACCCAGTCGGGCTTGGCCCCGCAAATGCCCAAAACAAAGCGGTCCAAAATGGCTTTGCCTTGGGTCGTGTGGGTGACTTCGGGGTGAAATTGCACGGCGTAAAACTTGCGCACTTCGTCGGCCATGCCAGCTATCGGGCAACTGTCGGTGCTTGCCATGAGCTTGAAGCCCGGCGGCATTTCGGTCACGTTGTCGCCATGGCTCATCCAGACATTGAGCATGCCGTGGCCTTCTGGCGTTGCAAAGTCTTGAATGCCCTCAAACAATTGGGTGTGTCCGCGCGCGCGCAATTGGGCGTGGCCAAATTCGCGGCCATAGCCGCCTTCGACCTTGCCACCTAAGGCGGCGGCAATCGCGTACATGCCAAAGCAAATGCCCAGCACCGGAACGCCAAGCTCGAACACGGCTTGCGGCGCGCGCAGGGTTTCGTCTTCCCACAAACTGGCATGGCTGCCCGACAAAATAATGCCTTTGAGCGAACCGTCTGCCGCATAACTGCGAACCCAGTCATCGGTCACGTCACAGGGGTGGACTTCGCAGTAAACATGAGCCTCGCGCACGCGCCGGGCAATGAGCTGGGTGACTTGGGAGCCGAAGTCGAGGATAAGGATTTTTTGGTGAGTCATGAGGTAAGGAGCGAATCAAAGGCTCAAGCAAAGTACGCCTGCGGCAAGAGCAGCCGTCTGGAGTTTTTGATCCAGGGTGGCGAGCATGGACTGGCGCCGTTGCGCCAACTCCAAATAGGTGGCATCGTAAAACGAGAGGTCGAAGCTTTGTGCCAGCTTCAGAATTCTGCTTTGTGTTTCGACAGTCGGGGCAACATCCGCCTGTACTCTGGAGTAGCGCATGGTTGTGAATCCTTCTTGCGCTTGCGCTAAAGTCAGGCGTTCGCGTTTGACCATTTCATTCAGCGTATTGCCGCATTCCGTGAACCACAAAATCGGCACGATGAATGCGATTGCACCCCTATAGCCGTCTTGAAACAGGGTGTCGATTACAGCGTTGCTTTGCTCTTGAATGATCCACGGAATCGCGACTGAACAATCCAGCGTGACAGTTGAGACTGCGCCTCCTGCACTTTCAATACTTTCTGCCGGCATCGCGCAACTCTCTCCAGTCAAGCGGTAGGCCCGGCTTTACCTTGGCGCGAAAAGCGTTCAGCACATTCATGGCTTCCTGACGCACGGCTTCAACTGACTGACCGCTTACCTCGGGATTCAAGACCTCAGGAACAATTCGCGCAATAGGTTTTCCGTGGCGTGTTAAGACCACGTCCTCCCCAGACTCAACGACGTGAAGCATCGCGGAGAAGTGGTTTTTCGCCTGTGCAATTGCGATAGTCTGCATAAATTGGCCTAAATTTAAAATATGGCCAAATTATAGGTGAAGCCATTTTTACGGGGTGGTAAAAGCTCGGGCTGGGGTGCTTGGCACCTATTTGTCGCTGAAGTCAGTGAATTGCGCACGAATCGCGTTCACTCCGCCCGGTAATTCGGCGCTTCCTTCGTGATCTGCACATCATGCACATGGCTTTCGCGTATGCCAGCGGAGGTGATTTCAACAAACTCGGCTCGGGCTTGCATGTCTGCAATGGTGGCGCAGCCGCAATAGCCCATGCTGGCACGCACGCCGCCGGCCATTTGGTAGATGATGGACACCATGGAGCCTTTGTAGGGCACGCGGCCTTCGATGCCTTCGGGCACCAATTTGTCGGCATTGGGGTTGCCAGTGGTTGATTCCTGAAAATAACGGTCGGCGCTGCCCTGCTGCATGGCCCCGATAGAACCCATGCCGCGGTAGCTTTTGTAGCTGCGGCCCTGAAACAAAATCACCTCGCCGGGCGCTTCTTCAGTACCTGCAAACATGCCACCCATCATGACGGTGGATGCACCCGCCGCCAATGCTTTGGCAATGTCGCCGCTGTAGCGAATGCCGCCATCGCCAATCAAAGGCACGCCAGTTCCCTGAAGCGCCTTGGCCACGCTGTCAATCGCCATAATTTGCGGTACACCCACGCCCGCGACGATGCGGGTGGTGCAAATAGAGCCTGGGCCAATGCCAACTTTGACGCCGTCAGCCCCCGCTTCCACCAAGGCCAGTGCCGCAGCACCGGTGGCAATGTTGCCGCCAATAACGTCCACGTGCGGGTAATTTTGCTTGACCCAGCGCACCCGGTCGATCACGCCCTTGCTGTGGCCGTGGGCGGTGTCAACCACCAGCGCGTCGACGCCTGCGCGCACCAGGGCTTCCACTCGCTCTTCGGTGCCCTCGCCCACGCCAACCGCTGCGCCCACGCGCAGCTTGCCGTGCGCATCACGCGCGGCGTTCGGAAAGCTGGTTTGCTTGGTGATGTCTTTGACCGTGATCAGACCTTTGAGCTCAAACGCGTCGTTGACGACCAGCAGCCGCTCCAGCTTGTATTTGTTCAATAGCGCTTTGGCATCTGCCAGCGTGGTGCCGTCTGGCACGGTGACGAGCCGCTCGCGCGGGGTCATGATTTCGCTCACGGGAATGTCATAACGGGTTTCAAACCGCAAATCGCGTCCCGTCACAATGCCCACCACCTTGCCGCCGTCGCACACCGGAAAGCCAGAAACGCCCAATTGGTCTGATAAATCAATCACTTGGCGCACGGTATGGTGCGGCGTGATGACGACTGGGTCGCGCAAAACGCCCGATTCATAGCGTTTGACTTTTGCCACCTGCGCGGCCTGTTCTGGCACGGTCAAGTTTTTGTGAACGATGCCGATACCGCCTTCTTGCGCGATAGCGATAGCCAGTCTGGCCTCGGTCACGGTGTCCATTGCGGCTGAAACCAAGGGCAGGTTCAGTGCGATGTTGCGGGAAAATCGGGTGGAAAGTGAGGTGTCCTTGGGCAGGACCTGGGAGTACGCTGGAACCAACAACACATCGTCGAAGGTGAGCGCTTTGCCAAGTAGGCGCATGTCAAAGCTCCAAAAAGTCGATTGTACCCGTGCTAACCCTTGCCTCCGTAGCTCGCTCAGTGCGTTGTTTGCCTATTGCCGACCCATTAGCGATCCATTGGCGATCCATTAGCGACTTGGTCGCGACCAGTGAGCGATCCGTTTGTCACCCGTTTGCAGATAGCCCACATTTTGCTGTTTCATTTTTGAAGGCCACAGCGCTAAACTAAGCTTATGAGTATGTTTAAAAGTCAAAGTCCAGGGTCAATGCCCACACCAGCCCGCGTGCCGCTGCCCCGCGCGCGAACCTTCGCTGCCGCCTTTGTGGGTGCGCTAAGCCTTGTTTGTGCAACTGCCATGGCTCAATGGACCTGGATGGACAAAGACGGGCGCAAGGTTTACAGCGACAAAGCGCCACCGCCTGATGTGCTTGAAAAGAATATTTTGAAACGCCCCGGCGGGCAACTCAAGGGCAGCCAAGGCAACGCCGCTGTGAACACCGCAGCCAGAGGCGCTGATGGCTCAAATAGTGCCGTAGCTGGCGGTGCCGCAGGCGCGTCTTCAGGCATGACTCCAGACGGAGTACCGCCTGTGCTTAATGGTGCAATTGCTCCGCCGGCCCCTGCGGCCACCGCCAGTGTGCCCAAACTCACCGGCCTAGAAAAAGAGCTTGAGCAAAAGAAAAAGCAAGCGGCTGATGCCCTGGCGGCCAAAAAAGCCGAAGAAGAGCAAAAGTCCGCCAAAATTAAAATTGAAAACTGCGCCAGAGCCAAAACCGCCAAAACCACGCTGGATTCTGGCGCACGAATTGGCGTGACAAATGCCAAGGGCGAGCGCGAAATCATGGACGACGCTGCCCGCGTCATTGAAACCAAGCGCGTTCAAGGCATGATCGACGTGAGTTGCAAATAGTGCGCTTCGGTCTGGCGCGTTGCAAGAACGCGTCAGAATCAAGTCAAATCAGGGCCAATTTGGGCTGAAGCCTGGCAAATTTGTAAACAAACGTTTCAATATCCTGACTTTGCGCCGTCTCGGAGTTTGGCAAACAAACCCGCTGTTTTGGCGCCCTGCTTGGCAAACCGGGCGCGCCGGGCAACTTTAGGATCAACCTTCAATGGGCGGTATATTTCGACGCGATCCAAGTCGCTCAGAACTTGGTGCAAGGCTGCTTTACGGCCCCAAATGCCAATTGGGGCCGAGTTCGAATCGGGATTCGCAGCCCCAAGACCCGCCTCCAACCCGCAGACAAGCAGGGCATCGGCCACAGTGCTGCCAGGCGGCAATTGAATTTGAACTTCAGTGACACAACGCGGCGCCGTAGCGTGAGCCACCGTGACCGCAATAAGCCTAGCTGCCATACACCTGCTCAGCTCGCTTCACGAACGAATCAATCAAGGTGCCCGCAATTTTGTCAAACACTGGCCCGACCAGTTTGGCCAAGGTGGCGTTGTCAAAGCCGTAATTGAGCTTCAGTTCCACTTTGCAGGCCCGCTGGCTGCCGTCACCCAACGGCAGAAAATTCCATTCGCCTTCGAGTTTTGAGAATGGGCCGTTCACAAGGTTGATCACGACTTGGCGGCCGTCAAGGTGGGTGTTGCGCGTGGTGAATTTTTGCCTCAAACCTGCAAAATGAATACCGATTTCGGCGGTCATGCCGTTGTCGTCTGTAGCGACCACCCTGGCTTGGTCGCACCATGGCAAAAACTGAGGGTAATCGGCCACCCCGATGACCAAAGCGTACATTTCAGCGGGGCTGTACCAGATTAGTACGGACTTGTTGACGGTTTTCATAGAATACGGGCTGGATTGTAGACAGCGGAGTTAGGAATTGGCGCCAAAGCCCATTCGACGCCACGGCCACTTAGCTCAGCTTTTGCTTTTGACACGATCCGCCCCCAATTCAACCCACCCCATGGCTAAAAAACCCGAAACCGCTGCAAGCAAAAACACCCGCATCGCCGACAACAAAAAGGCCGCCTACAACTACTTTTTTGAAGAGCGGTTTGAAGTCGGCCTGGTGCTTGAAGGCTGGGAAGTCAAGTCCCTGCGCGAGGGCAAAGTGCAATTGACAGACGGCTACGTGGTGATTCGCGAAAGCGAGCTGTTTTTGATTGGTCTGCAAATCACCCCGCTGAACACGGCGTCAACCCACATCAGCCCGGACAAGGTTCGCACCAAAAAGCTGCTAATGCACCGCGAGCAGATCAAACGCCTGAGCGCCAAGGTGGAGCAAAAAGGCTACACCTTGGTGCCATTGAATCTGCACTGGAAAACTGGCAAAGTGAAGTGCGAAATTGCCTTGGCCAAGGGCAAGGCAGAGCACGACAAACGCGACACCATCAAAGACCGCGAAGGCAAACGCGAAGTCGACCGGGCCATGAAAGACCGCAACCGTTGAAGGCGGCTTTGATGCTATAATATAAATAGCAAACTATTTAATAAATTCGCGAGCTAGAGGCCGTTTTTATCAGAAATTCGTCATTTTGATGAATTTTTGACCTCAACATACCCAAATTGGGTATGTTAGAGCCCTCTTAGCGGGTGGGCAGCCTCTGGCCAAGGGCTTGCAAAGAACGGATCGACCTGCTCTGGGGTGATGTCGGCAATGCGCTTGGCGTGCCACTTTGGCGAGCGGTCTTTGTCAATGGCTTGGGCTCGGATGCCTTCCACGGTGTCGCTTTGGGCAGCGGTTTGCCCCAGGTGGTAAGGGTGAAAACTATGCCGCACCAGGTTGCGCTCCATGCGCAGGTCATCCGCCAGACTGAGCCCGCGCGCCTTGCAAATTTGCGCCAATGCGACATGCAGCATGAGCGGCGAGCGTTTGCGCAGCAAAGCCAGTGTGTCTTGTGCCCACGGGTTGGTGCTGGCGCTCAATGCCTGCTCGATTTCAGGGACCGTAGGCAATGAAAACACGGGGTCAATCAGGTCTCTGGCGCGGCTGGCGTGGTCTTTGGGCGCTGCCAGGTGCGGGCGCACCATGTCTTGGATAGCCGGCAAAGTCACTTGGGTCATTTCGCCCAAGGCCTGCCAAAGGGCCGGCATTTGGGCAGATTCGACCAGGCCATCTGCCAAACCAAAGGCCACGGCGTCGGCGGGAGCCACGGTTTCGCCAACCAAACCCAGCCATTCGCCCAAATGACCCGGGCAACGGCTCAAAAAATAACCGCCGCCGACATCGGGGAACAAGCCGATTTGCGTCTCGGGCATGGCCATTTTGGTGCGCTCGGTCACCAGGCGCAGACTCGTGCCTTGGCCCAAACCCATGCCGCCGCCCATGACAATGCCGTCCATGAAGGCCACCGTGGGCTTGGGGAAGGTGTGAATCAGATGGTTGAGGGCATATTCCTCGGTGAAAAAATCTTCCAGTTCCGGGTTGCCTGCCAGCACCGCCTGATGAAAAAACCGAATGTCGCCACCCGCGCAAAACGCCCCAAATGGCACTAGACCAGCGTCGCTTTTGCTGACCCCGCGCAGCGCCACGGCTTGAATGGCGTCGTCATCGCGCCAGGCCAGCAAATGGGCGGTGATGCTGCGAATCATGCCCAGTGACAGGGCGTTGAGCGCGGCAGGTCGGTTCAAGGTAATGAAGCCAACTGTGCCGACAATTTCACTGATGACTTGGTCGGTTTGAAAAGAACTGGGTTGATTCGGAAGAAGCATGTGAGGTGCGCGTTGCGTCATGGAGCCAAAAATTTCTCACAGTGTAATTCCCCAAATGTTGCAGCCAAGCCTAAAGTTCCCAACCGCTCACGCCCAAACGTCTATCAATTACCGAGCCGAGCCGAACTGGACTGGACTTCGCCGCCGAGCACGAACTTAGAACGGCGGGCGGGCAAAGTTACCATCGGTTGATGAACGATTTGCCAACACCACCTGCGCCAGAATTCGTGCCCATCCAATCTGATGATCAGGTTGACGCGCAAAACACCCCTTTCCAGTCTGGATTTTCGACAACTTCGACAACTTCAGCCACGTGGTCACTGCGTGACTGGTTGAAAGCCGGGCAGCAGATTGCTTTTTTTCGACCTGTAACCTGGGGTGGTCAACACATGACTGCATTGCAATTTGCGATGGTGACCCTCTTGCTAATCAGCATCAGCGTCGGCATCACTCGCTTTGAGATTGACGGCCCCGTGTTGTTCAGCGCGCGTGGCTGGTTGGTGGGGTGGATGGTGCTGCCTGTGATGGCGCTGGCGACCTGGTGCATCGTGCAGATTAGCCCGCCAAATGCGGCAACGCGAGCGCTGCATCTGGGCACGTTCCTAGGGTTGTCCCACGCAGCGTCGATTCCGTTGATGTTTATTGCTGCTGTGCTTGCCGTACTTGGCTATCGATTGCCCGAGTTCAGTCAAAACCCGTGGCTACTCTGGACTGTCTACCTGCTCGCCTGGGCTATGTTGGCGTGGGGTGCGCTGGTTACTTATCGTTTGGGCAAGCTGTTTGAACTTGCAGGACGCGCGATTGCAGCGCTGGTGGCCCTCTCGATCACTTTAGGCCTCGCGTGGAGCTACGCACTGCCCAGCAGCAATTGGGATGTCGACTATTCTTCGCAAAACCCAGAAAAGCCGCCACCGCAAATGGCGCTGAGCCAGGGCTTGTTCGAACAGCAAACCGCCTTGCTGAAAACCGAGCTTGAGGCGCTTAAGCCCGGCCGACCAGGCACGCGTGAACTCTACGCTGTCGTGTTTGCGCCCTACGCGTCAGAGAATGTGTTCATCAACGAAAACAAGATGGTCAGCAGTGTGCTGAACCAGCGCTTTGACACCACTGGCCGTTTGGTGCAGCTGATCAACCACACTAGCACCGCTTCGTCCATCGCGTGGGCCACACCGCTCAACCTTGAGCGCAGCTTGCGAGCCATCGCTCAGAAGATGGACAAAGACAATGACGTGCTGTTGATGTACATGACATCGCACGGCGCGAACGACTTCAAACTTGCCGCCAACCACTGGCCGCTGCAGGTTGACGAGCTCACACCCCGCGCGTTGGCAGCCATGCTGGATGCTGTGGGTATTCGCCACCGTGTGCTAATTATCTCGGCCTGCTATGCCGGTGGCTGGATACCCCCGCTGGCTAACGACCACAGCTTGGTAATGACAGCGGCGGACGCCACCCACACATCCTATGGATGCGGTAAAAAATCTGAGCTGACCTTCTTTGGGCGCGCTCTATTTGATGAGCAACTTCGCACCACATACTCGCTTCAAGAAGCGTTCGAAAAAACCCTTCCCATCATCGCGCAGCGCGAAAAAGAGGCCGGCAAAACCGACGGATTCTCCAATCCGCAAATGAGCGTAGGCCATCAAATCGCACCTGTACTAGACGAGCTGTCCCGCCGCCTGTCTGCATTGCCTCCAGTTGCCGCACAATGACGACAATCACAGTTGCGAAGGCGATGTTGGCGGGCGTCCATTCACCCCATGAACTCACCAGCGGTTTGCCTCAAATTTGCTAGTGGGGCATCCCCAATTCACCATGGAAAACACGCTCAATATGGCCCAATCGGATTTGTACAAACTGTCGGCACTCATAGAACAGCAGCGGGACGTACTGCTTGCTCAATGGAGAAAGCAAGTGCGCGCACTGCCCTCGGCAAAGCACCTCGACACACCCACGCTCAACGATCACATTCCCCACCTGCTCACCGAATTGGCAGAAGCGCTTGAGAAAAACTCCAGCCAGACGATTCCTGAGGCGTTGGTCGAGGAAAGCGCTCAAACGCATGGTAAGCAACGGCTGACCGACGGTTTTGACATTGAGGAGGTGGTTGCGGAATACAACATTCTGCGTGGCTGTATTCACGACCTGGCAAGTGAGAACAGCATCACACTGCAGGGCAGACCGTTTCATGTGATCAACCGGGTTTTCGACCTGGCTATTGGTGTCGCGTTGCAGACTTATTCCAGCCAGCGCGCATTTGAAGTCAAGCAAAAGCGCGAGGAATATCTGGCCTTTGTCGCGCACGACCTGCAAACGCCATTGTTTGCAATTTCGCTGGCCGGAAGAGTTCTTGAAAGCCGTTTGCCCAAATTGGGTTTTACGCCAGACTCTGCCCAAATGCTCAAAACACTTCGTCGCAGTGTTCAGCAGCTCGAAGGCTTGGTTCGCAAAGTTCTTGATGAAAACGCAAATCTGGGCAATTTGGACGAGTCAAAAAATTCTTCTGGGGTCGATGGCATCAAACTGGAGCGCCGCGAGTTTGACCTTTGGCCTCTGGTGGAGTCGTTGATCGAGGAAATCCAGCCACTTTCAGAAAACAGCAAAGCCCGCCTGATCAATCAGGTCCCGGATGATTTGATCGCTTATGCCGACGCAGGTTTGTTGAAACGCATCTTGCAGAACTTGTTGTCTAACGCCATCCGCTACACACCAGGTGGTGAGATTATTGTTGCAGCCGCTGAAACTGGCCCGGACGGCGACGCGGCAGGCTTCATTGATTGCTGGGTTAGTGACAACGGCGCAGGAATCACCGAGGCGATCCTGGCCAACGTGTTCGAAAAAGGTGCGTCAGACCCACGGAATTTTGAAGGAACCGGCTTAGGCCTGGCCATCGTGCAACGGTTTGTTGAGGCTCACGGCGGCACCGTCCGAGTTGAGTCAACCCATGGCAAGGGTTCAACTTTCCGCTTTTCCTTGCCCCGCAAATCCACACTACCCCCGCTGCCTCCACCCCACTAACTCGTTGGTGACCAGAGCGCCAATCACCAAGGCACCACCCAACAAGACGCTTGGGCTTGGGGCTTCATTGGCCCCCAGCCAGGCCAGCAAAATACCAAAAGGAACTTCCAGCAGCGCCAATAGAGAAACTTCAGGCGCTTTCAGGACACGGGCACATATGACCGACAGTGCGCACGGTATGGCAAGCTGCCCCACCCCCAGTCCCGCCAGCAAGGCAATGTCGTGGCCCGTGGCTTGCAGGGGAAACGCCAGGGGCAAGGTCAGCAAACACGACAAAACCGCGCCGGCCAGCACCGCAGGCACCAGGTCAACGTCGTGCCCTTGGTCATGCGCGTGCTGGGTCACCGTCCAGTTGACGGCACCAGCCAGCGGCACCCCCAAAGCGACCACAGTACCCAAAAGCTGCCCCCCAGTGACTTGCGCAGCAAACATCCAGGCGATGCCCAATCCGGCCACAAAAATCGCCGCCCAGGTACGAAAAGGAATGCGATGCCCAATGAAAATACGCGCAACCAAGGCTGTTAACAAAGGTCCAATGGACATGGTCACTAAAACGTTGGCCACGCTGCTAAGCATAAGCGCCACCATGAAAAATGTGAACATACCGCACCAGCAGACGCTGGAAATCCAAAATGCCCTGCCCGCTTGGCGCATGTTGGAAAAAACCTCACGGCCTTTGAACATGGGCAACAGCACCACCAGACAAACCACGGTGAAAAAGCTGCGCCAGAACGTCACTTCAAAGCTTTTGGCGGCTTCAAGGTGGCGGGTTACCACGCCAGCGGTGGACCACATCAGGGCCACGGCCAGCATCACGAAAACGGCGCGGTTGTGGGTCAAAAACGGCATGGTTGGCGCAGTAGGAGAATGTGTCAGTGGAGGATGTGGCGAAGAATAGGGTGAAGGTTACGGCGAGAGTTTGGGCGTCAAGTTAAAAAGAGAACGCTAAACAAAAGCGCCTCGAATCGGACAGGATCTGAATGAAAACGGAGCCCTAAGGCCCCAATTCAATCAGTCAAATTGTGAGCTTTCCGCTCCCTAATTAAAACTTCAAAGCCCGCGACCCGCTTTTTTTCGATCACTTTCGCTCAAGTGACGTTTGCGCAAGCGAATGGACTTGGGCGTGATTTCGACCAATTCGTCGTCCTCAATGAATTCGACACCGTATTCCAGCGTGCATTCAATCGGCGGCGTGATCTTGATGGCGTCTTCCTTGCCGGACACGCGGAAGTTGGTCAACTGCTTGGTACGGGTTGCGTTGACAACCAGGTCGTTCTCGCGGCTGTGAATGCCGACAATCATGCCCTCGTAAACCGGGTCATTGGCGCGCACAAACATGCGGCCGCGGTCGTCGAGCTTGCCTAAAGCGTAGGTGAAGATTTCACCCGCGTCCATGGAGATCAGCACGCCATTTTTACGGCCACCAATGTCGCCCTTGTGGGCTTCATAGCTGTCGAAGATGTTGGAGATCAGGCCGGTGCCACGCGTCAAGTTCAAAAACTCGTTAGTAAAACCGATCAAGCCACGCGCGGGGATGCGGTACTCCAAACGAACACGGCCACGGCCATCGGGCTCCATGTTGACCAGCTCGCCCTTGCGTTCGCCCAGGGCCTGCATCACACCGCCTTGATGTTGGTCTTCGATGTCAGCTGTAACCATCTCGATAGGCTCATGCACGTCACCGCCGACGTGCTTGAACACGACGCGTGGTTTGGACACAGCCAACTCATAACCTTCACGTCGCATGTTTTCCAACAAAATAGTCAGGTGCAACTCGCCCCGGCCCATCACTTCAAAAATACCCTCTTCATCCGTTTCTTTGACGCGCAAGGCCACATTGTGTTGCAGCTCTTTTTGCAGGCGATCCCAAATCTGGCGACTGGTGACGTACTTACCTTCACGGCCTGCCAGTGGGCTCGTATTGACGCAGAAGTTCATGGTCAGTGTGGGCTCATCCACCTTGAGCATTGGAAGCGGCGCGGGAGTGACTGGGTCAGTTATAGTGACGCCTATACCGATGTCCGTCAGGCCATTGATCAGTACGATTTCACCGGGGCCTGCTTCATTTGTCTGAACGCGCTCCAGGCCCTGAAATGTCAAGACCTGGTTGATACGTCCCTTCACCGCTTTACCGTCCGGGCCTTCCATTACCACCACGTCCATCATCGGCCTAACGGTGCCCTGGCTGATGCGGCCTACACCAATGCGGCCCACAAAGGTGGAGAAGTCCAGGGCAGAAATCTGCAGTTGCAAGGGCGCAGCAGGGTCGCCTTTTTGAGACGGCACGTGCTTGAGAACTGTGTTGAACAGAGCCGACATGTCCGGACCCCACTGTTCATTGGGCTCACCTTCTTCAAGTGACGACCAGCCGTTGATGCCAGAGGCATACACCACGGGAAAGTCAAGCTGCTCATCGGTTGCACCCAACTTGTCAAACAGATCAAAAGCCGCATTCACGACATAGGCTGGTCGAGCGCCGGGCTTGTCTACTTTGTTCACCACCAAAATCGGCTTCAGACCCAAGGCCAAAGCCTTTTTGGTCACAAACCGAGTTTGCGGCATAGGGCCTTCTTGCGCGTCAATCAGCAAGACAACGCCGTCCACCATGCTCAAGGCGCGCTCTACCTCACCGCCAAAGTCAGCGTGACCTGGGGTGTCAACAATATTGATATGGGTGCCTTCCCAGGTCACCGCACAGTTTTTGGCCAAAATCGTGATGCCGCGCTCTTTTTCAATCGCGTTGTTGTCCATCACCGTGTCAACCACTTTTTCGTGTTGCGCAAAGGTGCCCGACTGACGAAGTAACTGGTCAACCATGGTGGTTTTGCCGTGGTCAACGTGGGCAATGATGGCGATGTTTCTAATTTGCTTATGGCTCATGGTTCACTTTCTTAAATCTGTTCAATCTCGGTAGGACTCAGCAATCGTCCTGGTATCAACTCTCCAGCGCTGACGTGGGCAGATCCCAGCAGCACCCCATTGTTCGAAACTTTCGTGTCAATCAGACTGTTCTGATCAAGCTCTGTACTTTGCCTTCGAGACTTGGCTGGCCCAAAAACGGCCACCTGCCTAGCATCTGGCCAATCGCCCCGCCGGCGAACGCCACTCAAAAACCGACCCGCGTCACTGGGCCCCAAATCAATCCGCACATGGTCAGACAATAAAGACTGAACGGGCAACAAACACGCCAAACGCTCGTCCTCGGTCATTTCTTCCAACTGCGCCAATGTGACACATTGCGCCACATCAAATCCACCTGTTCCGACACGGCGCAACTTTGTCAGATGGGCTCCGCACCCCAAGGCTTCACCCATGTCTTCGCCCAAAGTGCGAATGTAGGTGCCCTTGCTGCACTTCACCACCAAGTGGATCGTGGATGCCGCCAGGTCAGCCTGGTTTAGTGTTGCCTGCAATTCAAAAATCGTCACGTCGCGGGCTTCCCGCTCGACGTTGACGCCTGCACGCGCATACTCGTACAGCGCTTTTCCATCCTTTTTAAGGGCACTGTACATAGGCGGAATTTGCTTGATCGCCCCGGTGTACTGGTGCACCACCCGTTCGACGTCAGCCGAATTCACCATCACCGACCGTCGCTCAATCACCTCGCCTTCAGCATCTCCTGTGCTGGTTTTTTCACCCAGCTTGGCAACCGCCTCATAGCGCTTGTCCGCATCCAGCTGCAATTGGCTGAATTTGGTTGCTGCACCAAAACACAAGGGCAGAACCCCGGTGGCCAGCGGGTCCAACGTGCCGGTGTGCCCTGCCTTTTCCGCCCGCAACAGCCATTTGACTTTCTGCAAGGCATCGTTGCTTGACCAACCCAAGGGTTTGTCGAGCAACAGCACCCCATGCACGGGGCGCCTGGTGACCCGTGCACGTGGCGCAGTCATTTGTCTACTCCGGATTCTTCGATCGCGAGGCGACCGCTTGCGCAATCAGCGCATTCATGTCGGAGGCCCGCTCCGTGGTGCGGTCAAACACAAAATGCAAAGTCGGCACTGTGTGAATGTGCAATCGTTTGAACAGGCCAGCCCTTAAAAATCCCGCCGCCTGATTCAAACCTTCCTGGCAAGCAGCCGAATCGCCAGCCAACAGGCTGAAAAATACTTTGGCATGAGCATAGTCAGGCGTTACCTCCACCGCTTGAATGGTCACCATGCCAACCCTCGGGTCTTTCAACTCGCGCGCGATCAATTCCGTCAAATCTCGCTGGATCTGATCGGCAACCTTGAAGGCGCGGTTGGGCGTGGCGGCTTTTCTGCGCATGCTTGTCGAAGTCTTTTACAGTGTTCGCGCAACTTCGCGAATTTCAAAGAACTCCAGTACGTCACCCTCTTGAATGTCGTTGTAGTTCTTGATGTTCAAGCCGCACTCAAAGCTTTCCTTGACCTCTTTGGCGTCGTCCTTGAAACGCTTGAGAGAATCAAGTTCGCCCGTGAAGATGACCATGTTCTCGCGCAGCAAGCGAAGTCGCGCGGAACGGCGAACCACACCGGCGGTGACCATACAACCTGCAATCGAGCCGATTTTGGACACTTTGAACACTTGGCGAATCTCGGCGGTGCCGATGACTTCTTCCTTTTTGTCTGGCGTCAACATGCCTGACATGGCCAATTTCAACTCGTCGACGGCGTCGTAAATGATGTCGTAGTAGCGAATGTCCACACCATTGTTTTCTGCCAGCTTGCGGGCACCCGCGTCAGCACGGGTGTTGAAGCCAATGATCACAGCTTTGGAGGCGATAGCCAAGTTGACATCAGATTCACTGATCGCACCGACCGCCGTGTAAACCATTTGCACTTTGACCTCGTCGGTCGAGAGCTTGAGCAGCGACTGCGCCAAGGCTTCTTGTGAGCCCTGCACGTCGGCTTTGACAATGATCGGCACGAGTTTGACTTCGCCTGCGGTCATGTCGGTGAACATGTTCTCCAGCTTAGCTGCCTGCTGTTTGGCCAGCTTGGTATTGCGGAACTTGCCCGCACGGTAGGTCGCAATTTCACGGGCGCGGCGCTCGTCGGCCATGACCATGAATTCATCGCCTGCTTGCGGCACTTCCGTCAGACCTTGAATCTCCACCGGAATCGACGGCCCCGCCGTTTTGATGGATTTTCCGTTTTCGTCCAGCATGGCACGAACACGGCCAAAAGTTTGACCCGCCAGCACCACATCGCCCGTTTTGAGCGTGCCAGACTGCACCAAGATGGTGGCAACTGGGCCACGCCCCTTATCCAGGCGGGCTTCGATGACGAGACCCTTTGCCATGGCGTTGACTGGAGCGCGCAATTCAAGTACTTCAGCTTGCAACAAGACTTGCTCTAACAGCGCATCGATGCCTGCACCGGTTTTGGCTGAAACCGTTACAAACGGGGACTCGCCGCCGAATTCCTCGGGAACGACCTCTTCAACGACCAGTTCATTTTTGACGCGCTCTGGATTGGCATCAGGCTTGTCAATTTTGTTGATGGCCACAACGATAGGCACACCAGCCGCTTTGGCGTGTTTGATGGCTTCTTTGGTTTGGGGCATCACACCGTCGTCGGCGGCCACCACCAAAATCACAATGTCAGTGGCCTTGGCACCGCGGGCACGCATGGCCGTGAAGGCCTCGTGTCCGGGTGTATCCAAGAACGAAATCACGCCACGCGGTGTTTCAACGTGGTAAGCACCAATGTGCTGGGTAATACCACCTGCTTCACTCGACGCAACTTTGGCCGTGCGGATGTAATCCAGCAACGACGTTTTTCCGTGGTCAACGTGGCCCATCACAGTGACAACGGGCGCGCGGGGCAACAGTTCGGCATCTTGCTGAAGCACTTCATCTTCAGTGAAGGCTTCGGGGTCATCCAGAGAAGCCACGATGGCTTTATGGCCCATCTCCTCGACCAGAATCATCGCAGTGTCTTGATCCAGCGGCTGGTTGATAGTGACCATTTGGCCCAGCTTCATCAAGTGCTTGATCACCTCAGAAGCTTTGACGGCCATTTTGTGGGCCAGCTCTGCCACCGTGATGGTTTCAGGAACATGGACCTCCATGATCCGGGCTTCCATAACGGGCGCTGCCGAATGGTCATCACGATCACGGTCATTGCTGCCGCGACGGCCACGGGGGCCTGCACGCCAGTTGGTCGAACGACCTGCACCGGTCCCCGTGTCGCCACGGGTCGGAATGCCTTTTTTCTTGGCTGGGTCACCTGCCCAGCTGCTGGACAACTTGGCCGACTTGACTTCTTTGCCCGCCGCACCTGCGGTGGAACCGGGCGCCCCGGAGCCCGCAGGCTTGACTGGTTTGGGTTGAACTGAGCCCGTAGCGGGCTTGTGCAAAGTGCCTTTTTTAGCAGCATCTGCAGCATTGAGCTTGGCGACAGGCTTGACTTCTTCGATCTTCTTTGGCGGCGGGGCCTTTTTGGGCGGTGCCGACATCATGAGGCGAATAGCCGCGGCTTCAGCCTCGGCTTTGCGGCGGCGATCTCCCAAGTCAGCGGCGCGGGCGGACTCTTCGGCGGCCTGTACCTTAGATTGCTCGGCGGCCTTTTCGCGGGCAAGCGCCTGGGCTTGCTCCAACGCCGCTTGCTGTTCTTGGGCTTTGACTTGTACCTGGGCTTCAGTGGCCTTGGCTGTGTCTGTTGTCGCAGCAGGCACAGTGGCTGCTTCAGCGGCTGCGCTGCGCTTCTGCGCTTCAATTGCCAAGCCCGCGGCTTGTTCCGCCGCCTCGCGAGCGCGCAATTCTTGTTGTTCGCGTTCCAGACGCCTTTGAGCCAATTCTTCTTCCTGGCGGCGAATCAACTCAGCTTGACGACGCGCTTCTTCTTCGCGACGAGCAAGCTCTGCACTGTCGATCATTGAGACAGGTGGTGCCTCTGCGGTGTGCTCAGGCACCTCTTCAGCAGGCGCTTCCGCTCCGTCTTCACGGCGAATGAAGGTGCGCATTTTCTTGGTGGCAACCGGAATGGTGCGAACCTTGCCAGACGCATCCGCCTGTTTGATTTCGGTGGTCGACTTCTTCACCAAGGTAATTTTTTTACGCTCAGGGCTGGCGGTGCCGTGGCTGATCTGCAAATGCGCCAACAGGCTGTGCTTGTCTGCATCAGTCAAGGTGTCGGCGGCGGCCGACTTGGCGACACCCGCCTGTTGAAGCTGTTCAAGCAGAGTGGCGGTTGATTTTTTGAGTTCGCTTGCAAACTCTGCGACGGTCGTACTGGACATTTGTTGTGTAACCTTTTATTCCGGCATTCATGACCATTACTCTTGAGAAGCGGCTTCATTGGTAAACCAATGTTCGCGCGCCTTCATGATCATGGCTTTGGCATCAGACTCTGTCTGGCCAGTGATATCAATGAGCTCGTCGACGGCCAGATCGGCCAAATCGTCACGAGTGTGGACCCCTGCATCGGCCAGCTTGCCGATCAACTCGGGGTTCAGGCCTTCGAGTTCGCGCAAATCTTGTGACACTTCATCGACATTTTCTTCGTGAGCGATTTCCATGGTTAAAAGCGCGTCTTTGGCACGGGTACGCAGTTCATTCACCGTGTCTTCATCAAAGCTTTCGATCTCAAGCATTTCTTGCAAAGGAACGTAAGCCACTTCTTCGAGGCTTGTGAACCCCTCGGCAATCAAAATGTCGGCGATTTCCTCGTCCACATCGAGTTTTTCCATGAAGAGCTTGCGACCTGAATCAGTCTCGGTCGCCTGCTTTTCGGCTGATTCGGCGGCGTCCATGATGTTGATCTTCCAGCCGGTCAACTCCGATGCCAAACGTACGTTTTGACCACCCCGACCAATCGCAATCGCCAAGTTTTCTTCGTCGACCACAACGTCCATCGCGTGACGTTCTTCGTCCACCACAATGCTGGTGACATTGGCGGGCGCCAAAGCACCAATCACGAATTGGGCTGGGTCTTCGCTCCACAAAACAATGTCAACGCGCTCACCAGCCAATTCGTTGGTAACGCCGTTCACACGGGTGCCGCGCACACCGACGCAGGTGCCGATAGGGTCAACCCGTTTGTCATGGGACAGCACGGCGATTTTGGCGCGCGATCCCGCATCACGGGCGCACGATTTGATCTCTAACAGGCCTTGTTCAATTTCAGGCACTTCAGACCGAAACAGCTCAATCATGAACTCGGGTGCCGAGCGAGACAAAATGATCGGCGCTCCGCGCAGCGTCAAGTCGACTTCCATGATCATGGCCCGCACACGGTCACCCGAGCGCAGATTTTCTTTGGGAATCATCTCGGAGCGACGCAAGCGACCTTCCACCCGTCCGCTTTCGACAATGATGTCGCCCTTGTCCATGCGCTTGACGGTGCCGACGAAAATATTGTCGCCACGGGACATGAAGTCGTTAAGCAGCATTTCGCGCTCAGCGTCGCGGATTTTTTGCAAAATGACCTGCTTGGCCGCCATAGCGCCGATGCGGCCAATCGCCACGGACTCGACAGATTCTTCGATGTACTCATCGACTTCGATGTCTTCGATCTGCTCTTTGGCTTCAAACAACAAAATCTCTTGGTCTGGCAATTGCAGGCCTGCTTCATCGGGAACCACATGCCAGCGGCGAAAGGTTTCGTACGCGCCAGTGTCGCGGTCGACTGCCACACGGATATCAACATCGCCCTGATGAAGCTTTTTGGTGGCTTGGGCAAGGGCCGCCTCAACGGCGGCAAAAACCACATCCCTCTCGACGCTTTTCTCGCGTGAGATGGCCTCTACCAGCATTAACATTTCGCGATTCATGCCATGACTCTCCTGTAACAGTCTTTGTCGAAATCAATCATCGGTGGCGACCGCAGCGTCTGACAACGCTCCTTTTTCACCCCGACCTTTGAAGCTCACAATGGGCGCAAGGCGGGCATCCCGCAATTCGTCCAACTTGAACCCGAGCGCCTGCAATGGCACCTGAGCCCTTTTTTTACTGATCCTGGCACCCGGCTTGGCAAGGGGGGCTTCGCTCCAGACGATTTGCCAGCCTGGCGCTCCAACGGCTTCTCCATCTGCACCCTCAGCCACCCCCATCACCCGCTCCAAAGTTCCGCGAAACTTCTTGCGGGTGGCATTCACCTGGCCTGCCGCCGCCACCAACCCAATCGGCACCTTCAGCGACACGTCAATTTCGTGCCCCACAAAACGCTCAAAATCTTTCTCATGCCGCAATGGCCGGTCAATGCCGGGCGACGAAACCTCAAGCCTGCGGTATTCAGCACCGTCTACCTCCAGGGCAAACTGCAACTGGCGTGTGACTTTTTCACAATCTTCCACATTGACAAACTGCTCGGGCATCAACCCCGTCACAGCGTCCGGGGTTTTGCCAGCCGGGACCCAAGGTAAGTCGATCGTGATGCGCAGCAGCCCACCCGCAGAGCGTTCAATCTCCACCAGGTCGTAACCCAAACCGGCTACGGTTTGCTCGACTATTTCCTGAACTGCCGCCTGAACTGCCACCAATACCCCGCAATGAAAACTCTTGAACTGAACACCAGAACAAGCAAAAACAAACGGCCAAAAAAAACGGGCGGTAAATACCCGCCCGTTTGGTCGTGAACTTCGGATTATACCCGATTTCAGCTAAAAAGACCATTACGCGCTTTGCAATTTGCCAATGAAGGCAAGGCCACAAAGTCGGCCACTGTGGGTATTCGGAATTCAAGGAGGCTTTGGATTCAAACTGCCCATGCGACAATTCTGCGAAGTTGGGCTGCACCATTTCAAAGCATCCTCAAAACACCCCTACAAAAGGAGCATTCATGGGCTTTCTAACCGGCAAAAAACTCTTGATCACTGGCGTTTTAAGCAACCGCTCGATTGCTTATGGTGTCGCCAAGTCTTGCCACCAGCAAGGCGCAGAGCTGGCTTTTAGCTACGTGGGCGAGCGTTTTAAAGAGCGCATCACCGAATTTGCTGCGGACTTTGACTCCAAGCTAATCTTTGATTGCGACGTGGGGTCAGACGAGCAAATCAGCCAAATGTTCACTGATCTGTCAGCCCACTGGCCCAAATTTGACGGCTTTGTGCATGCCATCGGCTACGCGCCCCGCGAGTCGATTGCGGGTGATTTTTTGGACGGTTTAAGTCGCGAAGGTTTCAAAATTGCCCATGACATCAGCGCCTACAGTTTTCCGGCCATGGCCAAAGCCGCGCTTCCGATGCTGAACCCCAAGTCTGCCCTGCTCACGCTAACCTACCTGGGCGCCCTGCGCACCGTCCCCAACTACAACACCATGGGCTTGGCCAAAGCGTCGCTGGAGGCATCCGTTCGCTACTTGGCTGAGTCGCTCGGCCCCAAGGGCATGCGGGTTAACGGCATCAGCGCAGGCCCCATCAAAACTCTGGCCGCAAGCGGCATCAAAGGCTTTGGCAAAATTTTGAGTGTGGTGGCCGCCCAATCACCGATTCGCCGCAACGTGACGACGGAAGACGTCGGCAACGTGGCCGCCTTCTTGCTCAGTGATCTGGCGGGTGGCGTGACGGCTGAAATCACCTATGTCGATGGCGGATTCAGCCACGTGGTGGGCGGGATTGCCGAGCCGGACGCGGCTTAACCGGCTAGACTAGGATTCACTGCTGCCCCCAACCCAACTTTGCCGAAGGAGAAAAGCCATGAATTCGACCTACCAGCTTGATTCGCGCCTGGATCTCAGCTTCACCCGCATTGTTGACGTGCCAAAGGAGCTGGTTTGGCGCGCTTGGACAGAACCCGCGCTTCTCATGCCCTGGTTTTGCCCGCTGCCCTGGAAGACGGTTGATGCCGAGATTGACCTGCGACCTGGCGGTATTTTTCGCACGACCATGCAGTCGCCTGAGGGAAAGCTGTTCCCCAACGCTGGCTGCTACCTGGAAATCATCCCCCAGGCAAAAATTGTGTGGACAAACGCCCTGCTGCCGGGGTTTCGCCCCAGCGCGCCAAGCCCTACCTGCGGCGATGAGGAGGTGAATTTCAACTTCACCGCAATGGTCGAGATGGCCGACCATGCCAATGGCACCCGCTACACCGCCTCCGTCATCCACGCCGACGAAGCTGGGTGCAAGCAGCATGCAGCCATGGGCTTTGAGGGCGGCTGGGGCATGGCGCTGGATCAGCTGGTTGAGATGATTAAGCGGGGAATTTGAAAAATAGTCAGCAACATACCCAATTTGGGTATGTTGTGGTGTCAAAAGTGATTTTTTGGCAAATTTTAAATAAAATAGGCCTTTAGCTCTCGAATTATATAGATAGTTTGCTATGTAATTTATAGCAAACTGATGTTTGCTTACCTCCAGAAACAATTGAGTCTCTGCGCCCAATCATCCTGTTGTCACTGCTCAGGCCCGCACACAATCCGCAAAATAGTGCCTTTTGCCGTCAGCATCTTCTTCTTCCACCAATCCATGAATGTCAGTTTCAAACCCAGGGCACTGGGCGTTGAATTCGCGTGAGAACTTGAGGTAATCGACGATTTTCTTGTTGAACACTTCGCCCGGAATCAGCAGCGGAATGCCGGGTGGGTAGGGTGTGACCAGGCCAACAGTGATGCGGCCCTCTAACTTGTCGATCTCGACCCGCTCGGTTTTGCGCTGCGCGATGTGGGCGTAGGCGTCGCTGGGTTTCATGGCGGGGGTCAGGTCGCTCAAGTACATGTCGGTCGTCAAACGGGCGATGTCGTACTTGGCGTACAAATTATGCAAATGCTGGCACAGGTCGGCCAAACCCATTTTTTCGTACTTGGGGTACTTCTGGCAAAACTCGGGCAGGATGCGCCACATCGGCTGGTTTTTGTCGTAATCGTCTTTGAACTGCTGCAAAGCGGTCAACATGCTGTTCCAGCGGCCCTTGGTGATGCCAATGGTGAACATGATGAAAAAGCTGTAGAGGCCAGTTTTTTCGACCACCACGCCGTGCTCGGCCAAAAACTTGGTCACGATGCTGGCCGGAATGCCGGTTTTGGCAAACTTGCCGTTCAGGTCCATGCCTGGCGTCACGATGGTGCTTTTGATCGGGTCCAGCATGTTGAAGCCCGGCTCCATCTTGCCAAAGCCGTGCCAATTGGCCTTGGCGTTGCTTTTGGATTCACCCTTGATGATCCAGTCGGTCGCGCGGCCAATGCCCTCTTCGACCAGTTTGTCCGGCCCCCAGACTTTGAACCACCAGTCTTTGCCGTACTCTTCATCCACCTTGCGCATGGCGCGGCGAAAGTCCAGCGCTTCCATGATGCTTTCTTCAACCAACGCCGTACCGCCGGGCGGCTCCATCATCGCCGCCGCCACGTCGCAACTGGCGATGATGCTGTACTGAGGGCTGGTGCTGGTGTGCATCAGATACGCCTCGTTGAACAAATGGCGGTCCAGCTTGACGGTTTGTGAATCTTGCACCAGCACGTGGCTGGCCTGGCTGATGCCCGCCAGCAGCTTGTGAATGGATTGGGTTGCATACACCACCGCCTGCTTGGGCCGCAGGCGCTTTTTGCCCATCGAATGGTAGGTTCCGTAAAACGGGTGAAAGGCTGCGTGGGGCAGCCAGGCTTCGTCAAAATGCAGGTTGTCGACATAGCCGTCCAGCATGTTTTTAATGGTTTCGGTGTTGTACAACACGCCATCGTAGGTGGACTGGGTGATGGTCAACACCCGCGGCTTGACCTTTTTGGCGTCAACGCCTTTGAGCAGCGGGTTGGCTTTGATCTTGGCCTGAATGGCGGCGGGTTCGAACTCTTCTTTGGGAATAGGGCCAATGATGCCAAAGTGGTTGCGGGTCGGCTTCAAAAACACTGGGATCGAACCCGTCATGATGATGGCGTGCAAGATGGACTTGTGGCAATTGCGGTCTACCACCACCACGTCGCCCGGGGCCACCGTGTGGTGCCAAACCATTTTGTTGGACGTGGACGTGCCATTGGTGACAAAAAAGCAGTGGTCGGCATTGAAAATTCGGGCGGCATTGCGCTCGCTGGCACCAATGGCACCGTCGTGGTCGAGCAATTGACCCAGTTCCTCCACCGCATTGCACACGTCGGCGCGCAGCATGTTTTCGCCAAAAAACTGGTGGAACATTTGCCCCACCGGGCTCTTCAAAAACGCCACGCCGCCCGAATGGCCTGGGCAATGCCAGCTGTAGGAGCCGTCTTCGGCGTAGTCCAACAGCGCCTTGAAAAACGGCGGCTGCACGCCTTCCAGGTAACTCTTGGCCTCACGCAAAATATGCCGTGCCACAAATTCTGGCGTGTCCTCAAACATGTGAATAAACCCATGCAGCTCGCGCAGGATGTCGTTGGGAATGTGGCGCGAGGTTTTGGTTTCACCGTAGACGTAAATTGGAACGTCCAAGTTTTTGCGGCGAACTTCTTCAATGAAATGCCGCAGGTTCAAAACCGCTGGGTCCAGGTCAGGGCCAGGGGTGAACTCTTCGTCGTCAATCGACAAAATAAAGGCGCTGGCGCGGCTTTGCTGCTGGGCAAACTGGCTTAGGTCACCGTAGCTGGTCACGCCCAGCACCTCAAAGCCTTCGGTTTCTATCGCATGCGCGAGCGCGCGGATGCCCAGGCCCGAGGTGTTTTCAGACCGAAAATCTTCATCAATGATGACAATAGGGAAACGAAACTTCATGCGGGCAACTCCATAAATTCAACACTTGGGCGCATTGCTGCGTTGCAAGTCCTCACAATACTTGAATATTGCTGCGTCTTGCGCCTTGCACTGCATCCCAAGAATTGAATTTCTGGCGATGCCCGTCAGGCAATTTATCCGTCTGGAAAAACACCAAAACAGGCGCGAAGTGTAAGGAATTAATTTGACCTGCTCCCCACCCGGCTTGGCATTTGCCTTTAATTGTGGGTCAATGTGGTTGCAGTAAGACATTCAGGGGTACATTCGGCAGCACTTGGATCAGCAAAAAGGCAGGTATGGCGCAATCTTCAATCTGGTGGATCTTGGCGGGCGCTGCGGTGGCGGTAGAGCTGATGACCGGCACGTTTTACCTGCTGATGCTGGCCATTGGGCTGGCAGCCGCTGCGGTTGCGGCCCATCTGGGGGCTGGCATCACCGTGCAAATGATTGTGGCGGCGGTGGTCGGCGGCGGTTCTGTGCTGGTATGGCGCAGCATCAAGCAAAAGCAGCCCGCTCCTTTGAAAGCCAGTGCCAATGCCGACGTTAATTTGGACATTGGCGGCACCGTGTTGGTAGACGCCTGGTTGCCTGACGGCAGCAGCACCGTGAGTTACCGGGGCGCGCAATGGAATGTGGCACTCAAACCTGGCGCGTTGCCAAGCGCTGGCGCACACCGCATTGTTGAAGTGATCGGCAGTCGGCTGATTGTCGAGAGAATTTAAAACCGTTCGCGGCCCGCCTCGCGTCAATTCGTATTTTTCACCGGAGTTCCCTATGAGCACTTTTGGCATCATTCTGTTTATTGTCGCTGCGCTGTTTGTTTATCAATCTGTCAAGGTGGTGCCCCAGCAGCACGCCTGGGTGGTTGAACGTTTGGGCAAATACCACCAGACGCTCACGCCGGGCCTGAGTTTTTTGATTCCGTTCATTGACAAAGTGGCTTACAAGCACGTACTCAAAGAGATTCCGTTGGACATTGCAAGCCAGGTTTGCATCACCCGCGACAACACCCAATTGCAGGTGGATGGCATTTTGTACTTTCAGGTGACCGACGCGATGCGTGCCAGCTACGGCTCCAGCAACTTCATATTGGCGATTTCGCAATTGGCGCAAACGTCGTTGCGTTCGGTCATTGGCAAACTGGAACTGGACAAAACTTTTGAGGAGCGCAATATCATCAACGCCCAAGTGGTGCAAGCCATTGACGAGGCCGCGCTGAACTGGGGCGTGAAGGTGCTGCGTTATGAGATTAAAGATTTAACGCCGCCCAAGGAAATTTTGCACGCCATGCAGCAGCAAATTACTGCTGAACGCGAGAAGCGCGCGCTGATTGCGGCGTCGGAGGGCCGCAGGCAAGAGCAAATCAACATTGCGACGGGCGAGCGCGAGGCTTTTATTGCCCGGTCTGAAGGTGAAAAACAAGCCGTGATCAACAAAGCAGCAGGCGAAGCGGCATCCATCACCGCTGTGGCCGACGCAACTGCGGGGGCCATTGCGCGAATTGCAGCAGCCATTCGCCTGCCCGGCGGCGAGCAGGCTGTGCAACTGAAAGTAGCAGAAAAAGCGGTGGAAGCTTATTCGAGGGTCGCCAGCGACGCCACCACCACACTCATCGTGCCCGGCAATATGACCGAAGTGTCGGCTCTGATTGCGTCAGCGATGAAAATGTTGAATGTCGATAAATAAGGCGTTGAAATCAGGCCAAAACGACCCGAATCAACCCAAAGCAATCAGAACCAGACGAATTTAGGCGCTGGTCGAGCTGCGGCGACGTGACTGGACGGCGACCAAACCCAAGCCCGCCAGCAGCAAGGCCAGGCTACCGGGTTCGGGAACCAGGCTCACATCGAGGTTGGACACCGACAGGGTTGAAACACCGGTGAAATCATTCACGTCCACAACCCCAAATGCCAGTGTGTGAGCGCCCGCCGTGAAGTTGTAGGTGAAAAATCCGCTCAATTCAGACAACGCGACATTGGCCAACGGCTGCAACAAAACGCCGTCGATCAACACAAAGGCTAAATCGGCAAACCCCGCGTCAAAATTCTCGGTGCCTAGCGCCCAGTTGAAGCTGATTTGGGCGTTGCTGGTGAAGTTAAAGCTTTGCAGCAAGGCCGAACCCTCGAGCGCATCAAAACCCAAAGTGCCTGGCGCGGTTGCCAGTTGCGTCTCCAGCTCGAAGATGTCCAACGCGCTGCCCGACAGCGGGCTTTCATCGGCAAACGCGGTGGTGACCTTGGCGCTAGATGCTGTGACCAAGGTATCGCCCAGACCTGTCCAGGTCGTCAAATCAATCGGGGCGGCCAATGCTTGGTGGGCTGTGGTTGCCAAGACCACAGCCAAGGACAGGGAAAAGCCAAAGGAAAGCAGAGATTTTTTCATGGTGTTGTTTTAAGTAAAAAGTCTTGAAGCCAACTTGAGCGGATTACTGAATGCCAAGATCGCGCAGCGGCACGATTTGACCTGGCAAGACATTGATCAAGGTAGCCAAGGTGCGGGCGATACCGGGGCCAGAGCTTGAATCGGTATCGATTTGCAGCAAGGAATTCGCACCCGACGCCACCAATTTGACGACGCCCAGAGTGAAGGCGTTGGCATTGGTGTAGCCGATGGACGCCAACAGCACCGTCAGGTCAATGCGGTCTTTGCCGGGCACGAAATCGGCAATGCCGTCGCCCGCGTCGCGCAGGGACTGGTAGACAAAGATGTTGCGACCCAAGCCACCAATCAGCACATCAGCGCCGACGCCGCCCACAATGATGTCGTCACCGGCAGTGCCCGTGATGGTGTCACGCCCAGCGGTGCCGTTGAAGGTTTTGTACAGGTTCAAACCTACCACCACGGGGTCATGGTCGCTCGAGCGATACGGTGACGCGGCGTAGGGGTCAGCCGGGCAAAGGCCGCCACAGGTCGTGGCCGGGGACTTGAACTCGGTGTTGTAGTCAGCCAAAAGCGACTCGTCCGCATTGATGTGCCAATGCACGACGCGGCTCACTTTGGGCGACAGGCTGCCGGTCGAGATGGCGTGGTCCAGCCGTCCAGACGCGCCATCGAACACATAAGAGTAGCCGGACACGTTGAAACGAGCTTCCTGGTCGATGTAGCCATTGCTGGTCATGTCAAAGATCGGGTCTTCCTGCGCGTAGGCGTTGAAGTCACCAATCAGCAGCACGTCATTGGTGCCGGTAGCCACCTGGCGCTGGGCCACAAAAGTGCGCAGGCGCTGGGTTTGCTGCATGCGCTGCAGGTTCCAGCAGCCTTGGCCGTCGCCAATGTCTACATTGCCAGGGCCTTCAGCGTCGGTTGCCAAGGGGCAACTGCCTTTGGACTTCAGGTGGTTGACAACCACGGTGAAGCGCTCGCCGTTTGCCAAACTGAAGGTTTGGGCCAAAGTGGGCCGGTTGTTGATGGGGTCAATGTCGCTGAATGGGGCATCGGCCAGGCTGAACTTGGCGGCCTTGTAGATGATTGCGACCCGAATCGCATCAGTTCCTGTGCCCTGCACGGGAACAGCGCCAGCCACGTAGGTCCCCGAGCCAACTTTGGCGTTTAACGCATCCACCAGATTTTGTGCAGCCGTGCTGGCGTTGTTCTGAATCTCCATCAGGCCAAAGACGTCGGCGTCAATGGCGGCCATCGCCTCCACTGTTTTAGCGCGCTGACGCAAAAACTCATTCAGGTTACTTGCACCTCGGCAGTTGCTGGCCAGTACCGTTGCGCCCAATGAACAGCCCTGCCCCGTCAAGCCGCTGGCAGTTTCGCCATTGGTGAAGGTGGTGAAGAAGTTCAGCACATTGAAGCTAGCCACTTTGATGTTGCCGCCCACAGCTTCAGGGGCTGCGGTGCGCGGGTTGCTGGCCACGAAATCAGGCGCGATGGTGGGGTGGATTTTGTAGTCGGCCAGGCCCAAGTTGCTGTTGGTGGCCAGGCCAAAGTCAATCACACCCGTGATGGACGCGGTTGTGTCGCCTGCGCGAGGCAGGCCATTAACACCCGCAAAGGAGGTTGGATTGGGGTTTTGCAGGCTGGAGCCGTCATCCAACACAATACGGCGGCGGGCGTTTTCATCGGCTAAGGCATTAGCCAGCGAACCGGGGCGATAGCGGTTGGTGGGGGTTTCTACCCGGCCACCCACGGCCAGCGTCAACTGGCCATAACGGCCCTGGAAGAAGTTTTGCTGCACGGTCAGCGGGCCAGTCAGGCGCACAAGCATGCCTTCAAACCGTTCCAAGTCGCCTTCAACGGCCTCCGGCAAATTCACCACCGTGGGCGCAATCACAAAACCGCTGCTGACCAAAGCCACATCGGTGACGGTGGCAAGTTCTGTCACCGTGCGTGAAGACGTGCCCGCATTGGCGGCAGCGCCAGTGTTGAATTCGACCACGCTCGCGGTCACTTGCACCAGGTTGCCGACCTGAGCCGCCGGGTAAACCGCAGCCCCGGTAAAGACCAAAATGCCGTCTGACGTGGCCGAGTTGCCGTCTCCTGTCGGGTCTTGAATGAAGAAGCCGTTGTTCAAAATTTTGGTCACCACGCCGCTGGTGGCAACCCTTTGGCCGACCAAGGTGCTGACCGAGCCACTGCCCTGAATCGTGTAAATGGCCGCCGCCAGCGGCAGCGGGCCGCCGCCTGGGCCGCCCGTGCCGCAAGTCAGCGCGGCCGTTGCCAAACTGCGCGGCGCGGGCGCGGCCACAGTGAAATCGGCGCTGTTGTTGCCCGTGTCAGTGCAGCCTGCGGCATTTCTGATGGCTGCTGTGGTGTTGGAAAGCACGCCAGTTGCGGTGCCTTCGGTCGGCGTGCCGCTGCCATAGCTCACGATATCCAAAATATTGGCCCCCGTGGGCGCAGCACCTGCCAACGGTGTTGCACTGTCGACCAAAGCCACTTTGCCGTTGGTGCCCGACAAGGCAATCGTGCCCGCCAGGTCAAACGAAATGTCCACCGTGCCACCCGTGGTGCCCATGGCTTGTCTGATTAAAAAGTAGCGCCCCGGTGGCAGCGACGTGCCCGCCGGAATGGCTGTAGTGGCCCAGCCGGTGCCTGCGGCAGAGGCGTATTGAACCGTCCAACCGCCAATGGTTTGGGCGGTGGTGCCGTTGTTGAACAGTTCAATAAAGTCGTTCTTGATCGTCGCGCCCGAGTTGCCACCGCCGCCGTAGATCTGGCTGATGACCACTGCCGCATTGGCGGCCGAGCTGAACGACAAAGACGCCGCCAAAGCGACCCCTGTGATGGCAACTGTCAAACAGCCTGTTGCGCTAAAAACACCGGTTTTGATCATGAAAAGGGCCTTGCTGGTTAAGGGCGTCGCAATTGACGCTATCAGGGACTCGCTGACTTTGGGCCGCCCCGGGGTGTATGGGGAATGACCAAAGCAAGCATCTTAGCCTTAGATTAATTTAGCTTCGTGAAAACTTAGTGACAGCCTAGGACAGGCTAGAACAGGCCAAAACGGACTATTTTGAAGGGAAAAAATGAAAAAAGAACCTGCAGGTTCTTTTTTAGGAAAATGAGGTCAAAAGTGCCAAAATATGAATGAAAAGTGCCTCTAGCTCTCGTACAATATGGATACATTGCTATTATATGCATAGCAACTATCTTGCTGATCGCCTGACCCCAACCATGAACAGCAACTTGGCAATTCGGCCATCAACAGACTCATTCACCGCCTGCGGGCTGGGCGTCTGGAGTTGTCGTAGAAGGTGAGCGGTTTGTTGGCCACCCAAGCCACAAATGCGGAAATTTCAGAGTGCAGTTTGAGTGCCGACCAGGTGTTGAAGTCTCGCGCCAGCTCTCGCTCGCTCAAAGTCGCGTGAATCTTGCGGTGGCAAATTCGATGGATGGGCGTTTTGGTTTTGCCACCATGGCTTTTGGGCAGCAAATGGTGCTCATCCACACTGGGCCCCGGCACCAGAAGCCTGTCGCAAAGCGGGCAGTTGGGCTGAATCAGCGGTTTGGCGTGCCCCAAGGGCTCAATGTTGCGTGAATTTCGTTTTGGCACAAGTCAAGACCCAGGCACAGCTCAGAAATCTGCAAACCAGAACCGGCAAACGAAAACCCGATTAAACCGAAGCGGTTTGGCGGCTTGGCACACCGTAGCGCGACTTGTACATAGCCGCCACCGCAAACGGAGAGAAGAATGCCAACAGATTAACCAGGACCAAAAAGTAGCCAACGCCTCGTGACCAAGTTGCCGTATTCCCGAATTGCTGCTCGACCAGGAGATGCGCCACGCCGGACAAACCCAACAGAGCCAAAGGCGCGAGGAAAGCCACGGCAGCCCAAGCCAATTGGCGCCATGGGCGATGGCCATGGCGTGCAAGAGGATTGGAGTCGTTGCTGAGCACCCGTGCGGAGGCGATAAGCCAAAACGGAATGCCCAGAAGAAAGAAGAATGTGTAGGTCATCGACAGTGCCAGAATCAAGTGAGCCACCCGCGGCAGAGGGCCGAGGGTAGTATGAACTGAAGAATGTTAAGTCGGCTCCTGCTTTGATGCTTTCACCGTCAAACTTGACCCAAGTAACCCTCAAATTCCCACTGCCTTTGGTGGCGAAAACCTGCCGAGCGGCATACGCCCAGGGCCCCTCTGACTAATTTCACCAATTTAACCAATCAGACCAATTTGGCCGTCACAGCGTGAACGTAAACCCGTCAATCAAGGCCCCTGGGGTGCGCGAGCCACCCAAAGCGCGGTGAAAATAGGTGTCGGTGGCGGGGTCGATCTCGCTGTGGGTCGTCAACGCTACCAGTTTGGGGCCGAGCGCCTGGTACAGGCTTTCATCCCAGCGCAGGTCTTTGATGGGGCCGGCAATTTCGCCGCCTTCGACCCAAAAACAAGCGTAGCGCGTCATACCGGTGACGCGGGCAGACACGGGGTCGCTCCAATTCAGGTAGTGCAAGTTGGACAAATACAAGCCGGTGCCCAACTCTTTGAGCACGTCTTGTTCAAGCAAGCTGCCGCATTGCACGTCCAACGCGCGCGGGCCTTCGCCGTCTGCGGCTCCGTTGGCTTGCAGCGCGTATTCCTTGGCGGTGCGGGAGCTGACCAACAGGTTTTGCAATTCGCCCTGGCTGATCAGCGCCAGTTTTTCAGGCGACACCTCGCCCAGGCTGTTGAAACGCGGCGTCAGGCCCAGTGCAAAGTTTTCGTCCACGTTCAAGAGTGGCGATAGTTTGGCGTCTTTTTCTTTGAGTTTCTTGAACGGGCTGCGGCCTTGCTTCCAGGCTGATGCCGACAGCGCGTTCCAGCCCATCATGCTGGTCAAATCAGCAAAAGCGCGGGGTGCCAGGTAGGTGCGGTAGCTGCCGGGTGCCACGTTTTGTTGCGGTTTGGAAAGCAACAAAAGCAAGGCCTTGGTGCGCGCCAGGTTGGCCGCCCAGTCCGCCTGAACCCAGTGGGTGCCCGCGTAACTGCCCTTGGCGGCCAGCGAG
>JANPCR010000145.1:0-2421 GCA_031431035.1 Rhodoferax sp.
CCGTTGGGATTTGTCAGCACGCGGCGTTCGTAGCGGAAGAGCGGAGCCCCCACAGGCGCGCGCTGGACAAACGTGTCACCGCGGTACACCAGGGTTCCTGCGGTCTCTGCAGACCCTTGCAGGGCCTCTAGTTTGGTGAAGGCCGCTGGGCCTGCCTGGGCTGCTGTCCATAGGCATGCGGCTAAAAAGAAACTGTGTACGGGGCGAAAGACGAGAAAGTTCATGGGTGGGCTCCTTGTGTGAGAAAGCAGGTGCAATCAGTACTAAGACTGTAGGCTGACGGTCGCACGAGAAAAAGCTGCAATCTGCAAAGAGACCCTTGCTGGATTGCGAACAATCGAACGGGCTACTACAGTGCTGGGTCAGTTGCAGCCACGGGCGATTGGCGTGGATTAAGCTATCAGTCCCGCCACCCATCCAACGCCGACTCGCCTCGCCCACCCCCATGGACAACACCCCCTACCAAAAATACCAAACCCTCAACATCACGCGCCGGGGCCAAGACGGCGCGGTGCTTGACATTCAAATGCGCGCCGACGGGCCTGGCGGCAACGGCAAGTTGCCCACGTCCGGCCACGCGGGCCATTGGGAGCTGAGCGAGATTTGGCGTGATGTGGGCGCGGACGATTCGGTGCGATGCGCCGTGTTGCGCGGCGATGGCATGGGCTTCTCGGGCGGTGGCGACCTGGCCCTGGTGCAGGACATGGCGGACGACTTTGCCGTGCGCTCCCGCGTGTGGAAGGAAGCACGCGACTTGGTCTACAACGTGATCAATTGCGACAAGCCGATTGTGAGCGCCATGCATGGCCCGGCGGTCGGCGCGGGGTTGGTGGCGGGCCTCTTAGCCGACATCTCCATCGCCACCAAAACCGCCAAGATTGTGGATGGGCACACCCGGCTTGGCGTGGCGGCGGGCGACCACGCAGCGATTGTGTGGCCGCTGTTGTGCAGCATGGCCAAAGCCAAATACTATTTGTTACTGTGCGAACCGATCAGTGGCCTGGAAGCTGAGCGCATTGGCCTGGTGTCGCTGGCGGTGGATGATGCCGAGTTGCTGCCGCGTGCCTATGAGATCGCCGACCGCTTGGCTGCGGGCAGTCAAACCGCCATTCGATGGACCAAGTACTCGCTGAACAATTGGCTGCGCCAAGCGGGGCCGAATTTTGACACCTCGTTGGCGCTGGAGTTCATGGGTTTTGGCGGACCCGATGTGCGCGAGGGCGTTCAGTCGCTCAAAGAACGCAGGCCGCCAAATTTTGCGATTTGAGAGGGGTTTGTGGGAGTTGATATCACCGGTGATATCACTTTTGTCAAAACACCCCGAAAAGTGGCAAAAGTCGCAAAAATATGATCAAATCGGCCTCTAGCTCGCGAATTGTATGGTTTTATAGCTATAATTTTAATAGCAAAGAGAAGAGGCCAGAGGGGCAATTACTTGGTTGGCGAGTAATTCACAGGCATCCAGGCATAGCCCGCGCCATCCGCACGCACGCGGCCAATGCCGGGGAACGACACGTGAGCCACGGCAAACAGGTACTTGCCTTTGGCGGCATCGGCGTAGACTTTTTTGCGTTGAGCTGCTGCGGTTTTGGAGTCGCCATCAAACTGAATCGTGACACTGGGCTGTGCAAACTGCACGGCAGCCACGTGCATCAAGTCGCCCAAAACCACCAGTTTTTGCCCTTTGCTCTCAATCACATAGGTCGCATGCCCAGGCGTGTGCCCGCGCGTAACAACTGATTTGATACCGGGCACTAAGTCTGTGTTGCCTTCAAACGGTTTGTATTTGCCTGCCGCGACATAGGGATTGAGCGAAGCCTGCGCACCTTGAAAAAAGCCCTTCATGGCTTCTGGCGCTTTGTCTAGGTTTTCCTTGCTGAGCCAAAAATCGGCGTCCTGTTTGTCGGAGCGCACCACGGCGTTGGGAAACGCCAGTTTGTCACCGGCCATCAGACCGCCCACGTGGTCGGCATGCATGTGGGTGATGTAAATTTCGTCCACTTGCTCGGGCGTGTAGCCGCTGGCCTTCAGGCTGTCCAGCATGTTGCCCAAGGTCGGGCCAAACAGTTTGGCGGCTCCGGTGTCGATCAAAATCAGCTTGTCGCCGGTGTTGATCAAGTAGGCGTTCACAGAAGTTTCAAGGGGGCTTTTGAGCGAGTACTTGGCCAGGGCCGAGTCGACCTGTGCAGCTTTGATGTTCATCAAAATCTTGTTGACGGGCAGTTCGACAGTGCCGTCTGACAGGGCCGTGACTTCAAAGTCGCCCAGCATCATTCGGTAATAGCCAGGAGCCGCTTTTTTGGCCATAGGTGCCGCCGCGTAGGCCGCTGTGGTCGTCGCCATGAAACCAGCGCCTGCAGTGGCCGTTAAGACGGCGACAGCGAGTGCTTTAGTGAATTTGTTCAGGGGGTTCTGATGCAT
>JANPCR010000146.1:0-7008 GCA_031431035.1 Rhodoferax sp.
AATGTGGCCGTTGTCCATTTGAATCGGCACGTCCACAATCAGCGCACGTTTGGGGCGGCGCAGGGTGTCCACCCAGCGCGCCAGGTGGCCCAGATAGGGCTCAACGCGGTCAACCTGTTGCAGGTAAATGCCCCATGGCCCTAATTTATCCGCTTGCAAGTAAGAGGGCAGCGCGACGCCTGTGGCTGGGGTGGTGGCCTGCGGGCTTGTGGCGTGAGACATGAACGGTTCCTTGTGGGACATATGAAGCTGAGGACTTTAAAACCGCCCACGTACTTTGTCCAAGGCTAGATTGGCCCATTACCATGCAAAAAACGCATAATCCAACTGTTTAGTGTGGAAAGTGTTATCACTAAAGACAAGTCTAATTGAATAAAATCGCAAGGAGGCAAACGTTAAACTATAGAACTGTGTCTTTTGTCAAGCTCATAAACAAGGCCGACAGTGAAACCTTCAAACCCTCAACAGCACAGAATGATGCTTGCAACGTTGTAGTAACAAGCAATGCTGATTTGCATTGAATTTGGTTAACAAACTAAATTAGCTAATAAAAGGATTTCTCCTTTGAAATAACCTTTATCAAGCTCACCCCGGATAGTATGAGGTACCAAGAATAATTATGAATAATCCTACTATAAAAATCACCAGGATTGAAATCCCCGAACCTGGGTGCGCAGTGTGCCGAGATGCCCTTGATTTCGATTTCACTTTTGCTTTTCAACCCATCGTGGATGTGAAACAGAGAACCGTATTTGCCTATGAGGCTTTGGTTCGTGGTATCAATGGAGAAGGTGCAGCTGACATATTAAGCAAAGTGAATGATGCAACGCGCTACCGCTTTGATCAACAATGCCGTATTCGAAGTATTTTCCTTGCACAAAAATTGGGTATGAAGGAAAAAATCTCCATTAATTTTCTGCCTAATGCTGTTTATCAACCCGAATTATGTATACGCACGACTATTTTGGCCGCGGAAGCTGCTGGTTTTCCGCTCGATCAAATAATTTTTGAAGTCACTGAAGGGCAGCAGATCCTTGAGCCTGAAAAGCTTTTAGCAATCTTTCGCTATTATCAGGACCGCGGTTTTGCCACCGCAATTGATGACTTTGGTGCTGGGTACGCGGGATTAACTTTACTTGCGAATTTTCAACCAAATCTGATTAAAATAGATATTCATTTGGTAAGAAATATAGATACTGACCGGGTGAAACAAGCAGTCGTGAAAGGTATCCTTCTGACAACCCAATTGCTAGGCGTCAAGATTATTGCGGAAGGCGTTGAGACAGCCGGAGAGGTTCAGTGGTTTGTTGGTAATGGGATATTCTTGATGCAAGGGTATTACTTCGCCAAACCTGGTTTTGAAGTCTTGCCCGCAATAGAGACATGGGAATATTAAATTTGCATTTAGTTGGTACACGAAGTTACCTCTACGTCTGCGAACCGACGCCTTTTACCAATTTAGAACCGTAACGTTCAACTGGATGTCCTGGGGGCCATTCACATTTACGTAATTTCCTAGTGGGACCACTGGATTGGGCGCTGCGGTCATTGCGGCTTTGTAGGGCTTTTCAGCGCTCTCCCCAATTTTTGCGGGGCATCAATTACAGTTTGAGTGTTGTCATGATCGCTTTGCTTACCCCCTATCAAATCCGCACACTGTTATGAGCTATACCCGTACGCCTGCCGGCACCGCTGCGGTGTTGAATCCCAAGATCGGGATGCCTCGCCAGCTAAAGGCATTGCTGCTCGCAATGAATGGCCGATTTGATCCACACAACTACGCATCGAAGGTGCCTGGTGGATTAGCTGTGGCGAGTATGCTTGAGACGCTAATTAAAGATGGTTACGTCAAGGCGCTAAGTGACGTAGATTTTGAGACGGTTGGGTTCGTCTCCACCAGACCCGCTCTGTTGAACACATTGCTCCAGTCTGACGACCTGCGCGCAGTACACAACGCGGTGGGTGTTATGACTGACTTTGCGATGCAGCACCTGCCCAATGAAGCTCTTGAAATTTCTTTTGCGCTGGAGAACTTCACCACGATCGCACAACTCGAGGCATCGCTGGGTGCCTACGAAAAAAAGATCCGGCACCTGGGTGCACCCTCAACGATCCACCTGGAAAAGCTCCAAGGGATGTTGCATCCCGGTTGACTTAAATTTTTACCCCACTTGCAAGGAAGCATTCATGCTCGTTCGCCTAATTTATGCCAGCACTGCCACCGAAGGCGTGGGCCTTTCCGAATTCAAAGGGATTCTGCAGCAGTCTCAGGGCAACAACACCAAGCGTGATTTGACTGGGGTTCTGGCCTTCAACAGTAAGATTTTCTTGCAGGGACTAGAAGGCTCACGTGAGCAGGTTAACGACCTCTATGCGCGATTGCTGCACGACAAGCGTCATCACACCGTTGCTATATTGGAGTACGCCGAAATTGATGAACGTGAGTGGGCAGAGTGGTCGATGGGTTTTGCCGCACCAAGCGCAGATAATCGGGCTTTGTTTTTGAAGTATTCAGGTCAAAGCGTCTTCAATCCCTACGCTATGCGCGGTGTTGCAGTCAAAAAGATGCTCGGCGAGCTGGCAGAGAAGTCAATCACGATGGGGCCCCCGGGCGAGCGAGGGGATCTTGCAACGTCGGCTGGTTCTAAGCCCGCGTCTCGAGTGACTGCCCCTGCACCACTGTCGCCATCAGAGCCGCGCGAGGCCGCTGAAACTGGATTTCTAGGGCGCTTGCTGAATCGGTAAACGCTCGCCTACTCTTCGTTAAACTGTAGCGCTGCCAGTCCAGCGTAAAGGCCGCCTTGGTCCACCAGCTCTGAATGCGTTCCCTGTTCGACTAGCTTGGCGTGGTCCAGCACAATGATGCGGTCAGCCTTTTGCACGGTGGCCAGGCGGTGCGCAATCACCAGCGTAGTGCGGCCTTGCATGGCCGATTCCAGCGCCGCCTGCACCATGCGCTCGCTCTCGGCATCCAGGGCGCTGGTGGCTTCGTCCAGCAGCAAAAGCGGCGGGTTTTTCAGCATGGCGCGGGCAATAGAAATGCGCTGGCGTTGTCCGCCAGACAGACGCACGCCACGCTCGCCCAAAAAGGTGTTGTAGCCCTCCGGCAAGGCGGTGATGAAGCCGTCGGCAAAGGCTGCCTTGGCAGCGGCATGCACCTCGGCGTCTGACGCGCCTGGCTTGCCGTAGCGAATGTTTTCCAGCGCGCTAGTTGAGAAAATCACAGCATCTTGCGGCACGATGCCAATGCGCTGGCGAAGCTCAGACAGCGCAATGTCCCGAATCGGCACGCCGTCCAGTTTGATCGAACTGGCCGCTGCGTCAGGGTCATAAAACCGCAGTAGCAGCTGAAACACCGTGCTTTTGCCTGCACCGCTGGGGCCCACCAGCGCCACGGTTTCACCGGCTGCCACGTCCAGCGTGAAGTCGCTCAGGGCGGCTTGGCCAGGGCGCGACGGGTAGTGAAAATTAACGTGGTCAAAACTGACTGCGCTGCCGCTTTTCACGGTTGGCAAAGTCAGTGGTTGGGCCGGTGTTGCGACAGGCGACTGGTTGCCCAGAAGCTCCATCAGCCGCTCGGTGGCCCCCGCAGCCCGCAGCAAATCGCCATAGGTTTCACCCAGCACGGCAAAGGCGCCGGCCAAGATAATGACGTACACCACCGTTTGGCCCAAATGCCCCGCCGAAATGCGCCCCGCCGTAACGGCCTGCGTGCCCTCGTACAAGCCCCAAAGCAGCGCCGCAGACGTGGCGATGATGATGAACGCCACCAGAACCGAGCGCGCCTTGGTGCGGCGCACGGCGGTTTTGAAGGCGCTGTCGGTTGATGCATCAAAACGTGCGGCTTCCAGCGCTTCGGCGTTGTAGCTTTGCACAACCGGAATGGCGTTCAGCACCTCAGCGGCAATCGCGCTGGAATCGGCCACGCGGTCCTGGCTGGCCCGCGAAAGCTTGCGCACGCGCCGTCCAAACCACAAGCTGGGCAACACAATCAGCACCAGCACGCCCAGCACTTGCGTCATCACATACGGGTTGGTCCATACCAGCACAGCCAAGGCACCAAAGCCCATCACCAGGTTGCGCAAGCCCATGCTCAAGGACGAACCCACCACGGTTTGCACCAGCGTGGTGTCGGCAGACAGGCGCGACAGCACTTCGCCAGTTTGGGTGTGCTCAAAAAACTCGGGGCTTTGGTGCAAAACATGGCTGTAAACGGCGTTGCGCAAATCAGCCGTGATGCGTTCGCCCAGCCAACTGACCATGTAAAAACGCCCCGCAGAAAAAATGCCCAAGGCCACCGCCACGCCAAACAAAGCCGCAAAATGGTCGCGCAGCGCCATCACCTGCGAGCCTTTGTCGGCCGCAGAAGCCAGGTCAGTTTTGACTAAACCACCGTCAATCAAACTGCGCAGCGCCAGTGGAAACGCCAGTGTGGCCAGCGCGGCCAAAACCAAAAACACGCCCGCCAGCGCAATGCGCCCTTTGTACGGTGCCAAAAACGGGATCAAGCCCGTCAACGATTTGGGGGACTGAGCGGCTTTGGGTGCGTCGCTGGGCAACGGAGCAGAAGCCGAGTGGGTCGGTATGACCTCGGATTTGGCGGCGGGAGCAGAAGGATTCATGTGGGGGCTGGATCGTGGCCAAATTGAGTTGAACGGCACTTTGGCTGGGCTCGCCCGAAAAGGCGGCCTTGGCGGCCGCTTCGATTATATGAATGAAAGCGGTTGCTGGCTTTGGCGCAATCTATCCAAATTGCTATGAAAAATGTAGTAAAAAATCAAATCCGCAGCGCCTTGGCGTAGCCCGTCATTTCCAGGTAACCGCGTCCAATGTGGCGTTCATTGCTGTCAAACAGGTCAGCCAGGCCTTCCCAGTAAATCGCGCCGGTCGATGCGCGGCTGTCAAGCTCTTGGTTGTTGATGACGGCTTTCACCTTGTAAAAGTCAGCCGGGGTGCGAATGATCCACTCCACCGGGTAGGTGGCTTGGCTCACCGGGCTTTTCCAGGTGCGTTGGCGGCTAAACCTGACGCCCCCTGGCGTGAACGGAAAGAACTGGCCCGTTTTCATGCGCAGCGACCCACCTGCCCAATGCGCCCGCCCGCTCGCGTCACGCAGCTGAAAAGCGGTCACGGCGCTGCCGTCAAATAAATTCATGCCAATCCAGTCCCAGCCCACCACCTCGGGGGGCAGCAACTCCTGGCTCCATTCGTGGTCCAGCCAGGCGGTGCCGCGCACGGGCAGGGTGGCCCCATTCAGGGTGAGGCTGCCCTGGGTGTCAAGGTGCGGCTCGCTGTAGTAATAACTGGCGTTTTTTTCTTCAGGACCTTTGCGAGACAGACCGTCTTCGCCTTGCAGCAGCACCGTTTGGGTGGGCGTCAAATTGAGCGCCAGCTTGAAGCCGTTGCCCACCAGTTGGGCTTTGTAGCCCAGCTTGTCCCGTTTCAAAGACCAGTCTTTGATTTGCACATCCGTGTCGGGCAGTTCAGCCCGGGCAATGTCAAACCCTTCGCGTGCAATGCGCTGGTCGTGCAGCAGCTTTTTGTTTTGCACGTCGGTGACCGCGCCGTGGGCAAATATCAACTGCTTGGCAGCAAATTTGGAAGCCATGCCTTGGGTAGCATCCACCCGCGACCTGAAAAAAGTCACCTGAAACCCAAACTCCCGCTCGCCAGATTTCACATACCCCGTCACATACCACCACTCCGTGCGAAAGTCGGGGTGACTGCCAAAGTCGCGCGGAAAAGCCAGTTTTTTCTCAGGCAACGCGCTGGCCTGAAAGCTCGCGCCCAGCCCGGCGAGCATGACGGCGCGGCGATTCGGTGTGAATTTGACCATGGCGTTTGCGCTGTTCACGCAAGCAAAATTTCCAGCCGCGCCCTGGCCGCATCACAATCACCAAAATTTTGTGCCACCCAGGCGTCGTCAAAGTAGGTGGGCAAATAGCGTTCGCCCGAATCGCAAAGCAGCGACACGATGGAGCCGGTTTGTTGCTGTTCGCGCATTTCCTGGGCCAGCTGCAGCATGCCGACAAAATTGGTGCCGGTCGATGGCCCGACCTTGCGGCCCAGCAGGTCAGACAGCAGGCGCATGGCCGCTACGGAATCGGTGTTGGCCACCTCCATCATGCGGTCCACCACGGTGCGCACAAAGCTGGCTTCCACCCTGGGGCGGCCAATGCCTTCAATGCGCGAACCCGCTCCAGTCAGAGTCGCGTCGCCACTTTGGTGGTAGGCCCCAAACACCGAACCCGCAGGGTCAGGCACGCACACCTGCGTGGCGTGGCGCTGGTAGCGCACAAAGCGGCCCATGGTGGCGCTGGTGCCGCCCGTGCCTGCGCCCACCACAATCCAGCGCGGCACCGCAAATCGCTCGTGTGCCATCTGCGTGAACAAGCTTTGCGCAATGTTGTTGTTGCCGCGCCAGTCGGTGGCGCGCTCGGCATAGGTGAACTGGTCCATGTAGTGACCGCCGGTTTGTTGCTGCAGCCGCAAGGCCTCGGCATACACCGCCCCGGCGCTGTCCACAAAATGGCAGCGCCCACCATAAAACGCGATTTGCGCAACCTTTTCGGGCGACGTGCTGTGCGGCATGACGGCAATGAACGGCAAACCCAGCAGCTTGGCAAAATAGGCCTCGCTGACGGCGGTTGAGCCGCTGGACGCCTCGATCACCGTGGTGCCCGCACCGACCCAGCCATTGCACAAAGCATATAAAAACAGCGACCGCGCCAGCCGGTGCTTCAAACTGCCACTGGGGTGGGTGGACTCATCCTTCAAATACAAATCAATGCCAACGGCGGCCAGCGCAGGCAAGGGCAGGGCGATCAAATGGGTGTCGGCGCTGCGCTGAAAATCGGCTTCAATGCGGGCGATGGCGGTGCTGAGCCAGGATTCGGCGGGTGATTGGCTGGGTGTCATGGTTCAATTTTGGCAGGTAATTTGGCGAAAAATGGACAGCGCTTGGCCCCCTCACCAATCCTCCTTCACCGCCAGCACCGCATCGCGCCC
>JANPCR010000147.1:0-4602 GCA_031431035.1 Rhodoferax sp.
AATCGCCTCGCCGGTCAGATCGTCTGGCCTGCCCACTACGGCGGCTTCAGCGACCAAATGCGAGCACGACACCAAGGCAGACTCAATCTCCATCGTGCCCATGCGGTGACCAGAGACGTTCAGCACATCGTCAATGCGGCCAGTAATGCGAAAGTAGCCCCGATCGGCCGAGCGCACCGCGCCGTCGCCTGCTAGATAGTACTTGCCACCCATCTCATCGGGGAAGTAAGCCTTCTTGAAGCGCTCAGGGTCGTTCCAGATGGTGCGAATCATCGACGGCCAAGGGCGTTTGATGACCAGTAGGCCGCCGGTTCCATTGGGGATATCGTGACCTACTTCGTCCACAATCGCCGCCATGATGCCGGGCAACGGCAGCGTGCAACTGCCCGGCACCAGTGGCGTAGCACCCGGCAAAGGCGTGATGACATGACCACCGGTTTCGGTCTGCCAAAAAGTGTCCACAATCGGGCAGCGCTCTTGGCCCACGTGTTTGTGGTACCACATCCAGGCTTCGGGGTTGATGGGCTCGCCCACGCTGCCCAAAATGCGCAGGCTGCTCAGGTTAGAGCGCGCGGGGTGGACTTTTTCATCGGCTTCAGCCAGTTTGATCAACGAGCGAATCGCCGTGGGCGCGGTGTAAAAAATCGTGCACTGGTGGCGTTCAATCATTTGCCAAAAGCGCCCGGCGTTGGGAAAGGTCGGCACGCCTTCAAAAATGATTTGGGTCGCCCCGGCTGCCAATGGACCATAGGCCACATAGGTGTGACCCGTGATCCAACCAATGTCGGCTGTGCACCAGAAAACGTCTGATGGTTTCAGGTCAAACGTCCAATCCATCGTCAGCTTGGCCCACAGCAAGTAGCCGCCGGTCGAATGCTGCACGCCTTTGGGCTTGCCGGTGGAGCCTGATGTGTACAAGATGAACAACGGGTGCTCTGCGCCCACCGGCACGGCTGGGCAATCGGTGCTTTGGCCTGCCAGCGCGTCGGTGAAGGTGATGTCGCGCCCGGCCACCATGTTGCAGGCCGTGGCCGTGCGTTGGTAGACAAAAACCGTTTTGATTGACTCGCAACCGCCCAGCGCCAGACCTTCGTCCACAATCGCTTTCAAGGGCAGCTCTTTGCCACCGCGCATCTGGAAATTGGCGGTAATGACGGCCACCGCACCCGCGTCAATGATGCGTTCTTGCAGCGCTTTGGCCGAAAACCCGCCAAACACCACGCTGTGGGTGGCGCCAATGCGGGCACAAGCTTGCATGGCAATCACGCCTTCGACCGTCATGGGCATGTAAATCAGCACGCGGTCGCCTTTTTTGACGCCATCGGCCTTCAGTGCATTGGCGAACTGGCTGACCCGGGCCAACAGCTCTTTGTAGGTGATTTTGGCAACCGCGCCGTCGTCTGCCTCAAAAATAATGGCGGTTTTGTTCTCGATCGGGGTGCCGATGTGCTTGTCCAGGCAGTTGGCCGACGCGTTCAGTTCGCCGTCGTCAAACCACTTGTAGAACGGCACATTGGACTCGTCCAATGTTTTGGTGAATGGCTTGTTCCAGACCAGATTTTCACGCGCCAGCTTGGCCCAAAACCCCTCAAAGTCGTCGGCTGCGGCTTTGCACATCGCGTCGTACTGCGCCATGCTGCTGATACGCGCGTTTTGCGACGATGCCACGGGTGGCATGAAAACGCGGTTTTCTACCAAGATGGATTCAATCGAACTGCTCATGCGGGAGTCTCCTGTTATTGATCAATGAATGTCGCGGGACGGTGCTTAAACGAGAGGCAGTGTCAGGGTTTGCACTTACTGTTGACTGACTTACACGAAGCCTACGGAATTCTCCATTTTGCGACAGCGCCAGCCTGCCCACTACAATTCTTAGGTCAGTAGAAACCCCGCCCTCAAAACGCCCCAGCTTCCGCCCAATCTTCCGCCTTATCTTCCGCCTTCGTCTCTGTCTTCTTTTCCCTGCTGTTCCCGCCCCTTTGCCCACACGCTATGTCCAAACCCCACACTCCCCCATCCAAACGAAACGCGGCGTTGTCGCCCCTGGCCAATCTCATTTTTGCCAGCCGCTGGCTGCAACTGCCGCTGTACCTGGGCTTGATCATCGCCCAGGCGGTTTATGTCTTTCACTTTGGTGTGGAGCTATACCACCTGGTGTTCGCCGCCTTTGGCAGCCAGCCCGACATTGACGTGCTGGTCAAAAGCAGCGGCTATGTGGCCGACGCCAAAATCACCGGTCTGAATGAAACAGTCATCATGCTCGTGGTGCTGGCGCTGATTGACGTGGTCATGATCTCTAACCTGCTGATCATGGTGATTGTGGGCGGTTACGAGACTTTTGTGAGCCGCATGAACCTGGAAGACCACCCCGACCAGCCCGAGTGGTTAAGCCACGTGAACGCCAGCGTGCTGAAAGTGAAGCTGGCCACAGCGATCATCGGCATCTCGTCCATCCACCTGCTCAAAACCTTCATCAACGCCAACAACTACAACGAGAAGGTGCTGATGTACCAGACCCTCATTCACATCACGTTTTTGCTCAGTGCTATTGCCATCGCCTACACCGACAAGCTAATGTCCGGCAGCGAACATGAGGCCAAAAAAAGCACTGGTCGGTCACACAACGATTGAAGCAGGACTCAAATCATGACCATCATTCAACAAAAAGACCTCATCGAGTCCGTTTCAGCAGCGCTGCAATTCATCAGCTACTACCACCCGGCCGACTACATCACCCACCTGGCGCGCGCTTACGAGCGCGAGCAAGGCCCTGCCGCCAAAGACGCGATTGCGCAGATTTTGACCAACAGCCGGATGAGCGCGATGGGCCATCGTCCGGTTTGTCAGGACACAGGCATCGTCAACGTGTTTCTAAAAATCGGCATGAACGTCAGGCTCGAAGGCTTCACCGGCACGCTGGACGATGCCGTGAACGAAGGCGTGCGCCGCGCCTACCTGAATGTCGACAACCCGCTGCGTGGCTCGATCGTGGCAGACCCGCAGTTCGAGCGCAAGAACACCCATGACAACACCCCCGCCGTGATCAACGTGGAGTTCGTGCTGGGCGACAAGCTGGACGTGACGGTGGCAGCCAAAGGCGGCGGCTCGGAGAACAAATCAAAGCTCGCCATGCTCAACCCCGGCGACAGCATCGTCGATTGGGTGCTCAAAACCGTGCCCACCATGGGCGCAGGCTGGTGCCCACCGGGCATGTTGGGCATCGGCATTGGCGGTACGGCAGAAAAAGCAGTGCTGCTGGCCAAGCAAAGCCTGATGGAAGACATCGACATGTACGAGCTGCAGAATAAATCGTCGTCGGGCGCGGTGTTGACCAAAGTAGAAGCGCTGCGCCTGGAGCTTTTCGAGAAAGTCAACGCCCTGGGCATCGGCGCGCAAGGCCTGGGCGGATTGACGACGGTACTGGACATCAAGATCAACATGTACCCGACCCACGCGGCGGGCAAGCCGGTGGCGATGATCCCCAACTGCGCCGCCACCCGCCATGCGCATTTTGTGATGGACGGCAGCGGCCCGGTGTACCTTGATCCACCGAGCTTGGACACGTGGCCCGACGTGCACTGGGCACCCGATTACGTCAAGAGCAAAAAGGTCGATCTCAACACGCTGACCAAAGCCGAAGTGGCGAGCTGGAAGCCGGGTGACACGCTTTTGCTCAACGGCAAAATGCTCACCGGCCGCGATGCGGCGCACAAACGCATCCAGCAGATGCTGGCCAAAGGCGAAAAGCTGCCCGTAGATTTCACCAACCGCGTGATCTATTACGTCGGCCCCGTCGACCCGGTGCGCGACGAAGCCGTCGGCCCCGCAGGCCCCACCACCGCCACCCGCATGGACGGCTTTACCGAGATGATGTTGGCTCAAACCGGCCTAATCGCAATGATCGGCAAAGCCGAGCGCGGCCCGACAGGCATCGAAGCCATCAAGAAGCACAAAAGCGCTTACCTGATGGCCGTAGGCGGCGCCGCGTACCTCGTGAGCAAAGCCATCAAAACCGCCAAAGTGCTGGGCTTTGCAGACTTAGGTATGGAAGCGATTTACGAATTTGACGTGGTCGACATGCCCGTCACCGTGGCGGTGGATGCCGCAGGAACCAGTGTGCACAACACAGGCCCGGCAGAGTGGCAAAAGCGGATAGCCACAGGGGAATTCAAGGGGATTGCGGTGACGGCCGGCTGAAGAACGCAATCGTATTAATTGCTATAATTAAAATAGCTATCTATGCAATATATACGAGAGCTATAGCCTTATTTAATCATTAATTTCGTCAAAAAACTTAAATTTTGACGGAAAATTAACTCCCAGGTTCATTTTTAACCATAAAGGACGATCCAAATGCCTTGCGGTATTTGGCTGGGGGCAAACCGATGGCGCTGTGAGACTCGCGGGTGAAGAGAGGCCCGCTTCCATGCAGCGCTGCCAAAGTCGTGCAAACTCACCACCACCCAAAATGCAACATAAGTGTTATGCTTTAGCATGAATTCGAAACAGTTTAAAAAGTGGCTTGAACGACAGGGCGCGACCTTTCAGCAAGGCAAAGGATCGCATTTAAAAGTGTCCTTCGCAGGCAAACAAAGCGTTCTT
>JANPCR010000148.1:0-25159 GCA_031431035.1 Rhodoferax sp.
TGATTTTAGAAAAAAAAAACCTGCAGGTTCTTTTTTGTCAAAAATACGTCGAAAGTGGGTCAAACTGAGTGAAACTTCGGCAAAGTTCATCCAAGTTCGTCAAACCGTGGCGGCTGGCAACCCAGGCGGGTGCAGTTGATGGCGGCGGCCAGCATGGCTTGGCGCAGGGTGGTGGTGATGCGTTGGGCGGCGTCGCCAGGGGTCATGACCCAGTCGGCTAAGCAATTGCCCCAAAAGGTGTCGCCCGCGCCCACCGTGTCGATGACTTGCACATTGGGCACGTCTTGTCCGGCGGTGCTGCCATCGACCGCGATCCACGCCCCGCCTGCGCCAAAAGTCAGCGCCAATCGGGTCACACCTTGGTTTAAAAAATAAGTGGCGATGTGCGGGGCGCCACCTCGGCTGGGCGCCGTAAAACCCAGCAGTTCCAGGTCTTCGTCGCTGGCTTTCAACCAATCTGCCAGGGCTGCCACGGCCTTCACGGCGGTGATGTAGTCGGGCAGATTGGCGGCCATTTTGGGGCGCAGGTTCACGTCCACGCTGAGCGTCCAGCCCAGTGCTTTGGCACCCTGCAAAATGGCGATGACTTTGGTGTGTTCGGGTGGCACCAACAGCAACGAGCCCGTGTGCAGCACACCGGGTTTAGCGCTTTTTAGCAGGGTCAAAACCTGTTCGACCGAATAGTCGCGGTCGGCCACGCCTTCGCGGTAAAAGCCGTAGCTGGGTTGGCCGTCTTTAATTTGCACCACTGCCAACGACGTCGGCAAACGGCTGGCGGGCAGCAGTGTTTGCACGCCGTCTTTGGCAAACTGCGCCCGCATTGGGTCACCAAATGAATCGTTTGAAAGCGGGTTGAAAAAGCTGACCGGTGCGCCGCGCAAAGCGGCCGCTCGCGCCAGGTTGAAGGGGCTGCCGCCCATGAGCGGGCGCAGGTCGCCGCCGGGTTGCGCCACGCAGTCCATCAACGCCTCACCCAAAACCCAAATGTTGGCTGGCATGGGCTTATTTTTTCAACAAATGCTGGCGGCGCAGCACGTCGATCCACACCGCGATGATGACCACCGCGCCAATCGCCATCATTTGCTTGAACTGCGAAATCTCCATCAAATTCATACCGTTGCGGATCATGGTGATCAGCACCGCGCCCAGCAGGCTGCCCCAAATGCTGCCGCGCCCGCCAAACAGCGACGTGCCGCCCAAAATGACGGCAGCAATCGCGTCCAGCTCAAACATTTGCGCCATCTTGCCGCTGGAGGTGTCCATGCGAGCCATCAGCACCACGGCACTCAAGGCGCAGCACAGGCCGGACACCACGTAAACCGACAACTTGTACCAGCGGATGTTGATGCCCACTTGGCGTGCCCCCATTTCGTTGGAGCCCATGGCGTACACGTAGCGGCCCAGCTTGGTGCTGCTCAAGATAAAAGCCATCACCACAAAAAACAGGCCGGTGATGATGGTGGGCATTGGCACACCTAAAAACGTGCCGTAGCCGATAAAAGGAATAGGGTCGGGCATGCCCGAGTTGTCAAAGCCGCCGGTGGATTCATACGCCAAGCCACGCCACAGCGTCAGACCGCCCAAGGTCACAATGAAAGACGGAATGCCGACGAAAGCGACGAGGTAGCCGTTGAACACGCCCACTGCCGCGCCAATGGCCAGCGCCGCCATGATGGCAACGTAAGGGTCCACGCCCAGTTTGATCATCATGTGCCCAGCGATGGCGCCGGCCAATGCAGTCACCGCGCCCACGGCCAAGTCAACGCCACCCGTCAAAATGACAAAAGTCTGGCCACCTGCCAACAGCGCAATCACCGAAGCCTGCACCAAAATGTTGGACAGGTTGCCAGTGGTCAAAAAATACGGCGATGCCAGCGTCAGCAGGGCGCCTAAGACCAAAACGGCGACCAAAGCGCCGTACCACTCTTGCCGCATGAGGGACTTCATCACAAGCGTTCTCGATTCAAAACGGGTCTCTCAAAATACGACGACCGCACCAGCCAGTTTTGCCGTGCGGTCGCCTGAAGGTCACTGGGCAGGGCATTTGCGCAAGTGCAGGTCAGCCCAGATCGTCAGTGTTTGCGGATCACTTCGCCTTCATGAATTGCGCAACGCCTGAGTCTTTGGCGAACGCATCCACATTGGTGGGCAGCACGAGGAACGAGCCTGTGTCGATGCGGGCCGCGACCTTTTTGCCTTCAGCGGCGGCAATGGCGGTTTCAACGCCGACCTGTCCGATTTTGGCCAACATTTGCGCGGCATTGGCTTGCTGCCAGCCTTGCTTCATCATGTCCAGGCCGCCGGGTGAGCCGTCAAAACCGGCGATTTTTACCTCGCCCGCCTTTTTGCCAGCGGCCATCATCGCGGCCTTGGCACCTAAAGCGCCGCCGTCCCATGCGCAGGCAATGACTTTGGCGGTCGGGTTGGCGCGCAGCGCGGTTTCAACACCGTTTTGGGCCATGGTTTGGTCCCAGGTGGTGGCCACTTCAACAACTTTGACACCCTTGCGTTTGGCGTTCAGGCCATCCAAAAAGCCCTTTTTGCGCTCTTGCCCGGTCGATTGGCCTTGGTCGCCTGTGACGTAGATGACGGTGTCGCCATCTTTGACTTGGCTTGCAGTCCAGTCGCCTTGCACCATGGCGGCTTTGATGTTGTCGGTGGCAACATACGAGGTGATTTCGGCACCCGAAATGCCTGTGTCTACTGCGACCACTTTAATGCCAGCAGCCAGTGCCTTGTTGATGGCGGGCGCAATGCCTTTGCTGTCTACCGGGGCGATGGCGATGGCGTTCACCTTGCGGGTAATCATGTCTTCCACAATCGCCAGTTGCTTGGCCAAGTCGCCTTTTTCAGCGGCAAGCTCAATGTATTTCACACCTTTGGCGCTGCCAGCTTTCTTTGCCCCGCCGTTGATCAGTGTCCAGCCTTCATTGGTGTTGCCGTTGGTGATGTAGGCGACGGTGGTTTCAGCGAGCGCGCTGGTCATCAGGCCGGCGGTTGCCAAGGCAATGGCCAAGCGGCCAATCAGATTATGGGTGCGGTTCATGCTCATGGGTCTATCTCCAGTAGTTTTGTAAAGGGTCGATGGTTAACGTGAAAACAATATTTGAAAAGCCTGAATCTAGGGCTCAACAATCAATGAGCCGCGTGAATCTGTCATCCTTGCTCGCTGGCTTGGAGTCAATTGGAACAGAAACATCTATTAAATAAACCTAGTAGTTTTACTAATATAGAAAATGAGGTAATCTGGCATCCTTGCTTCAATTCAAGTGCCTCTAAGCGCCTTCAGGTTCACGTCAATCCAGTCAGGTTCCCTATTTAGCCACCCATGACAACACCCCAACCCGTGCTGCACATCAGCCGCCTGACCAAGCACTACGGTGGCGTCAAGGCGCTGACCGACGCCAATTTCTCACTCAACCCGGGGGAACACGCCGCCATCGTGGGCGACAACGGCGCTGGCAAAAGCACCTTTGTCCGGTTAATCACGGGCGTCGAGCAACCCAATTCGGGAGACATATCGTTGGACGGCCAATCCGTCAGTTTTGACTCCCCGTTGGACGCACGGGACCAAGGCATCGAAACGGTTTACCAAACCCTGGCCTTGGCTGAAGATCTGGACGTGCCCGCCAACATCTTTTTGGGCCGCGAAATCACCCGCTTTAACTTGGGCCCGCTGTCGGTCCTGAATCACAAGGCTATGCGCGACCAGTCCACCGCCATGCTGGCCACCACCGGCGTCAAAATTCAGGACATGTCAATCAGCCTGCGTGGCATGTCAGGCGGGCAGCGCCAGTGCGTAGCCATCGCCCGTGCAGCGGGTTTTGCCAAAAAACTGATCATCCTGGACGAGCCCACTGCCGCCTTGGGTGTGGCCGAAACAGCGCGGGTTGAGATCATCGTCAAAGGGCTGAAAACACAGGGCATTCCGCTGATTTTGATCAGCCACAATTTGCGCCAGGTGTTTGATTTGGCTGACCGCATTTGGGTGTTTCGCCAGGGTCGCATCATCTGCAGCCGCCTGACCAGCCAAACCAACCCTGAGCAAATTGTTGGGCTCATCACGGGGGCAATTGACCCGGCGTCGCTGGCACCCACTTCGATTGACTCGCGTTCGCTCCAAGCCGCTGAAGTGCTGGAAAGGGCCTGATGCTCAAAGGCATTGACCCGATTCTCACGCCCGAATTGCTGCTGCACCTGTGCGCCATGGGCCACGGTGAATGGGTGGCCGTGGTGGACGCTAATTTCACGGCTGATTTTTTAGCCAACGGCAAACCCTTGGTTCGCCTCCCCGGCCTAAGCCTGCTGCGCGTGAGCCAAGCTGTGCTGTCTGTGTTGCCGCTGGACGACCATGTGGCCCAACCCGTCGCGTACATGCACGTTTGCCATCAGCCGCCGCAGCACCGTACGCCCGTGCAACAAGCGCTGTTGGACGACCCGGCGCTCAAACAGCTAAGGTCAGCGCAGGTCGAGGCGATTGAGCGTTTTGCGTTTTATGACCGGGTTAAAGGCGCCAGTTTGGTCGTGCAAACTGGCGAAGTCACAGCTTATGGCAACGCTTTGTTTGCCAAGGGTGTCATACTGAGTGGCTGAAACTCAGAAACCTGCCAAGACACCGCCTGCGGATGACCGGAACCGACTCTTGAACGCCACCCCCTCTTTCGTCAAAGACCCGCGCCTGATGCGGGGTTCCAACCACAGCGGCATGCGCCAGTTCAATGAGCGCATTGTGTTGCAGGCCATCCGGCACCACGGCGCTATTGCCAAGGCGGACTTGGCGCGGCTGACGCAACTGTCCAACCAAACGGTGTCCATCATCGTCAACCGCTTGCTCGACGACGGCTTGCTGGTTAAACAAGGGCGGGTGCGCGGCAAAATTGGTCAGCCCTCGGTGCCCATGTCGTTGAACCCCGAGGGCGCTTTTAGCTTGGGGCTGCAGGTGGGGCGACGCAGTCTGGAGGTGTTGGTCAGTGACTTTTTGGGTCAACCTCGCCACCAGTTGCAGTTCACTTACCCCTACCCAGACCCTGACAAAGTGCTGCCCCACATTCAGCAGGCCTTGGCTCAAATCACCACCCTGATGGGCGACAAAGGCTCGCTCCTGGTGGGTATCGGCCTGACAGCGCCCTTGTCTTTGCACCAATGGTCTGAGCTCTTGGGCGGCGAGGCGGCGCGTGCGGTGAAACGCTGGGAACCTATCGATCTGCTGGCCGAAGTGCGGGCCATGACGGACCTGCCGGTCGAATTTGCCAAAGACACGACGGCGGCCTGCATGTCTGAAATGCTGCAGGGCCATGGTCGCGCCATCAGCAATTTTTTGTACGTTTTTGTCGGCACCTTTGTAGGTGGCGGTCTGGTGGTGGCAGGGCACATCATGGCGGGGCCACGCGGCAATGCGGGGGCCATTGGGTCGATGCCGGTGGGTGCTGGTTCAGCGAAACAAGCTGGTGATTCACCTCTTGGCAAGCCTCAGCAACTGCTGCAACAAGCGTCTGGCTGGCAATTGGAACAAGCCCTGGAAGCGGCTGGCCTGGACCCCAAGCTGGTGCACGAAGACACCATCATGGACGCCGCCTACAGCGCCTACACCCAGCCTTGGTTGGCGCAAGCCAGCCGTGCCTTGGCCATGACGGTGGTCAGCGCCACTGCATTGCTGGACCTGGATGCCGCAGTGATAGACGGGTCTTTGGGACGCTCATTGATCGACGCGCTGATTTTTGCCACCCGTGAGCAATTGCAGGGCTTCAACCTGGACGGCCTGCAAACGCCGACGGTCGTGGCAGGTCAAGTGGGCGCGCATGCGCGGGCCATCGGCGGCAGTTTGTTGCCGCTGCACACCCAATTTTTCCCAGTCAAAGACGTTTTTCTCAAGCAGGATCTGGTTTGAAGGTCTATTTGGACTCCGCGCAGGTGTCAGCCTGGTCACTGCCGGCGGGTTGCCCGCCCGTTGCGGGCATCACCACCAACCCGAGCTTGATCTACCAGGCGGGTTTGCCTGTAAGTCTGCCAACTTACCTCTCACTGATTCAAGCTGCGGCTGACCACGGCATGGCCGAACTCATGTTGCAATTGCCCAGTGCGAACGCTGGCCTTGCCTTGCAATGGTTGGGGCCCTTGCAATCGGCCGCTGCCAAAGCCCAAGTCGTTTTAACTGTCAAACTGCCGTGTCAAGCCGACTGGCTGCCCTGCATTCAAGCGGTGCGCCAGACGCGGCAAGCGATTTTGCTGACGGGCCTGTCCAATGCGGTTCAATTGCTGTGGGCGCGTTCGTTGAATGCGGCCTATGTTGCGCCGTATGTGGGCCGCATCGCGGCAGACGGTCGCGATGTGTGGGCGCTGATGCAAGCCTGTGTGGCCGTGCAAAACGCTCAGCCCGAAGCTGGCCCAGCGCTGCTGGCAGCCAGCATCAAATCGCCCGAAGTGCTGGCACGCTTGCTTGGGTTGGGGGCCAAAGCGGTCACCGTGTCACCCGCCAGCATGGTCGCTTGGTCACAAGATGAGTTGACCCACAACGCCATTGCGCAGTTTGAGCGCGATGTAGCAGAAAGCCAATCTTTGGCGTGAGCCAGTGAAACCCGCGCCCGGCACGGGTTGCTTCTGGCTGGCTGATGCATAGTTTTGGCGAGTGTTTTAGGCGGGTATTTGGGGGGTGGCAAGCTTGTGTCAACTGAATCGCAGAAAATCCTGCGTTGAGAGAGCGTTGGTTCAACGCTTCTAAATCAATTAACTTTAAGACCCCACCATGACCAATCGTCGCGAATTTGTAATCCAATTGAGTGTTGCCGGAACCGGCTTGATGGCTAGCCAAGCTTTTGCACAAGCCCCCATGTTGGCTGAGTCCGATGCCCAAGCGGGTGCCTTGGGCTACAAAGCGGACACCACCAAGGTGGACGCCAAAAAATTCCCTAAGCATGCGCCAGCACAGCTGTGCAGCAACTGTGCTTTGTACCAAGGCAAAGCAGCCGACGCTGCAGGCGGTTGCCCACTGTTTGCGGGCAAACAAGTCGCTGGCAAAGGCTGGTGCAGCGCGTGGGCCAAAAAAGCCTGACCTAACGGCTGATAAAGCGCCGTTGACGCCCGAGCAGCCCGGCGGGCGTCACAGCTTATGACCTACAGCGTGGTGTGGTTTAAACGCGACTTGCGTTTGTACGATCACGCGCCCTTGGTTCAAGCCTCCCGCCAAGGGCCAGTTTTGTGTCTGGTGGTTATTGAGCCCGGCCTACGGGCAGCGCCGGACGCCGCCAACCAGCACTACCAGTTTTTGCTCGAAAGTCTTCGCGACCTGTATGTGGCGCTGCGAAAAGTTGGCGGCTTACTGCAAATTGAAACGGGCGAAGTGCCTGATGTGCTGGAAAAGCTGCATGCAAAGGCACCGTTCACAGGGCTTTTTTCGCACGAAGAAACCGGCAATGGCATCACCTTCGCGCGCGACCTCGCGGTTGGGCGCTGGTGTGCTGTGCACAAGGTGCGCTGGCACGAAAGTCAGCAGTTTGGTGTGGTGCGCCGCCTGAAAAACCGAAACCTTTGGCAAGCCCAATGGGACGCTCACATGGCGTTGCCGCTGGCACGAACGCCCAACGCCCCTAATTTGACGTTTGTCAACCTACCCTGGGTGGCAGACCGCCCACCCGGCGGCGCATCGTTGGGCTTGACCCTTGGTGACCCGGCATTGCGGCAAACCGGTGGCCGCGAAAACGCATTGGCAGTGTTGAACAGCTTTCTGAATGACCGCTGCGGTCAATACCGGGGCGGTATTTCGTCGCCTTTGTCTGCGCCAACCGCCTGTTCGCGCTTGTCGCCTTACTTGGCCATGGGCTGCATCAGCATGCGCGAGGTGGTGCAAGCCACGCGCCATCGCATTGCCCAATTGCCACCTGAGGCAAGTCGCCAGCGGCAAGGCCTTACCGCTTTCATCAGTCGCCTCTACTGGCACTGCCATTTCATTCAAAAACTGGAAAGCCAGCCCGATCTGGAGTACCGAAACCTTCACAGCGGCTATGACGGTCTGCGCGAGAACGACTGGAACCCAGCCCACTTTGAGGCCTTGGTGGCGGGGCGCACCGGGTGGCCACTGGTGGATGCCTGTGTGGCCATGCTGAAGGCAACCGGGTGGATCAACTTTCGCATGCGCGCCATGCTGGTGTCTGTGGCCGCCTACCCGCTGTGGCTGCATTGGCAACCCGTGGGCGAGTGGCTGGCCACCCAGTTTTTAGATTACGAGCCGGGTATCCACTGGAGCCAGATGCAAATGCAATCGGGCACCACAGGCATCAATGTGACGCGGGTTTACAACCCCATCAAGCAAGCCCAAGACCACGACCCCCACGGCGTCTTTGTGCGCCACTGGCTGCCGGCCATGCGGCAGGTGCCCGACACCTGGCTGTTTGAACCCTGGAAGATGCCGCCCGACCTGCAACAGCGACTCGGCTTGCAGGTTGGGATAGATATCGCCCAGCCGTTGGTGGACTTGCAAGTGGCCACCCGGCAAGCCAAAACCCGGTTGCATGCCTTGCGCGCGCAGCCCGAGGTCAAGGCAGCCAAAGCCGCGATTGTTGAAAAACACGGGTCGCGCAAACGCCCAGCGCCCCGGGCGCGAAAACAAACGGCTGACAAGGCTCAATCGGGCCAATTGGGCTTGGCGTTTTGACATCCAGACACGTCGCCACGCGAATACACATTAAAGGAAACCAAGGCGCACCATGCGAATGAAGAAAAAAGCCGATCTCCCTAGCAAAGTCTGCGTCAGTTGTGGCCTGCCGTTCAATTGGCGCAAAAAGTGGGAAAAGGTTTGGCAAGAGGTCAAATATTGCTCAGACCGTTGTCGAAACGCGCCCAAAAGTCAGTCCACTGCCGCTCGGGCCGTGCCATGACGGCCAAAAGCACGACGCTCCGACTCATTTTGGGCGACCAGCTCAACCCCTTGCACAGTTGGTTCAAGACGCCGCAGGAGGACGTGGTTTTTGTCATGATGGAAATACGGTCTGAGACCGACTACGTGCTGCACCATGCTCAAAAAATCATCGCTATTTTTGCCGCGATGCGCGACTTTGCGCAGACTTTGCGAGCGGCTGGTCATCAAGTTCAGTACCTTGCGATAGACGATGCGTCCAATTTGCAATCGTTCACAGGCAACCTGAATGCGCTTTTTGAGCGGTTTCAAGTGACGCAGTTCGAGTACCAGGACCCCGATGAGCATCGCCTGGATGAGCTGCTTGCTGAATTCGCAGCAGAGCTTGCGAGCCAGCCATTGGCGAAGGGTGCCAAACGGCAAACTACCGCCAGCACCCAGGTCAGCAGCGAGCACTTTTACACCGAGCGACACGAGGCCGCTGCGCTCTTTGCAGGACGCACCAAGTGGCTGATGGAAACTTTTTACCGCCACATGCGGGTGCGGCACAAGGTGCTGCTGGAAAGCGACAAAAAACCAGTGGGTGGGCAGTGGAATTTTGATGCGGAGAACCGCAAGTCATGGCCCGGTTTGCCTTTTGAGCCCGCAGACGCCCGCCCAACCCATGACCACAGCACGTTGTGGCAAACCATCCAGAAGGCCGGGGTGAATAGTTTTGGCGAACCCAGCGCCGACCGTTTCGCCTGGCCGTTGAACCGGGGCGAGGCCTTGCATCAGCTGGACAGCTTTGTCACCCACGGCTTACCCCATTTCGGCGATTTTCAAGATGCCATGAGCACCAAAGCCTGGCGGCTTTTTCACTCGCTGTTGTCGTTCGCGCTGAATACCAAAATGCTCAACCCGCAAGAGGTGGTGAACCGGGCTGAAGCGGCCGCCCGAAATGGCCACGCGCCCATGGCCGCCGCTGAGGGCTTTATTCGGCAAATATTGGGCTGGCGCGAGTATGTGCGTGGTTTTTACTGGGCGCACATGCCAAACTACGAGCACAGCAATGCTCTGGATCAACACCTGGCACTGCCTGGCTGGTTTTGGACGGGCGACACAAAGATGCGCTGCATGGCCGCGGCCATTGGGCAATCATTGCGCGAAGCCCATGCCCACCACATCCAACGGTTGATGGTAATTGGCAATTTTTCCCTGTTGATAGGGCTGAACCCGAATGAGCTGCACCGCTGGTATTTGGGCATCTACATTGACGCCTTTGAATGGGTTGAATTGCCTAACACCGTGGGCATGAGCCAGTTTGCCGATGGCGGGCTGCTAGCCACCAAGCCCTATGTGTCCAGCGCGGCCTACATCGACCGCATGAGCGACTATTGCAAAGGCTGCCACTATGACAAAAAACAGCGCGAAGGCGAGCGAGCTTGCCCGTTCAACGCCTTGTATTGGGATTTTCATTTGCGCCACAAAGACAAATTAGCCCGCAACCCGCGCATTGGCATGGTCTACCGCCAGCTTGAAAAAATGAGCGACGAAGCGGTTAACTCCCTGCAAGCACAGGCGCAGGCGCTGCGCGACCGTGTTGAAACCCTGTAAACCCTTCTCTGTCAATCGCTTGTAGACCGTGTGTCGTAGCACGGACTCAAGGCTGGTCGCCCCTAAAATGAGCGGTTTTGACCTAGACTGACTCCCCCATGCAACTTCAGGACATTTTGTATTCCCAGGGCTTTGGTACGCGGAGGGTTTGCGCTGGCTTGGTGCAACAGGGCCGAGTAGAGGTGTACGGTTCAACTGATCCAGCTGCACCAGCGACAATTTGTCTGGAATCAGCGGCTGACTTTGATGCCCTAGGCTTTCGATTCAGTGTGCAAGGCGTTGACTGGCATTACGCAGAGCATGCCTACGTGATGCTGCACAAGCCAGCAGGAACCGAGTGTTCCCAAAAACCATCAACCTACCCCAGCATTTACACCTTGCTGCCGTCGCCGCTGCGCCTGCGTCCGCAAAAAAGTGCGGTGCAAGGCGTGCAAGCGGTGGGCCGGTTAGATCAAGACACCACCGGGCTGCTGCTGTTAAGTGATGACGGTCAGTTCATTCACCGAATGAGTTCGCCCAAAAAACACCTGCCCAAAGTGTATGAAGTCATGGTGAAGCACCCGCTGGAGGACAAACAAATTCAACGGCTATTGGATGATGTCGTGCTCGACGACGACCCCAAACCGGTGCGCGCAGCCGCTTGTGAAATTGCAGACCCCGAGGGCGCGCGCCTGCACCTGCGACTGACCTTGACCGAAGGTAAGTACCACCAGGTCAAGCGCATGGTGGCTGCAGTGGGCAACCGGGTGGAGGGCCTGCACCGCTTCAAAATTGGCGCACTTGAATTGCCTGCTGACTTGCTGCCAGGCCAGTGGCGCTGGCTGTCTACGGCCGACCTGGACAAGCTGAAGGTCGCAGCTGTTCAGCCCCAACCCATTTAGCCAACGGTTTTTAAAAAATCAGCGATGAGCTGGGTAGCCAAAACAGGCTGATCGCGGTGCGCTGAATGGCCACAATTTGCCAGTTTGTGCCGTTCGATGCGCCCCATGGGTGTAATTTCGTCAATTTGCCGCATCGTTCCATAAACATCGTCTCGCCCCTGAATCGCCAAAACGGGTGCTTCAATGCGCTGGCAGTCTGATCGAATGTCAAAGGTGCGAAACGCGTCCGACAGCCACACGTCGTTCCATTGCCAAAACGCGCCATCCACGTCGGCATGGTAACGACTCAATCGCCTTCGCAGATCGCCCGTTTCGTAGGCGGTGCGCGCCAGGCGGATGGATTGAATCGACACGTCTTCCACCACCCCATGCGGTGCCATGCCAATGCAGGCGGACAATGTGTACCGGCTTGCGTGCAGCAGGGCAATACTGGCACCGTCTGAATGGCCTACCAGCACCGGGTTTTCAACCTGCAAGGCCTGCAGCAGCGCGGGCAAGACTTCAAAAGCCTCCAAGTGCAGATAGTCGGGTAGCAAGCGCCCGCTGCGCTGTCCTGCCAGACTGCTGGACGGCCCCCGTACATCAGGCACAGCGTCTGACTGGCCATAACCCCGGCGCGAGTAAACCCAACCGGCGCGGCCAGTGGCGGCGCAAAGTTGCGCAGGCCAGTCGCGCCACATGGCCACCGAGCCCAGCCCTTCATGCAAAAAAACCAGGGGCGCGGCATTGGTAGTGGGGTTTTTAGCGGGAATATGCGCCAATTCCAGTGCGACGCCGCCGACGTGGATCAAACTGACGTTGTTGCTGGTACGGGGGTTGAAAGCAGACATGGCGATTCGATTTTGTAAGTGATCTTGGAAATGCTATGTTAATAATAGCAAACTATTGATATTATTTGAGAGCTAGAGCTCATTTTTATTGATAATTTCGGTCAAAACCATTTTTTTTAAAAAGTCATATCACCGGTGATATGACTTTGTTACTCGGCACCAAAAGTTGCTGGGTGGCGGCTTCTTTCTTTGCAAGGCGTCTCACATGGGCTTGTACTCGGCATTGTCTGTCTGCGTAGCCTCGCAAGTTACACTAGAAGGGTATTCAAGAACTGGAATTTTGTGAAGTCATTTGCCTCCCGGGCGCTCTTACCGTTGGCCCTTTTTTCGATGTTTGCCCTGCTGTCTGAAGTGGCCTTTAGTCAGCCGGCGGTTCAAGCCCCCAATTCGACCCTGCCGGCCATCAACCGCCCGGTCTTTGTGCTTAATTCCAAAGACGCCAACATCAGCGTGATTGACCCTGTCACCTGGACTGAAATCAAGCGCATGCCCACTGGCAAAGAGCCGCACCATTTGTACCTGACACCAGACGAAAAATCACTCATCATTGCCAATGCGGCAGGAGATTCGCTGACTTTTGTAGACCCCAAAACCGCAGAAATCCAGCGCACGGTGCGGGGTATTTTGGATCCCTACCACTTGCGTTTTTCGCCCGATATGAAGTGGTTTGTTCTGGCTGCCAACCGTTTGAATCACATTGATATTTACAAATGGACGGCGTCTGGCCCAGGGGGCGTGCAATCTGTCGCGCAATCCGCTCTTCAGGGCAGTGACATGACTTTGGCCAAGCGCATTGCCACTGGCAAAACGCCCAGCCACCTGTGGATCGACAGCAAAAGCACCACGGTTTACGCCACCATGCAAGACAGCGACGAGCTGGTGCAAATAGACCTGGCAACCCAAGCCATCAAATGGCGCGGCAAAACCGGCACTATGCCAGCCGATGTGTTTGGCACGCCAGACGACAAGCATCTGCTGGTGGCGCTGACGGGCAGCGAGGGCGTTGAGGTCTACGACCTGACCGGCGCAGCGCCTAAATTGGTTAAAACCATCAAAACTGGCTTGGGCGCGCACGCGTTTCGCGCAGCAGGCGACAAGCGGCACGTGTACGTGAGCAACCGCGTGGCCAACACCATCAGCAAAGTCGACTACCAAACGATGGCGGTGGTTGATATGTATGCCGCGCCCGGCGGCCCCGACTGCATGGAAGTCTCGGCTGATGGAAAATTCATTTTTGTGTCGTCGCGTTGGGCTAGAAAACTCACCGTGATTGACACCACCACACGCAAAATCGTGCGGCAAGTCAACGTAGGAGCATCACCCCATGGTGTTTGGACTTTGGATCACGCGGGTCGGCAATAGGGACGGAAAGACCCAGCGGGCGCAGACCGTGTTGCCGCCCGTTTTGTCGACTTTCCTCCTTGGCGCAGCGGGCCTTGTTGCCGTGGGGCTGCCCGCCCCAGTTTTTGCCCAGGCAAGTTGCGACAAACCGCTTTACTTGACCTTTGACACCGGCCACATGGCCGTCGCCCCGCTGATTGCCGATGTGTTGAAGCGCCAAAACGTCAAAGTCACCTTTTTTGCAGCCAACGAACGCACCCAAGTCGGCGACGGTAGCCTGGGCAACCACTGGGCACCGTGGTGGAAAGCCCGCGCCGCCGAGGGCCATGAATTCGCATCGCACACCTACGACCACGTGTACTGGCGCGGTGATTTGAAAGGCGCTGAGCCCAAGTTCCGCATCCAACCGTCCAGCGGCGCGTTTGAGGGCCGCGAATTCACCTGGGACGCCAAAAAATACTGCGATCAAATCGCCTACGCCGCTGAACGGCTGCAAGACTTTACTGGCAAAAAGCCACTGCCGCTGTACAGGGCACCCGGCGGTAAAACTTCGCCGCGCTTGCTCGAAGTTGCCAAATCTTGCGGGTTTGAGCACGTGGGTTGGGCCCCCGCCGGATTTTTGGGCGATGAACTGCCGAGTGAAAAATTCAGCAACGAGGCGCTTCTGAAAAAAGCCATGCGCGACATCAAAGCCGGTGACATTTTGGTGGCGCACCTGGGCATTTGGTCACGCAAAGACCCCTGGGCTCCCGCCGTGTTGGAGCCGCTGCTGGTCGGCCTGAAAGAAAAAGGCTTCTGTTTTGCCACTTTGCGCCAGCACCCGGCCTATAAGCCCTGGATCACAAGCCAACCCAAATAGGTCGGGGCAAATAAGCCAGCCACAGCCCATCGCAAACTCAAAGATTCATTGAAGATGTTCGACGCCATAAGTCACCTGATCGCTTCAACCCAGCAATGGCTTTTTGAGGCCTTGGTTCAGCCCTTGATGTTTTCCTTGGGTCTTGCCAGCCTGCTTGAAGACGGTTTCACGGCCACGCTATGGCTCATGCTTGGGGTGTTTCAAATTTTGGTTTTGTTGCTCGTGATTGGCCCCTTGCAGCGCTGGCGCCCGGTCGATGCCATCACTGACCGCGCCACCATTCGCACCGACCTGCTGTACACGGTGATTCACCGCCTGGGTGTTTTCCGCGTGGCGATGTTTTTCACGCTGCAGCCCGTGCTTGATGAGCTGATTGCGAGCCTTCGCGGGGCAGGCGTGGGCACCTTTCACCTGGATGCCCTGTGGCCTGGTGTCACTGACATTGGCTGGGTCAGTCTGCTGCTGTACCTGGTCGTTCTTGATTTCCTGGACTACTGGACGCACCGGGGTCAGCACCATTTTGAATGGTGGTGGCGGCTGCATTCACTGCACCACGCGCAGCGCCAAATGACCATGTTCAGCGACAACCGCAATCATTTTTTGGACGACATCTTGCGTGACCTGCTACTGGTCGTCGTCGCCCAATTAATAGGCGTGGCCCCCGGCCAGTTTGTCGCCATTGTGGTCATTACTCAACTCAGTGAAAGCCTGCAGCATGCCAATGTGCGCTTGTGGTTTGGCGCTGTGGGTGAGCGCCTGTGGATCAGCCCGCGCTTTCACCGCCTGCACCACAGCATTGGGCTGGGGCATGAATCACCAGTGACAGGAAAGAGACAATTTTTCGCTGGGCCGCCCCAAGAAAAATTAGCCCCCATGGGGGGCAGCGCAGCACACGAAGTGGCAAGCGTGGGGGCTACCAAACTAGGAGGAAAGAATTTCGGGGTGTTGTTGCCTTGGTGGGACATGCTGTTTGGCACCGCAAATTTTGAGCAACGGTACGACCCCACGGGCGTGCGCGATCAGGTAGAACCCGGCCCCAAGGGCCTGCGCGACTACGGGCGCGGATTTTGGTCACAACAATGGCTGGGCGTCAAACGTTTGCTGGGCAGCGGCTGACGTTATGCTCGCATCATGAACAAGTTATTGGACTCTTTCTGGCGGGCAGCCGTGTACTGCCTGCATCCGCGCGTTATTGCCTTGTCGATTTTGCCGCTGATTATCATGGCGACTGTTTCCTTAGCCTTGGGTTACTTTTTTTGGGATGCCGCCATGATGGTGGTTCGAGATTGGCTCGAGGCGTTCGGTTTTATTAAAAACGCAGTACAGCTTTTAGAGGGCTGGGGTTTTGCTGGATTACGCAGCGTGCTTGGCCCCTTGGTGGTGCTGTTTTTGGCCATACCCGTGATTGTGATTGCGGCGCTCTTGTTTGTGGCCTGGTTGATGACTCCTGCCATGGTGGCGTTGGTGGCAGAGCGACGTTTTGCCAAGTTAGAGCGCAAAAAGGGCGGCTCCATGATGACCAGCGTGGCTTGGTCGCTGGGCTCGACCGTGTTGGCCGTCATCGCGCTGTGCATTTCCATTCCGCTGTGGTTTGTGCCGCCTTTGATCTTGGTGTTGCCGCCACTCATTTGGGGCTGGTTGACCTACCGGGTCATGTCGTATGACGCTTTGGTTGACCACGCCAGTACGGAGGAGCGCAAAGCGATTTTCAAGGAACATCGCGGCAGTCTGCTGGCGATTGGCATTGTCAGTGGCTATTTGGGCGCTGCCCCAAGTTTGCTGTGGGCTTCGGGCGCCATGTTTTTGGCTATGGCACCCATCTTGGTTCCGATTGCCATCTGGATTTACACCCTGGTTTTTGCGTTTTCGTCGCTCTGGTTTGCGCACTTCACCTTGGCTGCCTTGCAGCAAATGCGCGCCAACCAGAGTGCCGTGCCCCCGGTCGACCGTAGAGCAGCGCCCGATGTGAAGGCGATTACAAATTTGGAGGTTGTCGACGCGTCGGTCAAAGGGCAGAACTCCGCGTCTTCGAGCTGATCGTCTAGCGGGTCGTCGTCGCCGCCGTCAACAGGCTCCTCATCCCTTTCGTCAATCGGCTCCCCCACCTCGCCATCCAACGGCTTTCCATCTCCCAAAGTTCCATGACTGCATCTTTTGGCCTGATCATCATTGGCGATGAAATTTTGTCCGGCAAACGGGCTGACAAACACCTGCCCAAAGTCATCGAACTGTTGGCTGCGCGCGGTTTGCAGCTTGGCTGGGCCGAGTATGTGGGTGATTCCCCAGAGCGCATCACCGCCAGCTTGAAAAGGGCCTTTGAATCGGGCGACATTGTTTTTTCAACTGGAGGCATCGGGGCCACACCCGACGACCACACCCGCCAATGCGCCGCTCGTGCTCTTGGCGTCGAATTGGCTTTGCACCCTCAAGCTGAAGCGCTGATTCGCGAGCGCATGCAGGACACCGCCAAAGAGCAAGGCACCGTGTACGAGCCTGACCGCCCCGACAACATTCACCGCCTGAACATGGGCGTGTTCCCGGTGGGTGCACACATTGTTCCCAACCCGTACAACAAAATTGCGGGGTTTAGCTGTGGGACAGTCCACTTCGTTCCTGGGTTCCCGGTCATGGCTTGGCCGATGATGGAATGGGTTTTGGACAATCAATACAAAAGTCTTCACCAAACCGCCGCCTGGCTCGAAAAATCCGTCATCGTCTTTGGTGCCATGGAAGCTGCTTTGACCCCGCTGATGGAGCAAATCGAACTGCAGCACGCTGGGGCCAAGGTTTTCAGCCTGCCTAGTGTGGATCACCCGCAATATGGGCGGCACATTGAGTTGGGGGTTAAGGGTTCCCCTGCTTTGGTGGCTGCCGCTTACCCCGACCTGCTGAAAGGCTTGGCCAAGTTCACCGACAAGCTGGGCCCAGAGTTGGTGCGGAGCTAAAACACCTTGAACGGCTCAAAAATGCACAATATCAGTGCATTTTTTGAAATGCACGTAATTAGTGCATGATTCGAGTGCGTCGTGCAATTTCTCTCCCAAACGGGCTGTTCAAGCGCCCACTAAGTGACCGCAGCGGCAATGGCACTCAAATATCGGGCAAAATAACTGGTTTGGCGGCACTGGCGAGACACCAGTATTGGCACAAAAACTGCATTCCAGTTACCGACACCTTTCCAATTTCAATCAACAGGAGTATTTGATGGCCAAGACCGTCGCAGACGTTATCAAGATGGTGAAAGAAAATGAAGTCAAGTTTGTTGACTTTCGCTTCACTGACACCCGTGGCAAAGAGCAGCATGTGACTGTGCCCGTGTCGCATTTTGACGAAGACAAGTTCACCTCAGGCCACGCGTTTGACGGCTCCTCCATTGCTGGCTGGAAGGGCATAGAAGCTTCGGACATGCAGCTGATGCCTGACCCCAACACGGCCAATATCGACCCGTTTTTTGAGGAAACCACGCTCTTCATGAGTTGCGACGTCGTCGAGCCGAGCGACGGTAAGGCCTATGACCGCGACCCCCGTTCGGTGGGCAAACGTGCCGAGGCGTATTTGAAAGCAACTGGCATTGGCGACACCGCCTTCTTCGGTCCCGAGCCAGAATTCTTCATTTTTGACGATGTGCGCTGGAACACCGACATGTCAGGCGCGTTTTTCAAGATTGACGAGTACGAAGCCCCTTGGAACAGTGGCAAAAAACTCGAAGGCGGCAACCGTGGCCACCGGCCCACCGTCAAAGGCGGCTATTTCCCGGTGCCACCGGTTGACAGCACGCAAGACATGCGCGCCGAGATGTCCTTGATCCTCGAAGGCCTGGGCGTTCCGGTTGAAGTCTTTCACCACGAAGTGGCAGGCGCTGGCCAAAACGAAATTGGCACGCGTTTCAGCACCTTGGTGCAACGCGCTGATTGGGTGCAAATTCTGAAATACGTGGTGCAAAACGTGGCCAACGCCTACGGCAAGACCGCGACCTTCATGCCAAAACCTATCGTTGGCGACAACGGCAGCGGCATGCACGTGCACCAGTCCATCAGCAAAGACGGCAAAAACATTTTTGCAGGTGACGGTTATGCTGGTTTGTCAGACACGGCTCTGTACTACGTGGGCGGCATCATCAAGCACGCCCGTGCCTTGAACGCCATCACGAATCCTGGCACCAACAGCTACAAGCGCCTGGTTCCTGGCTACGAAGCCCCGGTCAAGCTGGCCTATTCGGCTAAAAATCGGTCTGCGTCGATTCGCATTCCATTCGTTGCCAACCCGCGTGGCCGTCGCATTGAAGCGCGTTTTCCTGATCCATTGGCCAACCCGTACCTGTGCTTCTCAGCCTTGCTGATGGCTGGTCTGGATGGCATTGAGAACAAAATTCACCCGGGTGAAGCGGCGACCAAAGACTTGTACCATTTGCCTCCTGAGGAAGATGCCAAGATCCCAACCGTTTGCCACAGCCTGGACCAAGCACTGGACTGCTTAAACGCCGATCGCGGGTTTTTGACCAAAGGTGGCGTGTTCACCGACAGCATGCTCGATGCCTACATTGACCTGAAAATGGGTGAAGTGACGCGTCTGCGCCAAGCCACGCACCCTATCGAATTCGACATGTATTATTCGCTGTAACACTTTGTTGCTCACTTAAAAATAGTGAGTCGATGGTCCCTACAAAACCGCCCAAAAGGTGGTTTTGTCGCCTAAAAAGAACGGCTTTGGCCGTTTTTTTGCGTCTTAAAAAGCCCTCTTGTTTTGAATTTCAGAGCAACAGGCGCATACTGGAAGACCGACACTGCAATTCGTTGCGTGGAGAAAGTATGAAAAAGCCCCTTTCCGTTTCCGTTTCTTGTTCAATCGCTGTGGCTTCCGTTTGTTTGGTTTTGGCAAGCTCTGCGCTGGCGCAAGACCGCATGTACCGCTGCGATAACAACTATTACACCAACTCCCTGACGGACCCCAAGGCCCACGGATGCAAGGCGTTGGAGGGCGGCAACGTCACCATCGTGCAAGGTACACGCCCTGTGGTGGCGCAAAACGGCGTCAAACTGGCGGCAGTGTCCCCCGGCATTTCCAACCCTGGCGTCAAAGTCGATGCCAATGACCAACGCTCCCGCGACTCGGACGCCAAAGTCATTCTGGAATCCGAATTGAAAAAGGCCGAGGCCCGCAAAGCCGACCTGGCGCGTGAGTTCAACAATGGTGAGCCTGAAAAGCGTGGCGACGAGGCCCGTAACTTTCAAAAATACCAAGACCGCGTGGCCGAATTGAAGGCCAATTTAATGCGCATTGAAAGTGACATTGCCGGCATCCGCCGTGAGCTGGGCCGCGCTCTTGGTGGCAACGGTCTGAATTTGAGTTCTGGGGCAAAATAGGAGGCTTGACCAAGCCTTCGATCCTTTCTCGCCTCACCCGCTCAGGCCTGCGCAAAGCGCAACCGCTTGCAGCTGCTCCAGATCCGATGGGCGACCCGTCTCTCGCCCCTGATTCGCCAGACAGTTCTCTCGACAATCCGCCTGACGACACTTCCCGCAACACTTCCACCAACATTCCCGGCAACTCTCCTGACACGCACTCCATCGCACCCGCGCGTGGGCGAAGTATCAGCCATTCTCAAGCCTTCCATTCCTTTGACCTGCTGGCCACCCTGGTGGCGGTGGTTCATTGCAACGGTCGCGTCGTGTTTGCCAACTCGGCACTTGAAGACGCGCTGGGCACCTCGCGCCGCATGATTGAAGGGGCACATTTCCCCAGCAGCTTCACTGAACCCCAATTGCTGCAAAGCGCTTTGGACGGTGCGGGCAGCAACGAGTTTGCAGCATTGCGCTATGACGCATGGCTCAAGCGCACCAACCATGACCCCATTCCGGTGCATGTCATCGTCACCCAAACCGATGTGGCCAGCGAAATTGTGGTCGAAATGCTGCCTTTGGAACAACAAGCTCGGCAAGACCGCGAAGACCGTCTGGCCGACCAGGCCCAAGCCAACAAAGAGCTGATTCGCAACCTGGCGCACGAGATTAAAAATCCGCTGGGCGGCATTCGCGGGGCTGCCCAGTTGCTGGAGATGGAAATCGAATCGCGCGATTTGACCGAGTACACCCAGGTGATCATTCGCGAAGCCGACCGATTGCAAGCCTTGGTTGACCGGCTGTTGGCCCCGCACCGGCGTCCGCATTTGGTGGGCGACGTGAACATTCACGAGGTTTGCGAGCGGGTGCGCTCCTTGATCCTGGCGGAGTTTCCGAAAGGTCTGCGGGTGGTGCGCGACTACGACACATCGATTCCTGAGTTTCGCGGGGACCGCGAGCAGTTGATTCAAACAGTCTTGAACATTGCCCACAATGCGTGTCAGGCCCTGGCAGAACAGATTGCAGAAGGTAACGCAGAAATTACATTTCGCAGCCGCGTGGCGCGCCAAATCACCTTTGGCAAACAGCGCTACCGATTGGCATTGGAATTGCATGTGATTGACAACGGGCCTGGCGTACCAGACTCAATCAAGGAGCGCATTTTTTACCCGTTGGTGTCGGGACGAGATGGCGGCTCTGGCCTGGGGCTGACACTGGCACAAACCTTTGTGCAGCAGCACCATGGCACGATTGAGTGTGACAGTACGCCTGGGCACACGGATTTTCAAATTTTGATACCGCTACCCTGACGCTTGGTCGGGGTAGCCCAACCGGGACGCCAACGCACATGAAGCCGATTTGGATAGTAGATGATGACCAGTCCATTCGCTTTGTTCTGGAGAAGGCGCTGCTTCGCGAAAACCTTCCCACGCGCAGCTTCACCAACCCCAAAGACGTCATTGCCGCGCTGAACACCGCCAGCGACGACGAGTGCCCGCAAATTCTGGTCAGTGACATTCGCATGCCCGGAGGCTCTGGCTTGGACTTGCTGGAAAAGGTCAAAGCCAAGTACCCGGGCTTGCCAGTCATCATCATGACGGCGTTTTCTGATCTGGACAGCGCGGTGTCGGCCTTTCAGGGCGGCGCATTCGAGTACCTGCCCAAACCTTTTGACTTGCCCAAAGCCGTCGAGCTGATTCGCCGAGCCGTGGAGGAAAGTCAGCGCGAAGAGGTGGCTGAAGAGCAAATGGCGGTTGCCCCGGAAATGCTGGGCCAGGCCCCGGCCATGCAAGACGTGTTTCGCGCGATTGGCCGCTTGAGCCAAAGCAATGTGACGGTCATGATCACGGGTGAATCCGGCTCGGGCAAAGAGCTGGTGGCGCGCGCGCTGCACAAGCATTCACCCCGTGGCGACTCGGGCAGCAAACTGGGCAAAGGTGGCCCTTTTGTGGCGATCAATACAGCGGCCATTCCCAAAGATTTGTTGGAAAGCGAGATCTTTGGGCATGAGCGCGGCGCGTTCACCGGGGCGCAAACCATGCGCCGGGGTCGTTTTGAGCAAGCCGACGGAGGCACGCTGTTTTTGGACGAAATTGGCGACATGCCGTTTGACCTGCAAACCCGGCTTTTGCGAGTTCTGAGCGACGGTAATTTTTACCGAGTGGGCGGGCACGTGGCCATCAAAACCAATGTGCGGGTGATTGCCGCGACCCACCAAAACCTGGAACAGCGGGTCAAAGAAGGCGCGTTTCGGGAAGACCTGTTTCACCGCCTGAACGTTATCCGCCTGCGCCTGCCCGCGCTGCGCGAGCGGCGCGAAGACATTGCCGTGCTGACGCGGCATTTTTTGGTGCAAAGTGCGCAGCAGTTGGGCATTGAGCCCAAGCGAATATCAGACGCGGCGCTGGGCTGGTTGAGCGCATTCGCGTTCCCAGGCAACGTGCGCCAGCTTGAGAATATTTGCCATTGGCTGACGGTGATGGCCCCCGCCCAAATGATCGAACCCAAAGACTTGCCGCCCGAAGTGGCCGTGGGCTTGAGCGAGCCCAACGGCGCGGGAACGGCTCAGGTGGGTGGTTCGGATGGTCAGGTGAGCAGTCACTTCGCGGCAAATAGCCCCGCGCCGGGTTCCAGCCACGGCCACTCAGCGGCACCTGCCCATGCCGCCCACGCCACAGCGCACACGGGTTTGGATTCTTCAGGGGCTGCATCGCCAGCCGTGGGCACGTCAGCCACCGCGTGGGATGCAGCCGCGCAAGAGAAGGGCGCTGCGCACGCCCTGGGTAACGGAGGTGTGGAACACGGAGGTGTGGAATCCGGCGGTGCAGAACGCGGCAGTGCAAACCACAGCAGCGCAGAACCTGGCAACGAGAGCAGCCACACCTCGATAGGTGACAGCCCCGAATTGCCCGCAAAGCACGGCTTGGGCACGGGAGCCCCCTGGGAGATTGGCCTGGAAGCCGAGGCCATGACCCTGTTGGCCAACGGCCACACGAATGTGTGGGACGCTTTAGCCCATCGTTTTGAAGCCCGCTTGATTTTGACCGCGCTGGCCAACACCCGAGGCCGCCGCATTGAAGCCGCCACCAAGCTGGGCATTGGCCGCAACACCATCACCCGGAAAATTCAGGAGTTGGGGCTGGAGGACTGAATGCAGTTGCTCAAAATGGGTGATTTTTACCACAATTGTGGTAAATTTGTCAAAAAAATGGTGTTTTTGGCAAAATGTGAATAAAATAGACCTCTAGCTCTCGAATCTATTCAATAGTTTGCTATATAAATAATAGCAATCGAATCACTTGATCAGAGGACTGCACAGGGCGATTTCAAACCAGATTGACCCAATGTCAAGTCACGACGGCCCAGGGCAGGTCACTTAAGCTCAATCACCACTGGCGCATGGTCGCTGGGCCGCTCGTTTTTGCGCGGAGTTTTGTCAATGGTGCAGCTTTTGGCCAGGGGTTTGAGGGCATTGCTGATCAAAATATGGTCAATGCGCAAACCCTTGTTGCGCTTGAATCCAAAATCTCGGTAGTCCCACCACGAAAAGCATTTGGCGGCTTGCGCAAACAGCCGGTGTGAGTCGGTCAAGCCCAGTGCCACCAGCGCACGCAGGTGGTAGCGCTCTTCTTCGGTGCAATGAATGGTGTCGGCCAGGCCAACGGGGTCCCACATGTCGAGTTCATCAAAAGTGATGTTGAAGTCTCCCATCAGTACCAGGCGCGGGTTGGCTTCAAGCTCGGTTTTGACCCAGGTGCGCAGGCCCTTGAGCCAGTTCATCTTGTACTCAAACTTGTCGCTCCCTGGCTCCTGCCCGTTGGGAAAATAGCCGCCAATCACCCGAATTGGGCCGTGCTCTGAAGCCACGTCAGCGCTGATCACCCGCGCCATTTCATCGTCAAAACCCGGTATGTTTTTGACCACATTCGCAACCGGTGCGCGGGTCAGCAGCGCCACGCCGTTGTAAGTCTTTTGCCCAAACCACTGCGCAAAATAGCCTGCCTCAGTGAAGGCGGCATGCGGAAATTTGTCGTCCGTCATTTTCAGCTCTTGCAGTGCCAGCACGTCGACCGGGTTGGTTTGCAGCCAGTCCAGCACTTGAGGCAGGCGAACGGTGAGCGAGTTGACGTTCCAGGTGGCGAGTTTCATTGCGGAAGATCGAAAAAAATGGACGAGAAGGCGGTCGCTCAAAAGGCGATCAAAACTAAATCTGAATCTGAATCTGAATCTGAATCTCAATCTGATTTTGAAGCGAACACCCAATCGTCAGGGGCGTGAGGTGTTGCGGTAGTTGACAAAACTGAACGCCAGCCCCTTGGCAGACACGTGTTTTTCGCGCGACACCTCCACCCATTCGGGGCCGAAAACGGGTGCTATCGAGTCGCCTTCAAAATCGGCGTCGATTTCTGTGACCACGGCGGCGTTGGCAATCAACGCGGCTTGCGCATAAATTTCGGCCCCACCCAGCACCCAGGCATCGGTTGAGCCCTGACTTGCGGCAGGGTCGCCTGCGTCACCATCTGGAGAGCACAGCTCTACCGCTTGGTTCAGCGAGTGGGCACTAACTGCACCGTCGGCCGCCCAATCGGTTTGGCGCGTGATCACCACGTTGGTGCGGCCCGGCAATGGCCTGAACCGGGGCGGCAGCGAGTCCCAAGTTTTGCGCCCCATGATGACGGGGCAGCCCATCGTGGTTCGCTTCAGATGGGCCAGGTCTTCAGGCAAATGCCAGGGCATAGTGCCTTGGTCACCAATGACGCCATTGCGGGCGCGGGCGAAGATGAGGTGGAGCTTCATGGGCAGTAGAGATTTAAATTGCGATCAAACCGCGATCAAACCGCGATCAAATGGCTACAGGCGCTTTGATGGCCCCGTGGCATTCATAGCCCTGAATTTCAAAGTCTTCAAACTCGTAGTCAAAGATGGAGGCGGGTTTGCGTTTGATGTGGAGTTTGGGGTAGGCGAAGGGTTGGCGGCTTAGCTGCAAATCGACCTGCTCGTGGTGGTTGCTGTAAATATGGCAGTCGCCGCCGGTCCAGATGAAGTCGCCCACGTCCAGGTCACACTGCTGCGCCACCATGTGGGTGAGCAGCGCGTAGCTGGCAATATTGAAAGGCACCCCCAAAAAAATGTCGGCGCTGCGCTGGTAAAGCTGGCAACTCAACCGGGCTTTTTGACCCGGCTCGGCGGCGGGGGCCACGTAAAACTGAAAAAACGCATGACAAGGCGGCAACGCCATTTTGGAGATTTCACCCACGTTCCAGGCGCTCACGATGATGCGGCGCGAGTCGGGGTTTGTTTTGAGGGTTTTGATGACTTCGCTAATTTGGTCAATGTGCGCGCCTTCAGCGGTGGGCCAACTGCGCCACTGCACGCCATAGACTGGCCCCAAATCACCATCTGGCTTGGCCCATTCGTCCCAAATGGTCACGCCACGGTCTTTGAGCCAATTGTTGTTGCTGGAG
>JANPCR010000149.1:0-8949 GCA_031431035.1 Rhodoferax sp.
CGCACGCTGCTCCAAAGGCCATCTGCGCCAATCAGCAGGTCGCCTTGCACCGCCTCATGCTTGGCGTGCTGCGCCAGTCGCAAAGTCACGCCCGACCCGTCTTGCAGAAAACTCTGCACCCGCTGGTTCAATTGCAAGCGGGTCACCGTTGCGGCTTTTGATTGCTCTGGAGACGTCAAAGCGTGCAGCAACATGCCATGCAAATCGGCACGGTGCGCCGTGGCATAAGCAAAACCGTAACGCTGCCTGGCCGTTTCACCCAGCCGCAAAGTGCCCAACACTTGCCCCGACCTGGCATCGCGGGCTTGCAGTTGCGCGGGGAAGGCGGCAATCTTTGCCAGCGCTTGCGTCAGCCCCCAGCCGTGCAGTACGCGGGTGACATTGGGGCCCAATTGAACACCGGCACCCACTTCAGCAAATTCGACCGCGCTTTCAAACACTTGAACCTCATGGCCAGCGCCATGACTCTGCGTTTTGCCAAACTGATTGATCGCCTGATGACAAGCCAGCGCAGCCGCCAAACCGCCAATGCCACCGCCCGCAATGAGAATTTTCAAGCTACAAAGTCTTAAATGACACGCACCCGGATCACGTGTTCTACCGCCGCGATGGCGGTCACCACGTCGTCAGTGGGTCGAGTTTCGACGTCAATGATATTGAACGCCAGCTCACCCCGGCTTTTGTTGATCATGTCTATAACGTTGACTTTTTTGTCGGCCAGTACCGACAGCACATGCCCCAGAACGCCAGACACGTTGTCGTTAGAAAACGTGATGCGGGTGGTGCCAGCGGACCGCCCCATGCTGATCGCCGGGAAATTGACCGAGTTTTGAATGTTGCCGCTCTCCAGGTAGTTCATCAACTGGTTGGCGGCCATCACCGCGCAGTTTTCTTCAGACTCTTCGGTGCTGGCACCGATATGCGGCATGGCGATCACGTTCGCGTGGCCCAACATCGCGGGCTCAGGAAAATCACACACGTATTTGCCCAGTTTTCCACTGTTCAAGGCCTTCAAAACAGCCGTTGAATCAACAATCGTTTCGCGCGCAAAATTCAGCAGCACAGCGCCCGCTTTCATGCCGCCCAGGGCCGCGTCGTTGATCAAGTGATGGGTTGCATCCATTGCAGGCACGTGCAGGCTCACATAGTCAGACCGGGCCAACAAGGCCTGCAGGTTTTCCATGCGGGTGACCTCATTGCTCAAGCGCCAAGCCGCGTCAATCGACAAAGCCGGATCGAACCCCACCACCTTCATGCCCAGTGCCAGCGCCATATCGGCCACCATGGAGCCGATGGCACCCAGGCCCACAATGCCAAGCGTCTTGCCTTTGAGTTCACCGCCTGCAAAGCGGGATTTCTCTTTTTCAAGCAAAGCGGCCATCTCAGCGGCGTCGGTCATGTGCGTGAGCGTATTCACATAGGCCATGCCCTGCAAAATGCCGCGTGTGGCCAACATCATGCCGGCCATCACCAGCTCTTTCACCGCATTGGCGTTCGCGCCTGGCGTGTTGAAAACCACAACGCCCAGCTTGCTGTAATCGGCAATAGGCACGTTGTTGGTGCCAGCCCCCGCACGGGCTGCGGCCAGCAAGGACTTGGGCACGTCCACACCTTGCAGTTTTTGGCTGCGCAGCAAAAACGCATCGGGGCTGCCAATGTCGCTGCCGACTTCATAGGACTGGCGCGAAAAACGATCCAGCCCTTTGACCGAAATTTGGTTGTAGGTTCTGACTTTGAACATGCTGCGCTTACAAAGTGGCAGGCTGAGTCACCTGGGCGTAACCCCAGGTCAGCCAGGGCATCAACGCCCGCAAATCAGATTGCTCTACCGTGGCACCGCACCAAATGCGCAGGCCTGCAGGCGCATCTTTGTAGGCGCCGATGTCAAAGGCGACGCCTTCTGTGTCCAGCAACTTCACCAATTTTTTAACCTGGTCTTCCGTTGCCTTCAAGGTCAGGCAAACACTGGTGTTGGAGCGGGTGGCTTGTGTCTGGGCCAAGAAGGAAATCCAGTCATTTGCCGTTACAAAATCTTCAATGACTTTCAGGTTGGCTTCGCTTCGCTGAATGGTTCCCTTCACGCCACCGATACTTTCCGCCCATTGCAAAGCATCCAAATAGTCGGATACGCACAGCATCGACGGCGTGTTGATGGTCTCGCCTTTAAACAGGCCTTCCGTCAGTTTGCCACCCGACTTCATGCGAAACACCTTGGGCATGGGCCAAGGCGGGCTGTAGGCTTCAATGCGCTCAACCGCGCGGGGCGACAAAATCAGCATGCCGTGGCCGCCCTCGCCGCCCAGCACTTTTTGCCATGAGTAGGTGACAACATCGAGCTTGTCCCAAGGCATGTCCATGGCAAACACGGCGGATGTTGCGTCGCACAGCGTCAGGCCTGCACGGTTCGCCGGAATCCAGTCCCCATTGGGCACTTTCACGCCCGAGGTGGTGCCGTTCCAGACAAACACCACGTCGTTGTCAAAGTTGACTTTGCCAAATTCGGTGATGTCGCCGTACTCGGCCTTGATGACATTGATATTGGGCAATTTAAGTTGCTTGACGATGTCGGTCACCCAACCAGCGCTGAAAGACTCCCACTCCAACACGTCCACTCCCCGTGCGCCCAACATAGACCACATAGCCATTTCAATCGCGCCTGTGTCAGAGCCCGGTACCACCGCAACGCGATAGCCCTCAGGCAAACCCAAAATTCGCGCCGTTTCGCTGCAGGCCAGGCCCAAGGCCTTTTTGCCCAAGGCAGACCGATGCGAACGGCCCAAAGTGTCCAACTGCAATTTGCTGACGTCGTAACCAGGGCGCTTAGCGCAGGGGCCGGAGGAGAAATTTGGATTTTGGGGTTTGGCGGCGGGTTTGACAGTGGGTTGCATAGCTATCTCAGTTGAAAGTTTGAAGGCACGAATCATTGTAGTTTCGAGGCCTGGCAACCCAGCGCTTGACATTTTGAAATAGTTTTGTATACTTAATTTCAATATTTGTAGCAACTATTTCAAATTCATTATTTATGTGGTCCATCCTTCTGGTCACCCTGCCTACCCAGCCCAACGCCGTTCGACTGCGCATCTGGCGCGCACTGAAGGCGCTGGGTTGCGCAGCGCTGCGCGATGGGGCTTACGTGCTGCCAGCCACTGAAGCGCCCGCGCTGGAAGCTTTGGCACAAGAGGTGCGCGACAACGGTGGCCAGGCTTCGGTGATGGCGCTGTCGCCCAAAGACGACGCCCAACAAGCCGAAGTGCTGGCCCAGTTTGACCGCGGTGAGGCCTACACCGATTGGAACGACACCGTGAAAACAACGTTTGCGGTGTACCAAACCCTGACCGAACCCGAGGCTCGCAAACGCCTGCGCACTACCTCGGAGGCACTGCACGCCATCAAGCGCATTGACTATTACCCTGGCCCCGCAGCGCCTGCCGCTGAAGCCATGCTGACTCTGCTGCGCCAAGCATTCGACACCCGCTTTAGCAAAGGCGAGCCTCAGCCCACCCAAGTGGCAATCACCCGGCTTGACGTTGCCAAATTTCAGGGCAAGCGCTGGGCCACCCGTGCGTGCCCGTGGGTAGACCGCATGGCCTGCGCTTGGTTGATTGCCCGGTTCATTGACAAAACCGCCACTTTTTTATGGCTGGACGACACCAGCCAAGCCCCGCGTGGCGTTTTGGGATTTGACTACGACGGCGCGCGCTTCACCCACGTCGGCGTGTTGGGGGGTGAGCGCGTGAGCTTTGAAGTGCTGATGGCCAGCTTTGGCTTGGACACTGACCCGCAGCTTATGCCCATTGCTCAAGCCGTGCATTACCTGGATGCGGGCGGCATCCCCGTGGCATTGGCTGCGGGTTTAGAGGCGATTTTGGGCGGCTTACGCGCCCTGCATTCCGATGACGATGCTCTGATCGCAGCCACAAACGACGTATTTGACGCGCTCTATGCAAATACCACCCACACCACAGGCACCGCCAGCACTACCAGCAACGAGCCTCCCCGAGACTAAAACAATGAACCCAATTGCCCCATCCGCCACTGAACGCCCTGCCCCCGTCAGCTTCTACGAGGCCTTTCGCTTCTGGCTGCGTCTGGGGTTCATAAGTTTTGGCGGACCAGCCGGGCAAATTGCCATCATGCACACCGAACTGGTTGAGCAAAAACGCTGGATCAGCGAAAAGCGTTTTTTGCACGCGCTGAACTACTGCATGTTGCTGCCCGGGCCAGAAGCGCAACAGCTCGCCATTTACATAGGCTGGCTGATGCACCGCACTTGGGGCGGCGTTGTGGCAGGTGCTTTGTTTGTGTTGCCCTCACTGTTCATTTTGATTGCGTTGTCGTGGATTTACCTGGCCTTTGGCAGTGTGCCCATTGTGGCGGGCATCTTTTACGGCATTAAGCCCGCCGTGACCGCTCTGGTCTTGCACGCAGCCCACCGCATTGGTGGGCGGGCGCTCAAGAACAATTGGCTGTGGGCGATTGCGGCGGCGGCCTTTGTCGCAATCTTCGCGCTGCAATTGCCGTTTCCGCTCATTGTGTTGACCGCCGCCTTGATCGGCTACATCGGTGGCCGCGTCAAACCTGAAATTTTTATCGCAGGCGGCGGCCATGGTGCTGCCAAAGCGAGCTACGGCCCGGCCTTGATCGACGACAACACACCCACGCCCGATCACGCGCTATTTTCACGCGGGCATTTGCTCAAAATTGTGCTAATTGGATTGGTCTTGTGGGGGGCAGCCTTTGGCATGCTGCTGGCAACGGTGGGCACTCAAGGCGTATTGACCCAAATGGCCTGGTTTTTCACCAAAGCGGCTCTCTTGACCTTTGGCGGGGCTTATGCCGTTCTGCCCTATGTTTACCAGGGTGCTGTGGATCAGTTTCAGTGGCTGACCGGCACCCAAATGATTGATGGCCTGGCGCTGGGTGAAACCACCCCCGGCCCGCTGATCATGGTGGTGGCCTTTGTGGGCTTTATTGGCGGCTGGGTCAAGCAAATTGCCGGGCCAGACGCCTTGTTTCTGGGCGGTGCCCTGGCGGCAACGGTGGTCACCTACTTCACGTTTTTGCCCTCCTTCATCTTCATTCTGGCGGGTGGCCCGCTGATAGAAACAACTCACGGCAACCTGAAGTTCACCGCACCCCTGACCGCCATCACTGCTGCTGTCGTGGGTGTCATCTTGAATTTGGCCCTGTTCTTCGCCTATCACGTGTTGTGGCCGCAAGGCTTTGCAGGCAACTTGCTCAACGGTTTTGACGTGGTGTCTGCCTTGATCACCCTGGCCGCCGCCGTGGCACTTTTCAAATACAAGCTTGGGGTCATCAAGTTGCTCGCCGCCTGCGCCCTGGTCGGCTTGGCCTGCAAACTTCTCATTTGAGCCCCCCAAAAGGATAGAGTGATGCCACTACCTATTTTCATTATCGGCTTGCACAAGTCTGCGCTTTGGCTCTGGACTTTGTGTGAGCGGCAGGTGAGCGGTAGGCTGCTTCGGGCATGCGAGCACCGCAAGGTTCTCTATGCAGGACGACCGCCCGGTCGCTTGAACTCAGTGGAACGCCGCACAGTAATTCAAGCCCAGTCTTGTCTAAATGTTTCCATGCAACCCGCAACCCATCCCCCACGACACAACCCCAAGGAGAATGACATGAGCGATATCAACGTCAACGAACTCGCGCTGTGGCGCAAAGCCGGTTTTGAACACGTCCTCATCGATGTGCGGCGCGACATCAAACGCGCTGCAGAGGGCGATGAGATCAGTGGCGGCCAATGGCACAACCCGGCCGCCTGGCTGAAGTGGAAAGACGCCGTCGCCGCCACCGCGCCGGGCCAGCCGGTCGTGGTTTATTGCGCCTACGGGCACGAGCTCAGCCAGGCGCTAGCGGCCTGCCTGCGGGCGCTTGGGCGCGACGCACGCCACTTGGTCGGCGGCATCGAAGAGTGGCGCAAAGCGGCGCTGCCGGTAGCGCCCTTGCCCAAACCCTGACGCCAACCCACCCTCAACCCAAGGAGTCATCATGAAATATGCACTGGAACCCCTCTATTGCCGCCCCTGGACGCTCAATGGCATTTCTGCCCGCCTGATCGAGAGCCACTATGAAAACAACTACGGCGGGGCGATGACGCGCTTGAACGCCTTGACTGCCGAACTCGCGTCCGACGCGGCCCCCGCCCTGCCCGACGCCCAGATCCGCCGCCTCAAACGCGACCAGGCCACGGCCTTGAATTCCACGCTGCTGCATGAGCTTTATTTCGCCAGTCTGGGTGGCGATGGTCGCGCCGTGCCCGAGGCGATGGCTGACGCCCTCACCCGCGACTTCGGCTCGGTCGACCGCTGGCGCAAGGAATTCATTGCGCTGGCTCAGGCCTCCGCAGGTGGCTCAGGCTGGGTCTTGCTCACTTATGTACCGCGCGACGGCGCGCTCATCAACCAGGTGACGGAAGAGCACAGCCAGGGCATCGCGGGCGGCATCCCCATCCTCGCACTGGACATGTACGAACACGCCTACCACCTGGAGTTTGGCGCCAACGCCAACGCCTACGTGGCCGCGTTCATGCGCAACATCGACTGGGCCGCCGTCCAAACGCGTTATGTCAGTGCCAAACAAGTCGCTGCGCCCGCCACCAAGCTGGTGCAGCGGCAGTTTGGCGACGTGCCTGCGGTGTCCGTCGAAGAAGTGGCCGAGATGCTGAAGGCCGGCACGCCGGTGCAGATCATCGACACCCGCCCCAAACACTACACCACCAAAAGCCAGGAGATGATGCAAGGCGCGGTGTGGCGCGACCCTGAGCGCATCGACGAATGGATGGGCGAACTCTCCAAGACCGAGCCTGTCATCACCTTTTGCGTTTACGGTTTCCACATCGGCTGCGAATCAGCCGCCACCTTGCGCAAGGCCGGGTTTGATGCACGTTACATGGCCGGTGGACACGCCGGCTGGAAGGCCGCCAAGGGGCCGCTCCAACGGCTCGAATGACTTGAATGACCCCAATGACTTGAACACCCAAGGAGCATCCCCATGAAATGGATCACCCGAGAACGCCCGAAGATCGACCGCATCGCCTGCCCCTGGCTGATCGCCCGGTTCATCGACAAATCGCCCGAATTTTTGTATGTGCCAGCGGCTGATGTGACGCGCGTGGCGAAGGAAACGGGCGCCACGCCGTATGACGTGCCCGGCGTGGAGTTCACCCACGTGGGGGAAGATTGCAGTTTTGACACCTTTATCAAACACTACAAGCTGCTGGGTGCGGCGGGTTCAGAAAGCAAGGGCCTGCAAGACCTGGCCGCCATCGTGCGCGGTGCCGACACCGATCGCCTGGATCTCGCTCCCCAGGCGGCTGGCCTGCTGGCGATTTCACTCGGCCTCTCACGCAACTTCCCCAACGACCACGAGATGCTGGCCCGCGGCATGGTGATGTACGACGCCCTCTACGCCTGGTGCTGCCACGCGCAGGGCGAAAAACACAATTGGACGTATCCGCCCATGCCTAAACCAGTGCCTGCTTGGTTGAGTCAGCAGAGTCACTAAGTTCCATTAGCCTGTAGGTCTCGTCATATATAGCGTATTAGCTATATTTATAGTAGCTATTGAGTTGCCTTGTTTGCTTCTGCCGATGAGGCCCAGCCTGATCAAGCCCCGCCCAGCGGACTCTCCAATGCAAGCGATTGTTAGCCGCGCGCGCGACGGTAGTGCATGGCAACCGCGCCGTTGCGCAGCGGCATTGCCGAGACCAGTTCGAGCCGTCGCGTGCCGGGCAGCCCGCTCTGGTACAGGGTTGGGCCGTGCCCGGTGATCCTGGGGTGGATGAGGAACTTGTATTCGTCGATCAGGTCCAGCCGGTCTAGCTCGTTCGCGAGCTTACCGCTACCGAGAAGCACGCCAGTCGGGGTTGCGTCCTTCAGCTTCTGCACGCCCGTGCGCAGGTCGCCGTTGATGTGGTGGCTGTTGGCCCACGGGAAGTTCTTTCGCGTCGTCGACACCACGTACTTCGGCTTGGCCTCCAGTTTGACCGCCCAGTCACGCATCGCTGGCGGCGCCACCTCGTCGCCGCGGGCGACTGCCGGCCAGTAGCTCTCCATCATTTCGTAGGTTACGCGACCCCACAACATCGCTCCGCTCTCGTCCAGGAGGCGGGTGAAGAGCGCGTGTGTCTCGTCGTCGGCGATACCCCCCTGGTGATCGACGCAACCGTCGAGGGTGACGTTTATGCTGAAAGTCAAGATTCCCATGGCGGCGCGTCTACTCCGAGTTGAGGGGGAACGATGGACTGTCACCGCGTCGGCGGTTTTGTCCAATGTTTGCCTTACGCGGCATGCCGACGGCGCGTCCGCTTGAAGGCGTCGTTAGACATCAGCCGCGCCGCGATCTGAGAGGCCGAGCATCAAGGCTGCTCTCGATAACGCTGGTAGTCGTCCAGAAGTAGTCGGGCGGACTCATCGACGAACTCCCGTCTGCGGCTCCGTAGATCCTGGAGTTTCTGCGACACGCTTTTGTAAATCACTTGGTGCGCATGGTTCTTCAGTGACTTCTCTTCGTATAGATCAAACTCTGCATCATCTTCGACGAGAGTTCGATCTGGAGTTGGACTTGCCCCGTTTCCACGGACACATTTAGGCTTCTTGGGTTCGATGGCTTGGTACGCCTGAACCCTCCTCGATTTTGAACGGCGCAGGCTTATCCACAGGTGCGAAGCACGCGGTGGGTAAGTCGTCTTGGGGCGACGCTGGCGGCGACGGTTGTTCTGATGATTTTGACGGTGGTGATTTCTGTTCGCTGTGTTTCCTCTCAAAGTTATTGGGCGACATGTAGCCAAGTGCTGAATGAAGCCGCCTGGGGTTGTACCAGCCCTCAATCCAGGTAAAGACGGCCAAGCGGGCCTGGGTTTGCGTCTCCCAGACACGCCGGTCGATCAGTTCGCACTCCAGCGTGGCAAAGAAGCTCTCAGCCATGGCG
>JANPCR010000150.1:0-37282 GCA_031431035.1 Rhodoferax sp.
GCCTTCTGGCAAACCAGCAGCGTCCCAGGCGGCTTCGTCAGCGGCAAAACCCCCTGGCCCGGGTCGCCAGTCCGCTGCGTCCGCAGGGCTGCCAGGGGGTACCGCGTCTGCCAGCGCAAATCGGCCAGGCCGGGCTGCGCCAGACGCCAATCCTTGTCCAGTCGAAGCCGCCCCCGCTCAGGCCATTGCAGGTTCGCCACCAGTGCGCGGTGCCGCACGCCCTATGCAGGCTGGCGGGGGCAACCCTACACCCCTGCGACCGGGCATGTTCGCACGGGTCAACACGGTATTTTCTGTCAACGAAGGGGCATTGGTTTTGCCTGAGGAAGCGATCGTGCCGCAGGCGGGGCGCCAATTTGTGATCAAAGTGGTTGAGCCCGAGGAAGTGCCGTCAGTTGTCAAAGCCAACCTTCCGGCAGAAACTAAATTTGTGTCGCTTCGCCAAGAGGTCAAATTGGGCGTTCGCAGGCAGGGCAAGGTCGAAGTAACCGAGGGCGTCACCGAGGGACAAACCGTGGTGTTGGCTGGGCAACAGCGTTTGCAGCGCGATGGAACGCCATTGCGAATTGTCGAACTGGGAAGGCCGCCACAGGCTGCCGCTTCAGGCCCAGCGATTGGCCCATCAACCAGCCAAGCGCCAAACCTATCGGCGAGCTCGCCAAACGGTTCGCTCCCGGCGACCACTGCAATTGCGCCGCCGGGGGCTCCAGCAAGCCCCGTTGCCGCCCCCGCTCTCATTTTGCCAGCCACCCGTTAAGTCGATCCGGAGTCTCCCCTATGCAATTGGCTGAAACCTCCATTCGTCGCCCGGTATTTGCGACGGTTTTGTCTTTGTTGATCGTGTTGATTGGCGCGGTGTCTTTCAATCGCCTAGCCGTGCGGGAGTACCCTAAGATCGACGAACCTGTGGTCTCCATCACCACCAGTTTCTCCGGAGCATCCAGCGAAGTGATGGAAAGCCAGGTCAGCAAAGTGCTGGAAGACTCGCTGGCTGGCATAGAAGGGGTTGACGTGATCACCTCAACCAGCCGACAGGAGCGCAGTGGCATTTCGGTTCGTTTCGCCTTGAGCCGCGACGCCGACTCTGCCGCTGCCGATGTCCGTGACAAAGTCACCCGTGTCAGGCAACGCTTGCCTCAGGGCATTGATGAGCCGGTGATCGCCAAGGTCGAAGCCGATGCGTTTCCCGTGATTTTTCTGGCCTTAAGTTCTGAAACTCACAACGCTTTGCAGCTTTCAGAAATGGCCAACACCTTGGTCAAACCTATTTTGCAAACGGCGGCAGGCGCAGCCGATGTACTGGTCTTTGGAGAACGCCGATTTGCTATGCGGGTCTGGCTGGACACCGACAAACTTGCTGCCTACCGGCTGACGATTCAGGATGTTGAAGACGCCTTGCGCCGCTCCAATCTTGAAGTCCCTGCAGGCCGGATTGAAAGCCGTTTGCGTGAGTTCAATGTCACCGCCGCAACCGACTTGCAGCGACCGCAGGAGTTCTCTCAGGTGGTGATTCGCACCGTCAACGGAACCTCTGTGCGCATTGCCGATGTGGCCCGTGTTCAGGTGGGTTCCGCCGAAGAGCGCTCAAGTGTCCGCTTGAATGGCCGGGATTCAGTGGGTGTGGGTGTCATTCGCCAAGCCACGGCCAACCCGCTCGAGCTTTCAGCCGGAGTCAGAGAACTGCTTGTCAAAGTCCGGCGTGATTTGCCGCCGGGTGTTCAGATCGAAGTGGCGAACGACAACTCGGTGTTCATTGATCGGTCGATCAAGGCGGTGTTCAAGACAATTATCGAAGCGTCGGTGCTGGTAGCGCTGGTGATATTTGTGTTTTTGCGCACCTTGAGAGCGTCCCTAATTCCTCTGGTGACGATTCCAGTGTCCTTGATTGGCACTTTCGCCTTGATGTCGCTGGCGGGTTTCAGCATCAACACACTCACCTTGTTGGCCTTGGTATTGGCGATTGGACTGGTGGTGGACGATGCCATCGTCATGCTGGAGAACATTTACCGCCACATTGAAGAAGGCATGGCGCCTTTTCAGGCTTCCATCAAAGGGGCCCGAGAAGTGGGTTTTGCAATTGTCGCAATGACCATGACGCTAGTGGCGGTTTATACGCCACTGGCGTTTGCTCCTGGGCGAACCGGGCGCTTGTTCACTGAATTTGCCTTGGCATTGGCGGGTGCAGTCGTGGTGTCTGGGCTGGTTGCCTTGACGTTGTCGCCCATGATGTCCTCGTTGCTACTAAAGCACAACCCAAAGCCCAACTGGTTTGATAGCGGTATGGAGCGCGCTTTGCGCGCCCTCACGCGGGGCTACGGGCATGTGCTGGATTGGACGCTGCTGCACCGTTGGCTGGTCATTTTGGTGATGGTTGGCAGTGCTGTTTTGTCGTGGGTGGTTTTGCGTGATATCAAACGTGAACTGTCGCCCATTGAGGATCGGGGTGTGGTGTTGGCACAAATCAGTGGCCCCGACGGCGCGACCCTGGAGTACACCAATCGCTACGCCACCGCCATTGAGCGCGTTGGCCAGAACTTCCCTGAATTTGATCGAATTTTTGCCAATATTGGCAACCCGACTGTGGCGCAAGGGAACGTGTTTTTCCGTGCCAAACCCTGGGAGGAACGTACCCGCACGACGATTGAAATGGCGCGAGAGATGACCCCGCGAATCTCGGGCCTGTCGGGCGTGACGGCGTTTCCCATCACGCCACCGTCCTTAGGGCAAGGCTTTACCCAAAGGCCCATCAACTTCGTGATCATCACCAGTGAAAGCTACCAAAATCTTGCCCAAACAGTCAGGGCTTTTCAGGATGAACTGGCTAAGAACCCTGGTTTTGTCCAGGTTGACAGTGACTTGCGATTGAACAAACCCGAGATCAAGCTAGAAGTCGATAGGGAGCGCGCAGCTGATATGGGGGTCGGCGTGGATGCCATTGCCCGCTCTGTAGAAACCGTTCTGGGTGGCCGCCGCGTGACCCGTTTCAAGCGCGATGGAGAACAATATGACGTGATTGTGCAAACCGCCGCCTCGGGACGGGATGCGCCGGACGATATTGAAAAAGTGTTTGTACGGGGCCGGTCCGATGCCATGATTCCGCTTTCTGCACTCGTCAAAATCAAAGAGGTCGTGGTACCGCGCGAACTCAACCACTTCGGCCAGCGGCGCTCGGCCACCATCACCTCTAACCTGTCCGCCACTTACTCTGTCGGGGAGGCTTTGGACTTCATGGATGTGACGGCTCAAAAAGTGCTGAAACCGGGTTATGCCACCGACCTGAACGGTATCAGCCGGGAGTTTCGAAAATCATCAGATTCTTTGACGCTGGTGTTTGCCTTGGCGCTCTTGTTTATATTTTTGGTGCTAGCCGCGCAGTTTGAAAGCTTCATTGACCCCTTTGTCATCATGCTTAGCGTACCGCTTTCAATGGCGGGTGCTTTGCTTGCGCTGCAATGGTCTGGCGGGACGCTGAATGTGTTCAGTCAAATCGGTTTGATTACCTTGGTAGGGTTGATCACCAAGCATGGAATTTTGATTGTTGAATTCGCCAATCAACTGCGAGAGCAAGGGTTGGACACCATAGCTGCCATCAAAAAATCAGCCACACAGCGCCTGCGCCCCATCATGATGACCACGGGTGCCATGGTACTGGGTGCTTTGCCCTTGGCGCTGGCCACTGGAGCCGGTGCAGAAAGCCGAAAGCAAATTGGGTGGGTGATCGTGGGCGGCATGAGTTTGGGTACATTGCTCACAATTTTTGTGGTGCCCACCATGTACACCTTGCTGGCGCGTAAATTTGCGCCCGGGGCCAAAAAAGAGCAAACACTCATCGACACGCCGATTCCCGCGGTCGATGCGCCTCACGCGGCGACAACCACCCGCTGAAGTCAGGTTCCGATCACGCCGCCATCGAGTTTTCGGATCACGACGGTGGCTGATCTTGGCCTTCCACCGGTTTGGTAATCCGGCCAATTTGAAAATTTGGAGGGTTCTTTCGGATCGCTCCGGTCGGAAGGTGTTTCGCCTGGGTGCTGAACACTGATGAACGCCGTGGTGCCATCGGGTGTGAAGGTAACGCCGGTGATCTCGCAGTTTGTAGGCCCGGTTAAAAAGCGCCGCGTCTCGCCGGTTGAAGGATCGCAGGCTAGCATCTGGTTGTTGCCGATGTTGCTGAATTCCCCTTTGTACATTTGGGTGGCATGCGCGTCGGTTTGAATCCAGAGCACGCCGCGTTTGTCGAACGCGATGCCATCAGGACAGCCGTAAATGTCGCCTTTGATGTTGCCTTTGGCTTCAGGGCGGGTGTTGGCTGGGTCGCCTGCCAACACCAGGTGATTCCACTTGAACCCAGCACCATCAAAATCGCCGTCGTCTTTCCAGCGAATGATTTGCCCCATGGCGTTGTTCGAGCGTGGATTTGCCGCATCCACGGCAGGTTGATTGGGCTGCCCACGCGCGCTGTTGTTGGTGAGGGTGCAGTAAACCCACCCACTCTTCGGGTCTATCGTCAGCCACTCGGGGCGATCCATCTTGGTAGCCCCCAAAATGTCGCTGGCCTGACGCGCCCTGATGACAACCTCACCTTGATCAGCAAAACCATTGGCGGCGGTTAAAGGGCCTTGGCCCTGCAACAGGGCCAACCAACGGCCCGTGCCGTCTGCGTCAAACCTTGCCACGTAAAGTGTGCCGTGGTCAAGCAAGTCTTTGTTGGCTTGCGCTTTAGTCAAGCCCAGGCTGGCAGGCGCAATTTTGTCTCGGCTGACAAATTTGTAGATGTACTCAAATCGGGCATCCTCCCCTGAATAGACGACCGCGCGACCGTCTTGCGTCACCCCTATCCAGGCGCCTTCGTGTGCTGCGCGGCCCAAGGCGGTGCGTTTCACCGGGGTGCTGGTGGGATCGAAGGGGTCGACTTCAACCACCCAACCAAATCGGTGAAATTCGTTAGGGCTTTGTTTGAGATCAAAACGCACGTCATGCTTGTCCCATTGGTAAGCGCCATCTTTGCGAGCCCCCCAGCGGCGCTGGTCGGGTGTGGGTGAATCGGCCCCACCAAAATAGAAAGCCCAGTTTTCCTCGCCCGACAAATAGGTGCCCCATGGGGTTTGGCTGGACGCGCAGTTGTTGAGTGTGCCCAGGACAGTTCGCCCAGCAGGGTCTGCCGATGTCCGCATCAAGGCATGACCGGCGGCAGGCCCTTTGACTGAAAAAGGCGCGTCCATCGTAAAGCGCCGTGCGTAGGGCGAGGGGCGAACCATCTGCCAATTGTTGTCCTTCAACTCCACTTCAAAAACTGACAAACCGTGCGCGTTTTGAGATTTTTTGACTTTTTCTGCGTTCATGTTGGCAAATCCGCCTACATGCAGCAGCCCATCGTCGGTGTATTCGTGATTGATGGCAATCAGGCCCCGAGTCGAGCTGCCATTGATCGCGAAATATTCCAAACCGTCATGGTGCATGCCAATTTGCGCTGCCTGGTCGGCTGCGCTGTTCGATCCATCTGATTTGAAAGCGGGCATGTTCCCCCGCAGGCCTACGGGTTCTCCCCATGCTGCAATGGCTTTTGCGACGTAGCCGTCTGCCACCACCAATTTGTCGCCCATGCCCACAGGAATGCTTTTGAAGCCTAGCTTGGGCCCTGCTAACCCTGCCGTGGCACATCCTGTCAATGAAGCGAAGGGTGCCAACAAAGCTGCCAAACCAGAGAAAGCGCCCGCCCCCAACACTGTGCGACGGTCTATGCGGCTGACATCGTGAATGCTCGGGTTGGAAGAAGGGTTGCTGTTCTCCATCGTGGTGAAGTCTTTTGGCATGAATGCTCCTAGCAGGGCAGGGTTTGGGTTGGGTGGGGTGGCAGGTTAGGGTGCGATTGCCTGCAATTGGCGGTTTGATTTGAAGTCAATCGCAATTGCAAGGAAAAGGGCGCTTTCATATTAGCCGCATTGCCAGCCCCTGAAAAGGCGGACAAACCTGAAGTGTCAAGCGGGTGACAAGTAGAGAAAATTCAGATCACACCGTCAAACATCATCACATCCACCATGTCGCCAATTGCGACATTGCCTTGGTCGTGATGCAGCACGATGAGGCCATTGGCTTTTGTGACAGAACTCAAAACCCCCGAGCCTTGATTGCCCGTGATTTTGACTTGCAGCGATCCGTCAGACGCGGTTTGCACGACGCCGCGTTGGTATTCCGTCCTTCCCGGCTTTTTGCGAATCACCTCAACGCTGCGGGCTCTAAGCAACGGCAATGGTTTTTCTGTACTGCCCATCATTTGCAAAAGAGCAGGGCGGACAAATGCTAAAAAAGTCACGATCACTGCCACCGGGTTGCCAGGCAATCCGAACAAGACTGCGGTGCCGCCCAGGTCATGGGTCGAATCTGAGTCGCGTGCAATGCGCCCAACTGCCATCGGCCTACCAGGGCGCATGGCAATCCGCCAAAACGCGACGCCACCATCGCCACTGGGGTGGTTTGCCAATTTCTTCATCATGGCCTTGGTGTGATCCGCTTCGCCAACACTGACTCCGCCGCTTGTGATGATGGCGTCTGACAACTGTGCAGCGCGTCGAAACGCGGCTTCCAAGAGCTCGGGCTGATCTGCCACAACGCCCAGGTCGATGACTTCAACACCAAGCCGTGAAAGCAAGCCAAAAATTGTGTAGCGGTTGCTGTCGTACACCGCACCTTCACGCGGCGACTCACCCAAACTCAAAATCTCATCACCGGTCGAAAAATAGGCAACCCGCAGCTTGCGCCAGACGCGGACTTGACCGGTGCCCAAACTTGCAATCAAACCCAGCCCCGCAGGCGACAAAATGCTGCCCTTGCGAAGGGCTGCCTGACCCCTTTGAATGTCTTCCCCCAGCAACCGGCGGTTGTCCCCCGCAGTCAGTATTCCAGCTTGAATTGAAATGGATTGCACGCTCCCGGTTTGCTTTACTGTCACCATTTCTTGGGGCACCACGGTGTTGAGTCCTTCTGGCATGACCGCCCCAGTCATCACTTTCAAACATTCCCCCGCATGCACCGGCCCGCGCCAGGCGCGACCCGCCAGCGCAGTGCCTACCACTTTGAGCTTGAGCGCTACGCCGTGAACCAGTTGGTCGCCGGCAAAGGCAAAACCATCCATGGCTGAGTTGTCGTGCGGTGGCACGTTAACGGGTGAGATGAGGTCTTCAGCCAGCACGCGGCCCAGGGCATCAAAAATACCCACGATTTCGGTGTGTTGGACGGGCTGAACCATGCGAGCCAGAAATTCATTGACGGCCGTTGCGCTCAAGGCCTGCGGGTCATAGCCCCGCAACTCAGCAGCGATCTGGTCCAAGGACTTCATGGGTTTAAGGCCTCATTCCCAAAGCTTGCAATGGCAATGTCAAGTCTGTGCGACTGGCGGCAAGTCGGATTCAGTGAGCGACTGCAGCTCTGCCAAGGTGTTGGCGTTGAAGAAGGCGCGTGGGTCGTCATCGGCCAGATTGAACGGCACAAGCACCGTTTTGTGCATGGCCGTCCAAGCGTCAATTTTTCGTCCGCCTTGATGGGTGAACTCAACCAGGCTTTCCAGCAGGTCGGCTTTCAGCAAGCAAAACACGGGTTGAGCTCGCATCATGGTGCGGCCCTGCGCATCAAGTTCGGGGGCAGACACCATGGCAATGTCGGCATCGTTGGCAGACATGCCTGTGGCGAGTCGCTCCACCAGATCCATCGGAAACAGCGGAGAGTCGCACGGCGTGGTAAGGAGGTACGGGGTTTCGCAGCGCTCAAGCCCAGTCAAAAATCCGGCCAAAGGCCCGGCGTAGTCAGCCAAAACGTCTGGCCAAACTGACGCGCCAAAGGCTTCATAAGCTGCCAAATTGCGATTCGCGTTGACCATGACCTGCGCCAGTGGCCCACCATTTTGCATTTGCAGGCGAACCAAAGTGTGCAGTGCCAAAGGCGTGCCGTTGAAGGACTGCAAACCCTTGTCTACGCCACCCATGCGAAGGCCGCGACCACCCGCAAGAACAATGGCAGAAATTTCGGAAAAGGAAATCATCTTTGGCTCCTCAGGCTAGCCTCCGATGTAGCTCATCTCGACTCGGCGGGCTCCGCTGGTAGAGTCCGAAGCCATCTCGCTTCGCAATTCAGAGTACCGGTCAGACCGGGCGCCCCAAATGTGGCCAATGGCCGATTCAATGGTGGCATCACTGGAGCCGCCGCGAATCAAAGCACGCAGGTCGTGGCCTTGCGAGGCAAACAGGCAAAGGTAAAGCCGACCTTCCGTGGACAGGCGGGCGCGATTGCAGTCGTGGCAAAAGGCTTGGGTGACGCTGCTGATGACGCCGACTTCCCCGGCAGACTTGTCGTGCTGACCCATTGCGTCGGCGTATCCCCAGCGTTCTGCGGTTTCCCCAGGCGACGATGGGTCTAGCTGCACCAGCGGCAATTCCGCGTGGATCAGGTGCACCACATCGGCGGAGGGCAAGACCTCGTTCATTCGCCAGCCGTTAGTGGCACCGACATCCATGTACTCAATGAAGCGCAAGGTGATGCCGCTGCCCTTGAAATACCGCGCCATAGGCAAAATCTCTGCGTCATTGGTACCACGTTTGACCACCATATTGACTTTGAGCCCACTTAAAAATCCAGACGAGTCAAACCCCAAACCAGCAGCTTGTGCCGCGTCAATGCCCGCCAAAACGTCTGCCACCGGAAAGTCAACATCGTTCATGCTGCGAAACACCTCGTCGTTCAGGCCGTCCAAGCTGACGGTGACGCGGTTCAGCCCCGCTGCTTTGAGCGACTTGGCTTTGCGGGCCAGCAACGAGCCGTTGGTGGTTAGCGTCAAATCAAGCGGATTACCGTCTGGCGTGCGGAGTTGGGCCAACTGCTCGATCAGTACCTCAATATTTTTGCGCAAAAGCGGCTCGCCACCCGTCAGCCTGATCTTGCGCACACCATGCGCTACAAACAGTTTTGCAATGCGGGTGATCTCTTCGAAAGACAGCAGCGAGGTTTGCGGCAGGTAGGCGTAGTCTTTGTCAAACACCTCTTTGGGCATGCAATAGTTGCACCGAAAGTTGCAGCGGTCAGTCACGCTGATGCGCAGGTCGCGCAGTGGGCGACCTAGTTGGTCGGCCAGCAGCCCAGTGGCAAACAAGGGGCGACTGGCACCCGGCGGCAGGGCCAGCCCGGAGTGACGCAGATCGACCAGGGGAATAATGCGTTCAGTCATAGCGAAGGATCAGACCACGGCCGAGGTGATATGGGTTTGCGAGAATTTATTGCCCTTGAACGGCAACGGCAAATTGACATTATCGTCAAAAGCTTGCTATTCGCGGCAAGCCGTCACCACTCAAACGCACCTTGCACCATCAACCTCTATACACACCCCGCTGATGAAAGCCGCCTCGTCGCTGGCCAAGTAAAGGGCCGCATTGGCCACATCGAGCGCGGTCGAAAAACGCCCCAGCGGAATCGACGCCCGGAATTTGGCCTTTCGCTCCTCATCGACCGGACCACCAGCGAATGCAGCGGACAGACCGGTGTCTGGATTGAACACCGGGTTAATGCAGTTAACACGAATGTTGTCGGGCCCCAATTCTGCCGCCAATGACTTGCTGGTGGTGATGACCGCACCTTTGGAGCCGTTGTACCAAGTCAACCCTGGGCGGGGCCGTACGCCTGCCGTGCTGGCAATGTTGATGAAAACACCGCCCCCGTTGGCCCGAAACACCGGCACTGCATGAATCGTGGCCAGGTAAATGCTTTTCATGTTGACGGCGTAACACTTGTCAAATTCGTCCTCTGGCACCTCCAGTGCAGGGCGGTTGCTGTGCGTCCAACCGGCGTTGTTGACCATGACGTCGAGCTTGCCAAATTGTTGAACTGCTGCCTTGACCAGGGCCGCAACACTGGCCGATTGGGTGACGTCTGCTGCAAAAAAAGAGGCCTTGCCGCCAGCTTGGCGAATGCTGGCTGCGACCTTTTCGCCCATTGCAGAATCGATATCGTTCACCAATACGCTGGCCCCCTGCTCGGCCAGCCTGCGTGCGATACCTTCGCCTATGCCGCCACCAGAGCCCGTGACGATGATGGATTTGTTTTTAACGCGCACGTTGGTCTTTCGGGTGAAGTGGGATGGGCGTCGTGTTTGAAATCAGCGCATGGCTGACGGTTCAGTTGGTGCAAAGTCGTTGTCCCGCTTGTCATCCATGGCTGACGGTGGCAAGTCGAACTTAGGTTTGGCTGCTGGGGCCATAGCTTGCGGTTCAGTCTGTGCAGGCGATGGAGCGGCTACCGGCTGCGCGTACAAAGTTTGACTCCAGGATTTTGGATCAGGCATTTTGGTGTAAGGGCATTCGCAATTGGGCGAAAACATCCAGGACACCACATAACCGGAGTGGTCAACGCCGGGCTCGAAGCGATCAAGACCTTGTATGAGCTGCCCTTGCAGCGCAGGTGCGTAGCGAATCAAGGCGTCATTCCATTGCATGATGATCAGGTGAACGAACAGCTCGTCGTCCATATTGCGGTGGGAAATGCCGGTGACTTCGCAGGCGATCCACCCCGCTGGAATGCCATGAAGGCGCAGCGTGTCTTTCAAGACCACACGAACCAGTTCCCGCTGAACATCTGAGTGCTGCAAAGTGACGCCGCGTGACTCGGGCGCGTTAGAGTCATGGCCAGGTCGGGTGCTGGTACGGGCCATTTGGGATGCCGTGGCTGGCTTTTTTTTGCCAAATCCAAAAAATTTGAACATCGTTTGTTTCCTTATTTTTATCAGCCGTGTTTGATCGCAACTGTCTTGAGGGTGGTGAAGCCGTACAGGGCCTCAAACCCTTTTTCGCGTCCGTAGCCACTTGATTTTACGCCGCCAAAAGGCAACTCCACCCCGCCACCAGCGCCGTAATTGTTGATAAAAACCTGGCCACTCCGAACCCGCTTGGCCATGCGCAATTGACGCCCACCATCTGCCGTCCAAATGCCTGCGACCAGGCCGAACTGGGTGGCGTTGGCCATCTCGATGGCCTGGTCTTCGCCTTTGAAACTCATGGCTGCCAACACCGGGCCAAAGACTTCTTCTTGTGCAATGCGATGGTGAACGGGCACATCGCGCAGCAAGGTGGGCGCTTGGTAAAAACCGGTTTCAGGCGCTTCGTCAACGATTTGCCCTTGCGCCACCATCGGTATGTTGGCCACCTGCGCGTCGCTTAAAAAGTCCCAGACGCGCTGCTGCTGGCTTTGGCGAATCAGGGGCCCCACTTCCAGATCCATCGAAGCCGGCCCGACGCGCAGATTTTCAAAGGCGTGGCCTAGGCGTTCAAGCAGGGGCTCGTAAATCGCTTGATCGATCAGTACCCGCGAACCCGCCGAGCAGGTTTGCCCGGCGTTTTGCACGATGGCATTGATGATGGCGGGGATGGCTGCGTCCAGGCCAGCATCGGCAAAAATAATCTGCGGACTTTTGCCGCCCAGCTCCAAAGTGACGGGGCAATGGCGCTCTGCGGCAACTTGCTGAATCAGGGTTCCAACCTTGGGGCTGCCAGTGAAGCTGATGTGGTCAATGCCCGCATGGCGCGCCAGAGCGTCGCCCACCTCGTGTCCGTAACCCGTGACGATGTTGATGGCACCTGCCGGAAAGCCGACCTCAGCCGCCAATTGCGCCACCCGAATCAGCGACAGGCAAGCGTCTTCAGCCGGTTTGACCACGCACACGTTGCCCGCCGCCAGCGCGCCGCCCACGCTGCGGCCAAAAATCTGCATCGGGTAGTTCCAAGGAATGATGTGCCCCGTGACGCCATGTGGCTCGCGCCAGGTCAGCACGCTGTAGCCGTCCAGGTAGGGAATGGTGTGGCCATGCAGTTTGTCGCAAGCCCCGGCGTAGAACTCAAAGTACCTTGCCAATGCCGCTGAATCGGCCAGCGCCTGCCGGGTTGGTTTACCGCAATCCCGTTGTTCGATCAAGGCCAACTCTTCAGCGTGCTCTGTCACGGCGGCACTCAAACGCATCAGCAGGCGGCCCCTCTCGGCACCACTTAACTTGCTCCAAACGGCATTGAAACACTGGCGCGCCGAGTGGACTGCGGCGTCAATGTCGCGTGCATCGCTGCGTTGAATCTCGTCAAACTGCTGCCCGTCCGACGGGTCGATCATGGCGATGGTGCGACCACTTTGGCACGGCACAGACGCGTTGGCGATGTAGTTCAGTTGCATGGGCTTGTGTGTTTGGTTGGCTGCGCCGGGCGGTGTTGATTCGGATGTGCTGTCGCTTGTCTAACAGTGCAATAGTATCAAAAGTATAGCGAACTATGACCTTTCTACGAGAGCTAGAGCACTATTTTGTTCATAAAGTGGTCAAATTTAAGACTTTTCATAAAAGTCATATCACCGGTGATATGAAGTCTCTCATTTTGCCTTTTTTCAAATTGAAGATTTTTCATCAGCATGCAATGCGTCGACGCTGTGCTGCCAATGGCCTTGCACCGCAATCACTGTCTTGACCGAGTTTGCCAAATAGCAGTCTTCGTGCGCCCGGTGGTGCAAATCGTCCAGCACCGCATCGGTGGGCACTTTGTCGCCTGAAAACACGATCTGGGGGCGCAAGGTCACTTGCGTCACCGCCTCTTTGCCATTGGCAATTTTCTCCATGATGCCGCTGGCTGAGTCCGCGTAGGCAGCAACTGCGTAGCCGTCGACCGATGCCAAATACAGGAAAGTGAGCATGTGGCAGCTGGACAGCGCGGCGACAAAAGCTTCTTCCGGGTCCACGCTGGCGGGGTTGGAGTAGGGCACCCTTACCGAGTTTGGCGAACTGCTGGCCGGCACGATCACGCCGCCGTCAAAACCCCAGGTGTGCGCGCGGCTGTAGCGTTTGCTGGTGAAGTCGTTAATGTTGTCGCAAGTCCAGCGGATGTCGGCGGTGTAGGTGTGCATGATGGTTTGGTGTATGGACAATCAGGAAGTGGAGATTATGAATCTGCAGACGAAAAAAAAGGCCTGCAAGTTGCAGGCCTTTGTTTCGTTGGGCAGCGCTTGGTGCCGATGGCTTTTGCGAACTCTACAGCAAGGTCACCTCAACCCGGCGACCTTCTTCGGCTGATGTAGCTCCAGCTTTGATGTCTTCCGGTTTTTTCAGTTCGATTTTGTCTTCTGGCACGCCGATGATTTTCAGCAAATCACGAACGGCAAAGGCCCGCAGCTTGGCGAGTTCGGCATTTTTCACCGGGTCGCCCGTCGAATCCACGTAGCCGCTGATGACAGCTTTTTTACCTGCCATCACGCCTTTGACGACGTCAACCAGCGCATCCTTGCCGCCCACAGCCAAGTCTGCCTTGCCAGAGGCAAAGTAGAACTTGACCACGCCGCCTTCGGTTTTGACGGATGCTGCGTCGGAGGCTGCCTTGGCTGCAGCCATCATGGCGGCATCGCTCTTGGCATTGGCGTCTACCACTGGGGCTGCGGGCGCTGCGCCCGTGTCATAGCCAGGTGCCGCGCCCGCTGAGGTGGCCACCGCAGCAACAGTTGCAGCGGCTGGCATGGCGACTTTGGAGCCATCGCCGCCGTGAATCTGCATCATCAACGGAACGATCAAGAGCGCCACGATGTTGATGATCTTGATCAGTGGGTTAACGGCTGGGCCAGCAGTGTCTTTGTACGGATCGCCCACGGTGTCGCCCGTGACTGCGGCCTTGTGGGTGTCGCTGCCTTTGCCGCCGTGGTGGCCGTCTTCAATGTATTTTTTGGCATTGTCCCAAGCGCCGCCGCCGGTGCACATCGAAATGGCAACGAACAGACCAGTCACGATGGTGCCCATCAGTAGACCGCCCAAAGCGGCAGGGCCAAGCGCCAAGCCAACCACGATCGGTACGATCACGGGCAACAGCGATGGAATCATCATTTCCTTGATGGCGGCCGTCGTCAGCATGTCCACCGCAGCGCTGTAGTCAGGCTTGCGTTTACCGGCCATGATGGCACCGTCTGCAAACTGGCGACGCACTTCAACGACCACGGAACCCGCAGCGCGGCCCACAGCCTCCATCGCCATGGCACCGAACAAATAGGGAATCAAACCGCCAATGAAGAGGCCGATGATGACCATGGGGTCGCTCAGGTCAAAGCTGATGGCTTTGCCGTAGGCCTCCAACTTGTGGGTGTAGTCGGCAAACAAAACCAGTGCCGCCAAACCGGCAGAGCCGATGGCGTAGCCTTTGGTCACGGCCTTGGTGGTGTTGCCCACGGCGTCCAACGGGTCGGTCACGTCGCGCACACTTTTTGGCATTTCGGCCATTTCAGCAATGCCGCCAGCGTTGTCGGTGATCGGGCCGTAAGCGTCAAGCGCCACGACGATACCAGCCATCGACAACATGGAGGTTGCCGCAATGGCAATGCCGTAAAGACCCGCCATTTTGAAAGCGCACCAGATGGCGATACAAACAAAAATCACAGGCCAGGCGGTGGACCGCATGGACACACCCAAACCAGCAATGATGTTGGTGCCGTGCCCGGTGGTGGACGCTTGGGCAATGTGCTTGACCGGTGGGTACTGGGTGCCGGTGTAGTACTCGGTCACCCAAACCAGGGCTGCTGTCAGCACCAAGCCAACGGCGCAGGAGCCAAACAAAGCCATCTGGCTGCCAGCAGCTTTGATCGAGTTGTCAGGCATGAGCCAATTGGTGACGAAGTAAAACGCAATCAGCGACAAACCGCCCGCGACTGCCAAGCCTTTGTACAGCGCTGGCATCACGTTTTTCATGCCAGGCGATGCCTTGACGAAGAAACAGCCAATGATGGACGCGATGATGGACACCGCACCCAAAGCCAGCGGGTAAACCACGGCGGCCGTGCCTGCGTTAGTCACCAAAAGGGCACCCAGCACCATGGTGGCGATCAGCGTGACGGCATAGGTTTCAAACAAGTCAGCGGCCATGCCAGCGCAGTCGCCCACGTTGTCACCCACGTTGTCGGCAATCACGGCGGGGTTGCGCGGGTCATCTTCTGGAATGCCAGCTTCGACTTTGCCCACCAAATCCGCACCAACGTCAGCGCCTTTGGTGAAAATGCCACCGCCCAGACGGGCAAAAATGGAAATCAGCGAGGAGCCGAAAGCAAAACCGATCAGCGGATTGAGCAATTTGGCCAGGTTTTTGTCAGGTGTCAGGTTGCCGTTGCCCACCAAAAACCAGTAAAACGCAGTCACGCCCAACAGCCCCAAGCCCACCACCAGCATACCGGTGATGGCGCCGCCACGAAAGGCGACATCCAGCGCGGGGCCAATGCCCTTGGTCGCGGCTTGTGCGGTGCGCACGTTGGCTTTGACTGACACGTTCATGCCAATGAAGCCGCAGGCGCCCGAAAGCACAGCGCCGACCACAAAGCCCACAGCGGACAGGCCGTCTAAAAACAAGCCAATCAAAATGGCCAGCACCACGCCGACGATGGCGATGGTTTTGTATTGCCGGGCCAGATAAGCTGCTGCACCCGTTTGAATAGCGGCGGCAATTTCTTGCATCCGCGCGTTGCCTGCATCTTGCGAAAGAATCCAGCTGCGTGCCCAAAAGCCGTAAATCACGGCGATGAGACCGCAAACGAGCGCCAAAATAAGCGCTGAGTTGCCTGCCATAAGTAAATCTCCTGTGTTGTTTCACTTTAGAGTGGTGCACCGCAAAATAAACCCTTCGGCACCACCGCTGCATTGCTTCGTCGCCACCAACTGGAATCCGTCAGGATTTAATCCTTCAGAAGCATGGGGCGATTGGCCAACGGGTGGACTTTACCGTGAAAAAAGTCCGCATCGCCCGACGGCAAGGAGCTTGTAAGTAAAATCTGGGCTAATCCAAGGGTAACCCCGTAGCCGCAGGCTGCATTCATTCCCGGCGGCAGGCCGCATTAACTGAAAGTAAAAATCCTCACCATGTCCCTCGACAACGTTCATCCTGGCAAAAACGCCCCAGAAGCCTTCAATGTCATCATTGAAATCCCCATGAACGCCGACCCGGTGAAGTACGAGGTCGACAAGGAGTCGGGCGCGATTTTTGTGGATCGCTTCATGAGCACGTCGATGCATTACCCGACCAATTACGGCTATGTGCCCAAAACCATCAGCGGCGACGGCGACCCGGTGGATGTGCTGGTGATCACCCCGGTGCCGTTGATTCCGGGCGTCGTGGTGACTTGCCGCGTTATTGGCATTTTAAAAATGGAAGACGAGGCCGGCATGGACGGCAAGGTGTTGGCTGTGCCCATCGACAAAAAATGCTCGCTGTACACCCATTGGCAAAAACCAGCCGACATGAACCCGCTGCGGTTGAAGACCATTTCTCACTTTTTTGAGCACTACAAAGATTTGGAAGAGGGCAAGTGGGTCAAGATCCTTGGTTGGGATGGCCCAGAGGCGGCCAAACAGGAAATTGTGGAGGGGATTGAGAATTACAAAAAGGCGCAGGCTGCAAAGGGTTGATTTAGAGCCGGATTTCTAGGTCGCCAGAGCGTTATTGGCCTTACGGTCACGACGACAAGGCAAGGCGCATGCGGTTTTGAAGTGCAAGCGCGCGCGGGGTTGAAAAATAGGTCAAGCTTGCGCTTGGCTATTTTTTTGGGTGAACGCTAGCGCTGCTACCACGCACTTTGCACTTCAAAGCCCGGTCGCCTTTCCTTATCACCGCGACCTGCGTGGGTGAGGCGGAATAGGGCAGGGCGTTTTTTGTGTCCGCAGCAGTGGACAAAGGGCCATGGGGTAGGGTTGAGCGGGCTTTGCATCTTCAATCGCCCCATGCATCGCGACCAGTGCGAACACCACCAACCTGGTCTGCCTGTCCCTGCCGCCGCGACCGGGTTGAACCTAGCCGAAGGTCGCTAAAGACCCAGTCCTTTAGACGCCCAACCAAGGCGGCCTCCCAATATCAGTTGGTATCTACCGCGCCGGATCTGGAAAAACCAGCCCGTGCAACCGCCCTTTGCGCTCAAACGGTTTCCAGCTGCCCTTGGGCTGCGACAAGCGGTCTGCGACGGCCCACCAAGCGCTGGGGTTCACGCCAATGCCGACGTGGCTGGCGATGACCTCAATATTTTCAGTGTGCGGATTCACCGAGCAGGGCGCTTGCAGGCTGGCTTGCCAGGCGACGATGCCGTCGGTACGTGAATAAAGCGATGTGGTGGGCACAGGCGGCGCGGTGGGCAGGTCGTATTTGGTGGCCTCGTGGTCAATGCGCTTGCCACTGGTCAGCTCATAAATGCGCCAGGCGTTGGTGCTTTTGGGTGAGCCAGAAAAGGGGGTTCCCAGGGTGATTACGCTGCGAACCTGGTCGGGCATCATTTTGGCAAGCTCGCGGGCGTAAACGCCACCCAGGCTCCAGCCAATCAGGCTGACTTTTTGACCCGTGGCTTCAAAGGTGGCCTGCACCTGGTCGCGGGCTGCGTTCAGCACACCGGCCCGGGCACCGAAATTGAAACCCTGGTTCCAACCCGACACCGAATAATTGAGCGACTGCAGATATTGGCGCAGGGGAAAGGTTGAGCCGTCGTTGGCGCTCAAACCGGGGAACACGATCACCGGATGCCCATCGCCCTGGGGCGCGCGGCGCAGTGCGGGCCATGCGGGCAGCACCGCGCCAAATTCCCAAAACGCCCTGAATTCAAGGGCCAGCAAAAACATATTGGGCGGCGCGTGGTCATTTTGAGGTGGCACGGCGCGCGAGCTTGATGAGCTGGAGGAGCTTGAACGGGGCATGGCAAATGCATTCATAGTGCTTTTTCTGCGGTGCAAACTCAATTGTTTGCTACAGATTTTGCTGTTGAGACGAAACAGACAGTAGCATCTTTTGGCGGCCTTCAAAGCAGCGGCGGCACAGGAGCAGTCAAATTAGAGGCGCGCCCCTCGCTTTTCGTCTCCTAGGTGACGCAGCACTCTGGGGTTACTACCCATGAAACCTCGCTCGCGGCGGCAGAGCGTGTGCTGCCTTCCTATTCGGAAGCTGTTTTTTTTGGACAGGGCGGGGCCGAAACAAGGCTCAAAACCTGCGCTTGGGCGTGTTTTGCCTCAGGTCGTCGACAAAAGCCTAAAATTCTCAATATTTACTACAATTGTGGTAAATATTCAAGATTTTAGGCTATTTTTCGATTTTTTTCGATTTTTCAAACACTTTTGGCATCTAGCTCTGGTGATATATCAATACTTTGCTATAAATATAATAGTACAGCGCTCAGATGCAAAACAGGGTTTATGCAGCGAACCGCATCAACCCTGAATTCTCAATCACTGGCTATTGGTGAAAGACCTAAGCAAGGCCCGCCAAGGCCCGCCAAGGCCCATCACAGCCAGAAATCTTGATTCCTGAGCTGCTGACAACTTACCAGCAACAAGGAAGCACACCACCGATGCAGCACAAAGCGCCAGCGGCGCAGCATGCGCCCGCAGCCCAGGCACCCAGGCTCGAACCTGCCAGTGCCATGCCCACCGAGATTTTGACAAATACTGATTTCATGATGAATCCTTAAAAATTAAATAAAAAGTAGACTGAAAACTGCGTCGGTCCTAGCCATGGGAGGGCGCCAAATGTCGTTGTCAAAGCGGAAAATGACTCGCATCCATTCATCGGCTTTGGTTGTTGTCGCTTGGTTCGGGGCTTGCCAAACAGATTGCGTTGACGGCACGTTTAGACCCGGCACGCAGGTGTTGCAACTGGTTCCAGTCATGACGGTGCAGCAGGCCATTTGGGGGTCGCAGCAGCCCATGGCGGTGCTGGCAACCGCTACTTGGCCGCTCCACAACGCTGCGATGACCATGAATACCAAAACCCAGCGCCGCATTAGGCCTTGGGGTGAGAATTGGCGGTGGTCTGTCAACATAGGCTTAAGTGTCAATGGAGGCCGTGGTTCTTACAGAAAAGAGGACAGTCGATTTTTCAAAGCTTCGGTTTGAATGGGGAACGGTCGGTAAGTTCCCCCAGGTAGCTGTCAATGCCTTGGCCTTCGCGCTCTAAAAACCGTTCAATCGCATCGGCAAACGATGGGTGCGCCAGCCAGTGGGCGCTGGTGGTTTTGACGGGCATCAGGGCGCGGGCCATTTTGTGTTCGCCTTGTGCGCCCCCCTCAAAGCGCGCGTAGCCATGCTTAATGCACCATTGCAGCGGTTGGTAGTAACAGGCTTCAAAGTGCAGGCAATCCACGCGCTTGAGGGCGCCCCAATAGCGGCCGTAGGCGATGCGCTCGGTTGTTGCGGCTTCTGTGCCTTTGTTAGCGGCTCGGGCAGCGGATTCGGCGGGCGAGGCGGTGATGCCGATCAAGCTGCACGCAATCGCCTCGCCGTTCTGTTCGGCGACAAACAGCAGCCAATTCTCTGGCATGGTGTCTTTCATGCGCCGAAAGAAATCCCGGCTCAAATAAGGTGCGTTGCCATGCTCCAGGTAAGTGCGTTCATAACAGCGGTAAAAAAAATCCCAATCCGGGTCCGCAATGGCGCGCCCTTGCGCTGACCTGAAAGTCACGCCAGCCTCGGCCACTTTGCGGCGTTCCTGGCGGATTTTTTTGCGCTTTTCTTGGCTCAAGCTGGCTAGAAATTCGTCAAAACTGTGAAATTGGCAATTTTTCGACGGGCCGCCCCGAGAAAAATTAGCCCCCTCGGGGGGCAGCGCACTACGCGAAGCGAGAAGCGTGGGGGCCAGGTTTTCCGACGGGCCGCCCCGAGAAAAATCAGCCCCCTCGGGGGGCAGCGCACTACGCGAAGCGAGAAGCGTGGGGGCCACATTCTTCCAATGAAACTGCACCGTGTGGCGCAGCATCAACCCGCACTTTTCAGCCGCGGTCACGTCATCGGCATTGGCAAACAGCAGGTGCAGCGACGACAACTTTTCTTGTTCACACCAGGCCATTAAGCCCTGCAGCAAAGCGGCGCGGTCGGTTGGCGACTTGGCCAGCAGGCGTGCACCCGGCACTGGCGTGAAGGGGACGGCGACCACCGCTTTGGGGTAGTAATTCAGGCCATGCTGTTGGTAGGCGTTGGCCCAGGCCCAGTCAAACACGTACTCGCCATACGAATGTGCCTTTAAATACAGGGCACAGGCTCCCACCAGGGCGTCGCCCAGCCACAGGGTGATTAGGCGAGGCGTCCAGCCGGTTTGCGGGCGGGCGGCATCGCTTTGGTGCAGGGCCGCCAGGTACTCATGGCGCATGAACGGCGTGACGTCGTTTTGCGCGGCCAGCAAGGCGTTCCATTGCGCACTATCGACCTGCAGCACAGAGGGCAACACCCGAATGACATAATCAAGTTGTACCTTGTCAAGACCTGCTTTTTGCACCTGTTGCAACCTCTGTTTTCTGTAAATTCATGACTCTCAAAATCTGCGTGGCCCAGCTTAATTTTGTTGTGGGCGACTTAAGCGGCAATGCGCAAAAAATCATCAACGCGGCACGTGTCGCCTACGCGGGCGGCGCACGCTTGCTGCTCACGCCCGAGCTGTCGATTTGTGGCTACGCGGCCGAAGATCTGTTTTTGCGCCCTGCGTTCATCAAGGCCTGTGATGATGCCGTGAAAACCGTAGCCCGCGAGTTGGCCGGGTTAAAAAATATGGTGGTCGTGGTAGGGCACCCCAGTGGCGGCTTCGATGCCGATGAGCGCAAAACCCGGTCGGTCGCTGTGTCGGGCCGGTTTAACGCGGCCAGCGTGTTTCGAGAAGGCCAAACTTTGGCTACCTACGCCAAGCGCGAACTGCCCAACTACCAGGTGTTTGATGAGCGGCGGTACTTTCAGCCGGGTACCGGGGTTTGCGTGTTTGAGGCAGGCGGCGCTGACGACAATGTTGAAGTTGCTGTTGGCGAAGGCAAGAAGGCGGCTACAGACAAAGTCAAAGTCGGCCTGCTGATTTGTGAGGACGCCTGGTTTGAAGCACCTGCACGGCTAGCCAAAGCCGCAGGGGCGCAAGTTTTGGCCGTGATCAACGCTTCACCGTTTCATGTGGGCAAAGGCGACGAGCGCGAACAAATGATGCGCCTGCGGGTCAACTCTTGTGGTTTGCCTCTGGTCTACGCCCATTTGGTCGGTGGTCAGGATGAGGTGGTGTTTGAAGGCCATTCCTTCGCCCTGAACGCCGATGGCCAAGTTGCCGCCCGGGCACCCAGTTTTGTTGAAAACGCCTTCGAAGTGAACGCCCAGCGCGTGGGTGACGGCATCCACCTGGCAGGGCCTGTCGCAAGCATTCGCTCCCCCGAAGCCGACCTGTGGGACGCCCTGGTGCTGGGCGTGCGCGACTACATTGGCAAAAACGGCTTTCCGGGCATTTTGCTGGGACTTTCTGGCGGCATTGATTCGGCTCTGGTGCTGGCCGTGGCGGTGGATGCCTTGGGTGCTGCCAAGGTTCGCACGGTGATGATGCCCTCACCCTACACGGCAGACATCAGCTGGATCGACGCCCGCGACATGGCCGCGCGCATGGGCGTGCGCTATGACGAAATCTCCATCGTGCCTGAATTCGAAGCCTTCAAAGCCTCGTTGGCAGGCGAATTCAAGGACTTGGCTGAGGACACCACCGAAGAAAACATCCAGGCCCGCATTCGCGGCACCTTGCTGATGGCCTTGTCCAACAAATTTGGCACGATTGTGCTGACGACAGGCAACAAATCTGAAATGGCGACGGGCTATTGCACCTTGTACGGCGACATGGCTGGCGGCTTTGCGGTCATCAAGGATTTGGTGAAGACCACGGTGTTTGATTTGGCGCGCTGGCGCAATCTGCACGACCCGTATGCAACGTGTACTGCGCCCATTCCAGAGCGCATCATCACCCGCCCACCCAGCGCCGAGTTGCGACCCGATCAAAAAGATCAGGACAGCCTGCCGCCTTACGATGTGCTGGACGCAATTTTGGAACGCTACATGGAGAACGACCAAAGCATTGAGGACATCATTGCTGCTGGTTTTGAACGTGCCGATGTCGAAAAAGTCACTCGGCTGATCAAAATCAATGAGTACAAGCGCCGCCAGGCCCCCGTGGGTATTCGCGTCACCCACCGCAGTTTTGGCAAAGATTGGCGTTATCCTATAACCAGTAAATTCAGAGCCTGAAGCTAGTCCGATCCCAAGTTCGCCGACATTCTCCGAAATTCATCCAAAAACAACCCGAGGACCACCATGAAACAGATCACCGCCATCGTCAAACCGTTCAAACTCGAAGAAGTTCGCGAAGCCCTGGCCGACTGTGGCGTCACCGGTTTGACCGTGACCGAAGTCAAAGGCTTCGGCCGTCAAAAAGGCCACACCGAGCTGTACCGCGGTGCCGAGTACGTGGTGGACTTTTTGCCCAAGGTGAAGGTTGAAGTGGTGGTTAAAACCGACGATGTAGACCGCTGCGTGGATGCCATTGTCAAAGCCGCCCACACCGGCAAAATTGGCGACGGCAAGATTTTTGTGACCAGCGTAGAGCGCGTGGTGCGCATTCGCACCGGGGAGCAGGACGAAGCGGCGGTTTAGCGCTAAAGCGTTATAGCGGCGGATGGGTCAACGGCTCAGCGGCTCAGAGCTCACCAGCCGCGTACCGGCCAAGGCGTCATGCCAAAACTGCCCAGTCGGGTGAAAACGGCTCAAAATCGCCCAGACAACCACCCAGACGATGGCAATAGCGGCGACTTGTCCACCGGTCAGATTGAAAACCGCCGCCGTTGCCAAGGGCGGCAACAGCCATAGGTAACTCAGCACATAGCGCAATGCGGCCCGCAACTGGGTGATGGCGTGGCCCTGGACGTCAACCACACGGATATTCCAGGTTTTCATGGCCAAGGTCTGACCCTTGGCCCAAAACCAGATGAAGTAGATGCCGAAAATAACGAACAAAAACCCTTGCAGCGCGTGGCGGTTGTCCAAGGCATTGCGGGTTTGGCTCAAGGTGCCGAACAGGTAACCGGCTATGAACCAGACGCCAAAGATAAGGATGCCTTCATAGGCCCAGCAGGCCATGCGGCGCCACAGGCTTGGGGTGGCGAGATTAGGTTTGGCCTCGGCTGCTGCTGCAACCCCTACAGCGTTGACCTCGCCAGTCTTCGCGGTCAATTTTTTTGCACAACGGGCTCTGTCGAACCCGATGCCAAAGGAAGCAGGGTGTTTTTATCGACTGAAGGTTTGCCGTCCGCTGGTTGGCTGGCTTTGGGGGTGTTGCGAGTGGTGGGCACAGCCGCCAGTTTTTGGGTGGGCACGGGCTTGACCGCCGTCGCCGCACCAGAAGTCTTAGGCACCGCTTGATCAGCCAGTTTTTGTTTTTCTTGCGGACTCAGGGCTTGGTAAGCCTTCCAGCCCTGCACCTTTTCGGTCGGCGTCAGGGTTTTGGTTTCGGCAAAGTTCAAACGGGCGTCGGTTCTTTGTTTTGCGCTTAAAGACACCCATTGCGTCATGCGGCCATGCAACTTTTGCTGCTCGGCGGCGGGCAGGGTGGCGTAATTTTTGGACAAGGCCAACCATTTTCGCTTTTGGGCCTCGCCAATGGTGGGCCAATTGGCGGCCAGGGGTTTCAGCGCGGTTTGGTCAGACGGGCTCAGGTCTTTCCAAAAGGGCGCCGCTTCGGTGGCCTGGGCGACCAATGTGGCTGGAGGTTTGGCGGTGGCAGGCAACTTGGGCGAAGGCGTTGCCCCAGCGGGCAAGTTAGCCTGCGCCAGGGTGCTGGTGCCAGATTTGGCTTTGCCAACGGGCGCTTCAATCGCTGTGTCAGATTTCGTTTGAGCCCCAAGGCTCCCCGCAACCAAGAGCAGAGCCATGGCGGCGATCCACCGAGGCTTGGGCTCAATGGCAAAAGCAAGCTTGGCGGGTGAAGAAGTGGGGCGGATCAAAGCGAAATCGAGAAAAAAGGGCTGAGAGATCAAACGGGCCAAAGTTAAAACGAGCCACAAGTTAAAATTGGCCAGGAATTAAATTGGGTCGCGATTCATCCCTCGAAGGAGGCCTTCACTGAACCTGGACGCGCCGGGTTTTTAAAAAGTGGGCAAAACCAGGGTCTGTGTAGGCATTGGGTGGCAGGTCGTCCAGCAGCAAAGCGGCATCGACTTCAGCCACTTCGTTGGCACGCAGGTCGGTTTGAATCACGGTGATGCTGATCAAGCCAACCACCAAAGCAATCAGGGGAAAGGCCGAGGCAATGCGGTTCCAGCCACTGAGGTCGTCACCGCCACCCAGACTTAGGCTGCCACCCGACGCTGAGGCGCTGGACGCCACCGCGCCCGAAGCTGCGCGAACGCCTAGGGCGAGTTTGCGCTTGGCCACGGCTTGCTGGCGCGCAACACGCAGGCGCTCAGACACATCGTGGGAGGCGTTGTCTGCCAAATCAGACAATCTGGCGGTCACGGCCAAGCCAAAACGGTCTTGCAGCAATTCTTGCTGGTAGTCCGCCCTGACGCCTGAATTTACGGTTCGAAAAATATTTGAATCTGTCATGGTCTTATTCCCTTGGCACTCAATGCTTTACTGAGCGCTTGCACTGCCCTGGAACAGTGCGTTTTGACACTGCCTTCGCTACAGCCCATGGCGGCGGCTGTTTCAGCCACATCCATCTCCTCCCAGTAACGCATGAGAAAGGCTTCTCGTTGACGTCCTGGCAGGTGCTGGATCTGTATTTCAATCTCATGCAAGATTTGGGCCCGCGAGGTGGTGTTTTCAGCGCTTTCAGTCTGCTCTGAGCTGTTTTGCAGGTTTAAAGTTTCCAATAAATCGAATTCCCCGTCATCTCCTGCGGATTCAAAGTCGCTCATGTTGGAAAAAAGCGCGCCTTTTGTCTTTTGGCGGCGGAACCAGTCCAGCGTGCAATTGGACAAAATGCGCTGGAACAGCATGGGCAATTCGGCCGGGGGTTTGTCGCCGTAGTGCTCGGCCAGCTTCATCATGCTGTCTTGCACGATGTCCAGCGCAGACTCCTCGTTGCGCACGTGGTACACCGACCGTTTGAAGGCGCGCTTTTCGACGCTTTTCAAAAAATCCGACAGTTCTGTTTCGGTTGCCAAGTGATGAGGGCCAGTGGTGCCGTGGGTCGCAGGGGTCTGAATGCCTGCGCAAGGGTCTCGGTTTTTAGAATGACCTGGTCGATTGCAGGTCTTATTGGGTCGAATTATGGCATCCCAGACCGGGCGGGCGGTTGATTTCGGAGGCGGATTTCAATCGGGTTTTAAGCGTCGCTTTGCCTCAGTGCGATAATACGGGTTGCAAATCAAAAGGCAAACAGGTCTCAGTCCGGCGAATGACGTATTTCGTCCATGGCTTTGGCCCTAAGTTCCGCCACAGCCCCACAAGGGTTTGTGAAGGGGCACCCAAGGTCTTTCGTCAGAGAAATTCACAAAGGTTCATCATGGAAATATCAAAAGCTGAAATCGCTTCAGCAGCGGCCGCTGCATCAGCAGCCAAATTACCCAATTCGCCTGTCCCCGAGCTTCGCGGAGCAGAAATCCTCATCAAAGCCTTGCAGGCTGAGAACGTCAAGTACGTCTGGGGCTACCCCGGCGGTGCAGTGCTGCACATTTATGACGCTTTTTACAAGCAAGACACGATTCAGCACGTTTTGGTGCGTCACGAGCAGGCGGCGGTGCATGCCGCTGACGGCTACGCGCGCGCCACGGGCGATGTCGGCGTGGCACTGGTCACCTCAGGCCCCGGCGTGACCAATGCGGTCACGGGCATTGCCACGGCTTACATGGACAGCATTCCCATGGTGATCATCACCGGCCAGGTGCCAACGCACGCCATCGGCCTGGACGCTTTTCAAGAATGCGATACCGTGGGCATCACCCGGCCCATCGTGAAGCACAACTTTTTGGTCAAAGACGCCAAGGACATGGCCGATGTTATGAAAAAGGCCTTCCACATTGCCCGCAGTGGCCGCCCCGGCCCGGTGGTGGTGGACATTCCAAAAGATGTGTCGTTCAAGAAAGTGCCTTACAACGGCTACCCAAGCAGCGTTGAAATGCGCTCTTACAACCCAGTTCGCAAGGGTCATGGCGGACAAATCCGCAAGGCGCTGCAATTGCTGTTGGCGGCCAAGCGGCCCTACATTTACACCGGTGGCGGCGTTTTGTTGAGCAATGCCAGCAACGAATTGCGCACCTTGGTCAATATGCTGGGCTACCCCTGCACCAACACGCTGATGGGCCTGGGCGCGTTCCCCGCCAGCGACCCCAAGTTTTTGGGCATGTTGGGCATGCATGGCACGGTGGAGGCCAACAACACCATGCAAAACTGTGACGTTTTGCTGGCTATTGGCGCACGTTTTGACGACCGCGTGATCGGCAACCCCAAGCACTTTGCGCAAAACGAGCGCAAAATTATTCACATTGACATCGACCCCAGCAGCATTTCCAAGCGCGTCAAAGTTGACATTCCCATTGTGGGCGACGTGAAAGACGTGCTGTTAGAGATGATTGCGATGGTCAAAGAAAGTACCGTCAAACCCGACCCGAACGCTTTGGCCGCATGGTGGGACACCATCAACGGCTGGCGCAAGGGCGATTGCCTAAAGTACAGCATGGGCAAGGGCGATGTGATCAAGCCGCAGTACGTGGTGGAAACGCTTTGGAACATGACCAAAGACGTCGAGGCCTACATCACCTCCGACGTGGGGCAGCACCAAATGTGGGCGGCGCAGTACTACAAATTTGACGAACCCCGGCGCTGGATCAATTCAGGCGGTTTGGGCACCATGGGCGTGGGCATTCCCTACGCCATGGGCATCAAGCTGGCCAAGCCTGAGGCTGAAGTGTTTTGCGTCACTGGCGAAGGCTCGGTGCAAATGTGCATACAAGAGCTGTCAACTTGCCTGCAATACAACACGCCGATCAAAATTGTCGCCCTGAACAACCGCTATTTGGGCATGGTTCGCCAATGGCAAGAGATCGACTACGAAGGCCGTTACAGCCACAGCTACATGGACGCGTTGCCCAATTTTGTGAAGCTGGCCGAAGCCTATGGCCACGTCGGCATGCTGATTGAAAAGCCGGGCGACGTGGAAGGCGCGTTGCGCGAAGCGCGCAAGCTGAAAGATCGCACGGTGTTCATGGATTTCCGCACTGACCCGACCGAAAACGTCTACCCGATGGTGAAGGCCGGTATGGGTATTACCGAAATGCTGCTGGGCAGCGAGGATTTGTAAGGTTGTCCTGAAATTAGGGCGAAAATCGAAAAAAAGAACCTGCAGGTTCTTTTTTAAAAAAGTTGCCAAAAATTCAGCCAAATAAGCCTCTAGCTCCCGAATTTATTCAATAGTTTGCTATTAATATTATAGCGAACTGGTTTTTCAACTTATTTTTCGGATGAATCTATTGTTTGCCAAGTCTGACGGTTACCGCCGTCAGGGGAGGGCAGCGAAAAGAGGAGTCTCTTCTTATGAAACACATCATTGCAGTTTTGCTCGAAAACGAAGCGGGCGCTTTGTCCCGCGTTGTGGGGCTATTTTCAGCCCGCGGTTACAACATTGAGTCGCTCACGGTGGCCCCCACTGAAGACCCCACCCTGTCGCGCATGACCATTCAAACCTCAGGCTCAGACGACGTGATTGAACAAATCACCAAGCATTTGAACCGCCTCATTGAGGTCGTCAAAGTGGTCGATTTGACCGAAGGCGCTTACACCGAGCGCGAGTTGATGATGGTCAAAGTGCGGGCCGTTGGCAAAGAGCGCGAAGAAATGAAGCGCATGGCCGATATTTTTCGCGGTCGCATCATCGATGTGACCGAGAAAAGCTACACCATTGAGCTGACCGGCGACCAGTCCAAAAACGACGCCTTTCTAGAGGCGATTGAGCGCGGGGCGATTCTGGAAACGGTACGCACCGGCTCCAGCGGCATTGGGCGGGGTGAGCGCATCCTGAGAGTCTGAACAGTTTAGTTTTTTGCAATCCGTGCGCGCGTTTCGACAGGCTCAACGCGAACGGATTTGAAGTGGCGACCAACGTACACCGTTCGCCCTGAGCCTGTCGAAGGGCATTTCGCCAGAAACCATTTAGGAGAAGAAGATGAAAGTTTTTTACGACAAAGATTGTGATTTGAGCCTGATCAAGGGCAAAACCGTGGCCATCATTGGCTATGGCAGCCAGGGCCACGCCCATGCGCAAAACCTGAATGACAGCGGCGTCAAAGTCGTGGTGGGTCTGCGCAAAGGTGGCGCGTCATGGTCCAAGGTCGAAAAAGCCGGCCTCAAAGTCGCTGAAGTGGCTGAAGCCGTGAAAGCCGCTGACGTGGTCATGATTTTGCTGCCCGACGAGCAAATTGGCGTGGTCTACACCAACGACGTTGAGCCCAACATCAAACAAGGCGCGGCCCTGGTGTTTGCCCACGGCTTCAACGTGCATTACGGCCTTGTCAACCCCCGCGCCGACCTAGACGTGTGGATGGTCGCCCCCAAAGCGCCTGGCCATACCGTGCGCGGTACCTACGCCCAAGGCGGCGGCGTGCCCCATTTGGTGGCAGTGCACCAAGACAAATCAGGCAAATCTTTGCAAATGGCCTTGTCCTACTCGATGGCCAATGGTGGCGGCAAGGCTGGCATCATTGAAACCAATTTCCGCGAAGAAACCGAGACCGATTTGTTCGGCGAGCAAGCGGTTTTGTGCGGCGGTACGGTCGAGCTGATCAAAGCCGGTTTTGAAACCCTGGTCGAAGCCGGTTACGCCCCTGAAATGGCGTATTTTGAATGCCTGCACGAGTTGAAACTGATTGTGGACATGATTTATGAAGGCGGCATTGCCAACATGAACTACTCCATCAGCAACAATGCCGAGTACGGCGAGTACGTCACCGGGCCGCGCATCGTGACGGACGAGACCAAAAAGGTCATGAAGCAAGTCTTGAAGGACATCCAAACAGGCGAATACGCCAAGAGCTTCATTTTGGAGAACAAAGCCGGTGCGCCCACGCTCATCAGCCGTCGCCGTTTGAATTCCGAGCACCAGATCGAAGTGGTGGGTGCCAAGCTGCGCGCCATGATGCCTTGGATCGCTAAAAACAAGTTGGTTGACCAAACTCGCAACTGATCCACTGAGCAAAGGATCGACTGAGCGTTCATACGCCCACCGAACAACCCGTCAAATCCCGCTCAGTGCGCGGTTTTGGCGGGTGTCACCTTGAAAGGCCACCTCGTGTGGCCTTTTCCCGTTCAAGCCCCAACTGCTATAAAATCAAGAGTCTTATGGATCACCAAGACTTTCGCCGGAGGCTTCACTATGCATGATGGCGAGGACTCGAGTTTCTCAAGCGGCGAAGGCGTCGTGGTGCGCAAGCGCCCCAAGGGCCTGTACATACTGCCCAACCTGTTCACGTTGGCAGCGTTGTTTGGTGGCCTTTACGCGATTTTGATGGCCGTCAACGGCCAGTTTGACTATGCCGCCGTGGGCATCTTTTGCGCCCTGGTGCTGGACAGCTTGGATGGCCGCGTCGCCCGCATGACCAACACCCAAAGCGCGTTTGGCGAGCAGATGGATTCGCTGTCAGACATGGTGTCCTTCGGTGCTGCCCCTGCGTTGATTTCGTACATGTGGGCCTTGCAAGGCTTGGGCCGCTGGGGCTGGCTGGCGGCGTTTGTGTACTGCTCTTGCGCGGCACTGCGTTTGGCGCGTTTCAACGTCAACACCGGCGTGGTCGACAAACGTTACTTTCAGGGTTTGCCGTCGCCCGCCGCCGCCGCCCTGGTTGCCGGGTTCATCTGGCTCATGACCGATTTGGGCATTGATGGCACCGACAAACTTTGGGGAATCTCCATTCCCTGGGTCACCTTTGGCCTGGCGTTGTACTCGGGCCTGACCATGGTGACGAATGTGCCGTTTTACAGCTTCAAAGACATCAGCATGAAGAAAAGCGTGCCCTTTGCCGTGATCGTGATGATCGCGCTGGGCATTGCCGTCATCAACATAGACCCGCCCATCATTTTGTTCAGCCTGTTCGTTCTTTATGGCTTCAGTGGCTATGCCATTTACGCCTGGCGCAAAACCAAAGGGCTGCAAACCAGCGTGATTGCCACCTCCACCGACGAGCCGGACGAGCGGGGGCTGCACTGAGCGTGGGCGAAGCAACGGCAAACCTGCCTTAACCCCAAACGCAAATGCGGCCACCCGCCCTAATTTTTATTTTTGTGCTACATTGATCTCATGAAACGAATTTCGCTAGCTCTACTGCTACTGCCACCCGGGCGGAGTTGGTAGCGCACGCGCATACCCCCTCAAAAGGCCCGTTCGCTACCCGCAACGGGCCTTTTTCTTTGGGTCTCAATTTTCAAGTTGCGGGGTTTGAAAAATTTTGACCCACGAAGGAGACAGCATGTTGCAGCAACCTCACCTTAAATACCGCGCCTTCAAGCCGGTTCAATTGAAAGACCGCACCTGGCCCGATGCGGTGTTGAGCAAAGCACCCATTTGGTGCAGCGTCGATTTGCGCGATGGCAACCAGGCCCTGGTCGAACCGATGGACGTGCCGCGCAAGCTGCGCATGTTTCAGATGCTGGTCAAAATTGGTTTCAAAGAAATCGAAATCGGGTTTCCATCGGCCTCCCAAGTCGAATTCGATTTCGTCCGGCATTTGATTGACCACGATTTGGTGCCCGATGACGTGACGATTCAGGTGCTGACCCAAGCCCGCGATGAGTTGATTCACCGCACTTTTGAGTCGCTGGTGGGGGCCAAGCGAGCGATTGTCCACTTGTACAACGCCACGGCACCCTTGATGCGCCGGGTTGTTTTGGGCATGACCGAAGACCAAATTGTTGAATTGGCTGTGTCCAAAGCGGCTTTGATTCAAAACCTGGCCCGCCAGCAGCCCCATACGCAGTGGACGTTTCAGTACTCGCCAGAGATGTTTTCAGGCACCGAGCTTGAGTTTTGCAAGCGGGTGGTCGATGCGGTGACTGGCGTTTGGCAGCCCACGCCAACGCACAAATGCATTGTCAATTTGCCATCGACGGTCGAGCACAGCACCCCCAATATTTTTGCCGACATGATGGAATGGATGTACCGAAATTTGGCCCGGCGGGATGCGATTGTTCTGTCCGTTCACCCGCACAACGACCGGGGCACCGGCACGGCGGCGGGTGAATTGGCTCTGATGGCCGGTGCCGACCGCATTGAGGGCTGCCTGTTTGGCAACGGCGAGCGCACAGGCAACGTCGATTTGGTCAACATCGCTTTGAATCTTTACAGCCAGGGCGTGTCGCCAGCGCTTGATTTTTCAAATATTGACGAGATCAAACGAGTCGTCGAGCACTGCAACCAGTTGCCCGTGCACCCGCGCCACCCGTACGCGGGAGAGTTGGTTTACACCTCGTTTTCAGGCTCGCATCAAGACGCGATTAAAAAGGCTTTTGAGGCCCGCCAGCCTGGCGATATGTGGGATATGCCTTATTTGCCAATTGACCCCAAAGATGTTGGCCGCAGCTATGAAGCGGTGATTCGCGTGAACAGCCAGTCGGGCAAAGGTGGCATGGCGTATTTGCTGGAAAGTGAATTCGGCCTGGTGCTGCCCCGAGAGCAGCAAATTGCCTTCAGCCGAGTTGTGCAGCGCGAGATGGACACGGCTGGCAAGGAGCTTTCCGCGCGGGACTTGCTGGCCTTGTTTGAACGCGAATACGGGAGTGCGAAAATAGCCGGTTTGGGAAGCCCGGCACCCGTTTTAGTGACCCGCCAGGTGGCAGATCTCGAAGCCATTCAATAAATTTTAGGAGCCCCAATCATGACCCACAAACTCATCATTTTTGACACCACTTTGCGTGACGGCGAACAGTCGCCCGGCGCGTCCATGACGAAGGACGAAAAATTGCGCATTGCCCGCCAGTTGGAGCGCCTGAAGGTTGACGTGATTGAAGCGGGTTTTGCTGCCAGCTCCAATGGCGACTTTGAATGCGTGAAGGCGATTGCCGAGGCGATCAGGGAGTCAACCATTTGCTCCTTGGCCCGCGCCAATGACCGCGATGTGTCTCGCGCGGCTGAAGCCTTGAGGCCCGCCGCGCGCGGCCGCTTGCACCTGTTCCTGGCGACCAGCGCCTTGCACATGGAAAAGAAGCTGCGCATGACGCCCGACCAGGTGTTTGAGCAATGCAAACTGTCCACCCGATTTGCCCGCAATTTGATGGACGACATCGAGTTCAGCCCCGAAGACGGCTACCGCTCTGACCCAGATTTTTTGTGCCGTGTTTTAGAGGCGGTCATTAACGAAGGGGCCACCACCATTAACGTGCCCGACACCGTAGGCTACGCCGTGCCCGAGCTGTATGGCAACTTCATCAAAACCCTGCGCGAGCGCATTCCCAACTCAGACAAAGCGGTGTGGTCTGTGCACTGCCACAACGACCTGGGCATGGCCGTGGCCAACTCGCTGGCAGGCGTCAAATTGGGCGGCGCGCGGCAGATTGAATGCACCATCAACGGACTTGGCGAACGCGCTGGCAATTGCTCGCTGGAAGAGGTGGTGATGGCGCTTAAAACCCGGCGCGACTACTACGGGCTGGACCTCAACATTGACGCCAAACACATTTTGGCGGCCAGCCGCATGGTCAGCCAAACCACCGGCTTTGTAGTGCAACCGAACAAAGCCGTTGTGGGTGCAAATGCCTTTGCCCATGCCTCGGGCATTCACCAAGATGGCGTGCTCAAGGCGCGCGACACGTATGAAATCATGCGGGCCGAAGACGTGGGCTGGACGGCCAACAAAATTGTTTTGGGCAAGTTGAGTGGCCGCAACGCCTTCAAACAGCGTTTGCAAGACCTGGGCGTGCAAATGGAGTCTGAGGCCGACGTGAACGCTGCGTTTGCCCGCTTTAAAGAGCTGGCAGACCGCAAAAGCGATATTTTTGACGAGGATATTTTGGCCCTGGTCAGTGACGAAAGCGTGACCCATGCGAATGAAGAGTACGGCTTTGTGTCGCTCTCGCAGCGCAGCGAGACGGGTGAGCGCCCGCAAGCCAGCATCGTGTTCACGGCCAGTGGCGTTGAGTACAAAGCCTCATCGGACGGCAATGGCCCCGTGGACGCATCCTTGAAAGCCATTGAGTCGCAGGTGAAAAGTGGCGCGGAAATGGTGCTGTACTCCGTCAACGCCATCAGCGGGTCGACGGAAAGCCAGGGCGAGGTGACAGTTCGCTTACAAAATAGCGGCCGCGTGGTAAACGGCGTGGGTTCCGACCCCGACATTGTGGTGGCGTCTGCCAAGGCTTATTTGAGCGCCCTCAACAAGTTACACAGCAAAGCTGATAGAGTGGCTGCACAAGGATAGGGTAAACCCTTTAATTTGGAGTAAAGCTTTACAAAGTCTCTGCAAGTAGTTGATCTGACGTAACATTTCGGTTTAAACTGTCACCATCGTGTCAAAAATCGGTGGTGCCAGTGGGGCGATCCGGCTTTTTGACAAAGAATGCCACATTGTTGCGTTGGGAAACACTTTGAAACACTTCACCACTTTCCTCTCGTCCTCTTTCGGCGCGTTTTTTGCATCGCTAGCCGCTTTGGTCATGGCCGTCGCCCTGGCGGTAGGGCCGGTTAAGTTGGCTGAAGCGGCGCAAGGCGGGACAGAATCGAAGTCGACTGGCAAAAAGTCTGCAAAAAATAGTGCGAAAGGCAGCGCCAAAGACAAGGCCGTTGCTAAAAATTCAGCAAAAAAATCAACCAAAAGCACCAAGGCAGTTGCCTCAAAACGCAAGTCGGCAGCCAAGCCGGATCAATCGGCTGGCAAGTCAGCTGGCAAATCCGCCAAGTCTCTCAAACAAGTCAAATTAAGCCGCGCCAGCCATGCCGTGATCGTTCCGGCCAAGCCATCGTTTGGTGAAGTCGCAGGCCTGCATGCGGCGCATGACGCGTTGGATTTGAAGTCCAGCGTGGCCTTGGTGATTGACCAGGACACGCGCGAAGTGCTGTTCAGCAAAAACGAACAAGCGGTGCTGCCGATTGCGTCACTCACCAAGCTGATGACGGGCTTGGTCGTGAGCGAAGCCAATTTGCCCGCCAATGAACTCATCACCATCGTGCAAGATGACGTGAACACTGAGAAACGTAGCCGCTCGCGCTTGAGCGTAGGCACCGAGTTGAGCCGTGGCGAGTTGCTGCACCTGGCGTTGATGTCCAGCGAAAACCGCGCCGCCCACGCTTTGGGGCGCAGCTTTCCAGGGGGTATGCCCGCCTTCGTCAACATGATGAACGCGCGGGCGCGCAGCCTGGGCATGACCGCCACGCGCTTTGTAGAGCCCACTGGCTTGTCCAGCGACAATCAGTCCAGCGCGCGCGACTTGGCAGTGCTGGTTCATGTGGCGCACGCTGACGCAACCCTGCGCGAGCTGTCCACCTCGCCCGGTCATCTGGTGGCCGTGGGCGACCGCACCGTGCAGTTCAATAACACCAATCGGCTGATCAAAAACCCTTCGTGGGACATTGGTCTGCAAAAGACCGGATACATCAGCGAAGCAGGGCAGTGCCTAGTGATGCAAACCAAAGTCGCTGGGCGCAATCTGATCATGGTTTTTTTGGACTCTGCGGGCAAGCTAAGCCGCCTGGGTGACGCCGAACGCGTGCGCCGCTGGGTCGAGTCAGCACCGCACAAAAGAGCGGTCACCAGCTGATCTTCGGGCCAAGACAGGGTTTAGCCGATGATTGAGCCTGCAACTGCCCAATTTCTCTCGACAGTCGAGCTCTGAATTTTGCATTAGGTTTGCTATTAAATATATAGCAAACTATTGATATTATTTGAGAGCTAGACGCCTTTTTGATTCACAATTTCGCAAAAAGTCCCAAAATCAGTCAAATTTACCACAATTGTGGTAAATTTGACTGATTTTGCGGTTTTGGAGCCCCCTCGATGAAGCTGAAGATGGCTGAGAAGTCTTTGTTTGCAATTTTGCTGCGCTCGCCTTGGTGGGCCAGTTTTGCCTTGGCTGGGTTGGTGGGTTTGGCGTCCAAAGCCTTGCTGCCCGACGCCTATGTAATTTATGGCGCGTTGGGTGGCTTCCCGTTTGTGGTGGTGGGCTGCATTGCCGCTTGGCGTCAGTTGCGCAAGCCAGACCCTGAGCGCCTGGCCCAAATTCTGCAAAAAGCCGCAGACCAGTCTTGGCGTGATTTTGGCGATGCGCTGGCGCTTAGCTTTCACAAGCAGGGCAATACCGTCACGCGTTTGACGAAAGGCGTGGCAGATTTCAAACTGGACAAGGGGGGCCGCACATCGTTGGTCAGCGCCCGCCGCTGGAAAGCCGCTCTGCACGGCGTAGAAGTTCTGCGCGACTTGGTGGCTCAAAAAGAGGCTGAAAATATCGACTTTTGCGCCTTTGTCAGCTTGGCTGAGGTCACCGCCAATGCCAAAGCGTTTGCCAAGCAAAACAGTGTTTCACTGATCGCCGGGGACGACTTGGCCACCCTGCTGTTGAGTTGACCGCCGGGGTCACGATTTTAGGCGACTGGCCTCGTGCAGAGCTTACCTGGGGCTCATTTGGCAGCTATTTGAGCGAAATTCCACCTCCCACATGCGGGTTTCTAGGGATCAATCCTAGGTGTCCCACCCCATGGTTTTGGCTGATATCCCGTTAGACTTGAAAGGCTAAGCAGGTCTTACTCGACTTAACTGGAAACAACTGGAAACAAGGAAGCATTCGCTATGGCAACTCCCAAATTATTGCTGGACTACGTCTACGACCACGAAGCTAAACGCGCCAACCAGGTCTATTTGACCCAGCCGCTGGGTGCCGCAGGCAACGGTGCGGTGACCGATTACACCTGGAAGCAAACCGTGGACCAGGCCCGGCGCATGGCCACCCATTTGAAGGCGCAAGGTTTTGAGCCGGGGGCTCGCATTGCTATTTTGTCCAAGAATTGCGCGCATTTCTTCATGGCCGAACTGGCCATCTGGATGGCGGGCTACACCACCGTGGCAATCTTCCCAACCGAAGGTGCTGACACCGTGAAATTCGTGCTGGAGCACAGCGAAGCGTCTTTGCTGTTTGTCGGCAAACTCGACACTTGGGGCAAACAGTTGCCCGGTGTTCCCGCCAACCTGCCGCGCATTGCGTTCCCTTTGGCGCCAAAAACCGATTATGAAACTTGGGACGCCATCACCGCGCGCACCCAGCCCATGGCGGGCAAGCCCACCCGCGCGGGCAAAGACCTGGCCATGTTGATCTACACCTCGGGCTCCACCGGACAGCCCAAAGGCGTCATGCACAGTTTCGAGCGCATCAGCGCCGTGGCCGAAGGCGTCTCGGCCCGCATGGCCGAAACCCTGGGGGTTGGGGTGGACAAGCGGGCCTTGTCCTACCTGCCGCTGGCGCATTGCTTTGAGCGCTCGTTTGTTGAATGCCTGTCCTACGTGGAAGGCAACCTGCATGTGTTCTTTGCCGATTCACTCGACACCTTTGTTGCCGACCTGAACCGCGCCAAGCCGACCATCTTCATCTCGGTGCCGCGTTTGTGGCTGAAGTTCCAGCAAGGCGTGTTGACCAAAATGCCTGCGTCCAAATTAAACCGCATGCTCGGCATTCCCTTGCTTGGGAAATTTGTGGCCAAAAAGGTCCTCACAGGTTTGGGGCTGGATCAAACCAAACTGGCGGCCAGTGGGTCGGCCCCATTGCCAGCAGATCTGGTCAAGTGGTACCGCAAACTTGGCTTGAACCTGGTCGAAGGTTACGGCATGACCGAAGACTTCGCCTACTCGCACACCATGACCGACGCGCTGAATGAGCCGGGCTACGTGGGTGCGCCTTACGATGGCGTTCAAGTTCGTATCAGCCCTGAGGGCGAAATCCAGATCAAATCACTCGGGCAAATGGTGGGTTACTACAAGCGTCCCGATCTGGACGCCGAGGTCTTCACCGAAGACGGCTTTTTCAGAACAGGCGACCAAGGCGAGCGCCGCCCTGATGGACAGCTCAAAATCACGGGCCGCTTGAAAGAGTTGTTCAAAACCGGCAAGGGCAAGTACGTGGCTCCTGCGCCGATTGAAAACACCCTGAATTCGCACCCCATGATCGAGTCCAGCATGGTCTCGGGCGTGGGCCAGTCCGCGTCCTACGGTCTGATTGTGCTGTCTGAAGACATGCGCCCCAAAATGAAAGACGCGGCCGTGCGCGCAGAAGTGCAAGAAGCCATGGCCGTTTTGCTGAAAGAAACCAACAAAGGCCTGGCCGACTACGAGCAAATGAAGATGCTTGTGATCGCCAAAGAGCCTTGGTCCATTGAAAACGGCTGCTTGACGCCCACCATGAAAATCAAACGCAGCAAGATTGAGGCGGCCGTGGCCCCTCAGGTCGATGCCTGGTTTGAAGGCAAAGGCAAAGTGCTCTGGGAGTGATTTTGACTTGATCCCAAGGGCTTGCGGTGCTAAGGCGTCGCGGCCC
>JANPCR010000151.1:0-12746 GCA_031431035.1 Rhodoferax sp.
GGCTGAAAATTCTTTCACCATGGCCGCGTCGCCACTGGCTTGCTCGGTGCCGTCGGTCGTTTTGGGCATGATGATGCGCGCCGGAATGCCTACCGCCGTGGCCCCCGCTGGCACGGGTTTGATGACCACCGCGTTGGTGCCAATTTTGGCGTTGTCGCCCACGGTGAAGCCGCCCATGACCTTGGCCCCGGCGCTCACCAGCACGTTTTTGCCCAGCGTGGGGTGGCGTTTGGCCCCTTTGTACAGCGAGGTGCCGCCCAAAGTCACGCCTTGGTAGATTGTGCAGCCGTCGCCAATTTCAGCGGTTTCGCCCACCACCACACCCATGGCGTGGTCAAAAAACACGCGTTGGCCAATTTTGGCACCGGGGTGAATTTCAATGCCGGTGAAAAACCGCGCAATGTGCGACACAAACCGCCCCAGCCATTTGAAGCCGTGGTTCCAGAACCAATGGGCACGCCGGTGCAACACCAAAGCATGCAGCCCTGGGTAACAGGTCAACACCTCCCAGGTGCTGCGGGCAGCCGGGTCACGGTCAAGAATGGTCTGGATGTCGAGGCGAAGGCGTGAAAACATGATTAATTTAGTCAAGTATTAGAAGTCTAGCCTTTTGCGCGGCGGGCTGCTTCCAGCATGGCTTTGGCAACACCTCTGAGGACATGGATTTCTTCCTGCGTGACAGCGGCGCGGTTGAACAGCTGGTTCAGGCGCGGCATGAGCTTTTTGGGCGCTGCGGGGTCTAAAAACCCAATGGCCACCAGCGACTCCTCAAGATGCGTCAGCATGCCTGCCACCTGTTTGGCATCGGCCAAAACGGGTGCAGGCGTTGCAGATTGAACGTCAAACCCGCCCAAAGCCAGCCGCCACTCATAGGCAATGACTTGAATGGCCGCGCCCAAGTTCAGCGAGCCGAACGACGGGTTGGTGGGAATGCTCAAACACGCATGGCTGCGGTAAACGTCTTCGTTTTTCATACCAAAGCGCTCTGAACCGAACAAAAAGGCCACGCCAGATTGCGCGGAGTGTGCGGTTTGGGCGTTTGGGGGGGTAGCCAACTGACTGGCAATCAGTTGTTCAAAATGCGCGCGCGGGGCTACGGTGGGCGGCCCGAAGTCGCGCGGCGTCATGGCGGTGGAGCACAGGTGGGTGATGCCGTCCAGCGCGTCGTCCAGCGTGTCCACAATGCGGGCGTTGGTCAGCACGTCCAGCGCACCGCTGGCGCGTTGAATCGTCTCTTCGCGGCGCAGCACGTTGGCCCAGCGCGGGGCCACTAGCACCAAGTCAGTGAACCCCATGACTTTCATGGCGCGCGCGCAGGCCCCCACGTTGCCCGCGTGGCTGGTGTTGATCAGAATGAAACGGGTGGCTGGATGGCTGGGCATGGGGTTAAATTGGGGCTGAAAGGCGAATCGCAGCGGCTTCTGAGGCGGCTCAAAGTGCTGCGCTGAGCCAAGGCAAGGCCTTCGCCGGGTAAAATAGCCCTATTGTCGCCGCCTGCATCGCCAGGCTGCATGTCCCCAGCTCTTCACATCACAATTTATGGCTTCTCCAAATCTGCACCCGATGATCAACGTGGCTATCAAGGCCGCACGCGAAGCGGGCAAAATCATCAACCGTGCAGCCCTCGATGTTGAAGCCGTGCGCATTTCACAAAAACAAGTGAACGATTTTGTGACCGAGGTCGACCAGGCCGCTGAGCAAGCCATCATCGAAACCCTGCTGACCGCCTACCCCGGCCACGGCATTCTGGCCGAAGAGTCTGGGCAAGAGCATGGGGCCAAAGATTCCGAATTTGTCTGGGTGATCGACCCACTGGACGGCACCACCAACTTCATTCACGGCCTGCCGGTTTACTGCGTCAGCATTGCTCTGACCGTCAAGGGCAAGGTCGAGCAAGCCGTTGTGTACGACCCCACGCGCAATGACCTGTTCACCGCGTCCAAAGGCCGAGGCGCCTACTTGAACGACCGCCGCCTGCGGGTGTCCAAGCGCATTCGCATGCAAGAGTGCCTGATTTCCACGGGTTTCCCATTTCGTCCAGGCGACAACTTTCAGACCTACCTGGCCATGATGGGCGACATCATGCCGCGCTGCGCTGGTTTGCGCCGTCCGGGTGCTGCGGCACTTGATTTGGCCTATGTCGCCGCAGGCTACACCGATGGCTTTTTTGAAGCAGGTTTGTCGCCCTGGGACATGGCCGCGGGCTCGCTCTTGGTGACTGAAGCCGGTGGCTTGGTGGGCAATTTCACGGGTGAGGCCGACTTTTTGGATCACAAGGAATGCCTGGCGGGCAACCCCAAAATTTACGGCCAGATGGTGGGCATGTTCGCCAAATACAGCAAGTTTGCGTCTGCAGCCGACAAAGCTGAAGTGGCGCAGGGTTAAATCAAAATATGCGACTGTGTGCTGGCAAAACCTGGAACGACTGAATCGAGCTTCAGATCTTCAATAGGCACTGGCTGGCCAAACAAATAGCCCTGAAAGTACTCGCAGCCCGAGCGGGCCAAAAAGTCGCGCTGGCCTTGCGTCTCAACCCCTTCGGCCACCACGGCCAGCCCCAAACTAAAGCCCAGAGCCATCACGGTCAAGGCAATGGCGGCGTCTATGGGGTCGTTGGTCACGTCGCGAATAAAAGACTGGTCGATTTTCAGTTCGTCCAGCGGCAAGCGCTTGAGGTAAGACAGCGATGAATAGCCTGTACCAAAGTCATCCAGCGCAAAACGCACGCCATGGGCGCGCAATTCGCTCATTTTGGCAATCGCCTCGGGCACGTCAGTCACCAGCAAGCTTTCCGTCAGCTCCAGCTTCAAGCGATGCGGGCTGGCACCCGTTTGGCGCAAGGTGCCCAAAACATCGGCAACAAACTCGTTTTGCCTGAACTGGCGTTGGCTGATGTTGACCGACATGGTCAGCCCTTCGGTTCGTACGTTTTGGCTCCACACCACCAGCTGATCGCAGGCCGTTTTAAGCACCCAATGGCCCAGCGGCAAAATCAAACCGGTTTGCTCTGCCACGCCAATGAAGTCGGCTGGGCTCACGCGCCCTCGCTGCGGATGCAGCCAGCGCAGCAGGGCTTCGACCCCCTCCACCTCGCCCTTGGCATTCATCACCGAGTGGTAATACAAAGCGAACTCGCCCCGATCCAGGCCCTGACGCATGTCCAGTTCCAGCGCCGCGCGCCGGGCCACTGCTGACTGCATTTCGGGGTCGAAAAAGCGCATGGTGTTGCGCCCTGCTCCCTTGGCCTGGTACATAGCCAGGTCGGCGCGTTTCAGCAGTTCGTCCACCGACTGGTGCTGCCCGCTAAACAGCGTCACGCCAATGCTGGGGGTGCTGAAATGCACGCTGCCTTGCAGTTCAAAAGGCAGGTTCAGAGTGTCCAGAATCTTCTCGCCCACGGTCTTGACCTGGCGCACCGCTTCAGACACGTCCGAGTGCAAATCCTTGACCATGACCACGAATTCGTCGCCGCCAAAACGCGACACGGTATCGCCCTGGCGGATGCAGGCCACCAAGCGGTTAGCCACCTTTTCAAGCAACTGGTCGCCCACGTCATGCCCCAAGGTGTCATTCAAGTCCTTGAAGTTGTCCAGATCGATGAACAGCAAGGCACCCCGAGTGCGGCTGCGTTCTGTGGTGGCGAGCGCCTTGGCCAAGCGGTCCAGCAGCAAACGCCGGTTGGGCAAACCTGTCAGCGTGTCATAAAACGCCAGCCGCTGGGTTTCGTCTTCGTATTTTTTTTGCTCGGTGATGTCGCGGCCCACGCCTCGGTAGCCCCGAAACTCCCCCACCGCGTCAAAAATAGGTGCGCCACTGACGGACGACCACCGCACCGAGCCGTCTGCCACCTGGCGCTGCATTTCAAAATTGCGAAACACCTCGTGCGCTTGCAAAGCCCTGCGGTGCTCGTCCCACTGCGCCTCGGTCACCGCACGCGCACCTGAGTCCCAGCGGCAGTGGCCAATGAAACTCTCGCCCGCGTCGTCGGCGTATTTCTGGTAGCCGTCAACCCGCACAAAGCGAAACTGCTCGTCCTGCTCCCAGTACCAGTCCGATGACAGTTCGGTCAGGCTGCGGTAACGCGCCTCGCTGGTGTGCAGTGCAGCCTGTGCCTCCACAAAATGGGTCACGTCGTCATAGGTGCGCACCACGCCACCATCAGGCAGCAGGTGGGTTCTGATTTCAAGCGATCGGCCCGCCCGGGTTTTGCGCATGTAGCGCTCAGGGCCCATTTGCAAGGTGGCACGTTCCAGCGTAGCGCGGGCGTCGGTCTCTACCCAAATGAAGTTTTCACCAAAGTCCCCACGTCGCTTTTGGAATTGAATGAGTTCAGCCCCATCCTTGATGGACTGCATCACGCCCTCTGGAATGTCCAGCATGTCCAGAAAACGCTTGTTGTAGCGGGTAATTTTGCCGCTGGCGTCACCGGTTAAAAAACCCTGCGCCATGTTGTCCATGGCCACGGTTAGGGCGTTGGCTTTTTCAGTCGCCATTTCACGGGCGCGTTCCAGCTCGGCTTGCTCTGACTTGCGTTTGGTAATGTCGGTCAGTGACCCATACCAAATCACCGAGTCATCGGGCAGGCGCTCGGGCAGGCCATCGCCATGCAGCCACATGGTGGCGCCGTCAGCGGTTTTGATGCGAAATTCTTGCTGCCAGGGCACCATCGCCTGGGCTGAGGCTTTGATTTGGGGCCAGATCAAGTCAACATCGCCTGGGTAAATTGCGGCAAAAGCGTTGGAAGCGTCTTCGGTCAAGTCTTGCGCGGTGACATTAAACACCCGCCGCAGCCCACTGGTCACGTAAGGGAAATGCGCCGTTCCGTCAGCTCGCAAGCGAAACTGGAACAGCATGATCGGCACGCGACTGGTCAGTTTTTCAATGAATTCAAGCTTTTCGTGCAACAGCTTAGACGAGTCTTGCTGGCCCCGAACGTCGGCAAAGTCACAGAAAAGGTGAGCAACCCCACCGATGTCGAACTTTGTCAGGCTGGATTGAATGGGGCGATGCGTGCCAGCTTTGGTGACCAGCGCAGTCTCAACCAACAGGGTATTTAAATTGCTCTGCGTTGCGCCCACGGCAGACAGGGTCGATTCGCGCCGCCCCGCCTGCCCCCACAGGCCCAGAGCGACGGTGGTTTTACCCAAGGCTTCCGCCCTGGAATACCCCGTTAAAGCGCACCATGCGTCGTTCACAGCTACGACCAGCCCATCCTCAAGCCGGGTGACCGAGCTGGGCACCTGGCTTTTGTGAAAGGCAATCGAAAACAGCGCCAACTCGGGTGTGTTGAGCAATGTTTCAGATTTTTTTGACGCTGTCATTGACGATTCAAAATCTCAAAATTGGGTTGATCCAACAATTCCACGCGGGTTGCGCTGGTCAAATTATCACCTTGCCCAGCACAATTTGGGCCACCCGGTTGCAAACAGGCCCAATCCGTCACCAGCCGGACAGTGCCAAGTGGGTTCGGTCGCCACGCCTTCGGTGCGTATCATTCAGGCTCTTCCCCACCGCACCTTCCTATTTTGACCGACGCCACCCTCTCGCCGCTCGCCGCCCACACACCCATGATGCAGCAGTACCTGGGCCTTAAAGCCGGGTACCCCGACATTTTGCTGTTGTACCGCATGGGCGACTTTTACGAGCTGTTTTTTGAGGACGCTGAAAAGGCCGCTCGCTTGCTAGACATCACCTTGACCCGGCGCGGGCAGTCCGCTGGGCAACCCGTGCTGATGGCGGGCGTGCCCTTTCATTCAGTTGAAACCTACCTTGCCCGCCTGATCAAACTTGGCGAGTCAGTGGCTATTTGTGAACAGGTCGGTGAAGTCACAGGCAAAGGCCCGGTAGAACGCAAAGTGGTGCGCGTGGTCACCCCCGGCACGCTGACGGATTCTGAGCTGCTCAACGACAAAACAGAGTCCCTGTTGATGGCGGTGCACCAAGGGCCACGCAATGCAGTGGGTCTGGCCTGGTTGAGCGTGACGCAAGGCTTGGTTAACCTGGCCGAATGCCCGATCGATGAACTACTGGACTGGATTGCCCGCATTGGCCCCAGTGAATTGATTTTCAGCGCGGGGGCAAGCCCCAATTTAGAGTCTCGCTTGCAAGCCAGCGGACAAGCGCAGGGCGGCGCAGGTGTCAGGTCATTGAGCGCACGCCCGGCTTGGCAGTTTGAATCTGCATTGGGCCAGCGCCGCTTGCAAGACGCCTTGGGTGCATCCAGCCTGGAGCCCTGGAACGCGCAAAATTTACCTGGCGCTCACGCCGCCGCCTCGGCCTTGTTGGCCTACGCTGAACACACCCAGGGCCGCGCCTTGACGCATGTCCACGGCCTGGTCGTGCAGCGGGGCGACGAACACATTGACCTGCCCCTGGCCACGCGGCGCAACCTGGAACTGCTGCAAACACTGCGTGGTGAAGACAGCCCCACCCTGTTTTCTTTGCTGGACACTTGCATGACTGGCATGGGCAGCCGTCTGCTCAAAACCTGGCTATTGCAACCCAAGCGCAACCGAAGCGACGCGCAAAACAGATTGGCGGCCATTTGCCTATTGCGAAAAAATCGAGAAAGTTCGCAAAGCTCGGCCAATGTGGGTTTGGGCCAGCAACTGCGCGAGCAACTCAAGGGTAGCAGCGACGTGGAACGCATCACCGCGCGCATTGCCCTGCGCCAGGTTCGCCCGCGGGAACTGGTGGCCTTGCAACACACGCTTCAAAAAACCCAAGCCCTGGCGTTTGACTTGACGCCCCAGACTGGCTACCTGGCAGAGCTTGCAGCCGACCTTGCGCCGCCCCACGGTTGCGCCGAACTGCTGGCCCAAGCGGTGCTGCCAGAACCCGCCGCGCTGGTACGGGATGGTGGCGTGATCGCCCACGGGTTTGACGCCGACCTGGATGAACTGCGTGCTATTCAAAACAATTGCGACGACTTTTTGCTGGCCATGGAAGTCCGCGAAAAAGCCCGCACCGGCATTGCCAACCTTCGCGTTCAGTACAACAAGGTGCATGGCTTTTTCATTGAGGTCACACAAGGCCAACTGGACAAAGTGCCCGAAGACTACCGCCGCCGCCAAACACTGAAAAATGCCGAGCGCTACATCACCCCGGAGCTCAAAGCATTTGAAGACAAAGCCCTGAGCGCACAAGAACGAGCCTTGGCGCGAGAGAAATATTTGTTCGAACAACTGCTGGATCAACTTCAAGCCTTTGTGCCCACTTTGAGCCGCGTGGCCCGCGCACTTGCGGCGCTGGATGTGTTGTGTGCGTTGTCCGAGCGCTCACTCACGCTGGACTGGTGCGCACCGCAATTTGTCAAGGAGCCCTGCATCGACATCAGCGCGGGGCGGCACCCGGTGGTGCAAATGCGTCTGGCTGAAACCCATGGTTTAGGTGGCGCATCGGGCGATGGCAACTTCATTGCCAACGACACGCGCCTGAGCGCCCGGGCCCGCATGCAAATCATCACCGGCCCCAACATGGGCGGCAAATCAACCTACATGCGGCAAATTGCGGTCATCGTTTTGTTGGCCAGCATGGGCAGCTACGTGCCGGCGCAAAGCTGCCGGCTGGGGCCAATTGACGCCATTCACACCCGCATTGGGGCGGCAGACGACCTGGCCAACGCACAAAGTACGTTCATGTTGGAGATGGTGGAAGCCGCGCAAATTTTGCACACCGCCACACCGAATTCATTGGTGTTGATGGACGAAATTGGGCGGGGAACCTCCACCTTTGACGGCCTGGCCTTGGCCGGAGCCATCGCCGCGCAATTGCATGACAAAACTCAGGCGTTCACCTTGTTTGCTACCCATTACTTTGAATTGACGGAGTTTCCGGTCAAGCACCGAAGCGCGGTGAACGTGCATGTCAGCGCGGTGGAGGCGGGCGCGAACATTGTGTTTTTGCACGAAATTCAAGCCGGGCCAGCCAGCAAAAGCTACGGCATTCAGGTCGCGCGGCTGGCTGGCATGCCCACTGCCGTGCTCAACCATGCGCGCCACGCGCTGGCCGCGCTGGAGGCTCAGGCCGAATCGACGCAGATGCAGGTCGATTTGTTTGCGGCGCCGCCCGCACCCGAGGTAGCCAGCGCCAGCGCCTTAGACAAAGCCGTTGAAGCCCTGAACCCCGACGCCTTGAGTCCGCGAGAGGCCTTGGAGGCGCTGTACGAATTGAAGAAGATTCGCGTAAAATGACCACCTGTAGTCACAGCGAGGAGCGTTTTCATGCAAACCCTACAACTTAGAGATGCCAAAGCTAGCCTTTCAGCTGTTGTGGCGTCGGCCCAGAAAGGGCAGCCCACCATCATTACCCGTCATGGCTTGCCGTCTGCGATGGTCGTCCCAATCGAAGCAGGTCAAAAGCTGTTTCCAAGTGCAAAGCCCAGCCTGCTGGCGCACTTGATGGCGATGCCCGAATTGTTTCCTGCAGAGCGCGACCCCTCTGGTTTGCGGGAACTTGATTTGTGAATACAAAGCTTTGGGCCAACGTTTTGCCGGTTCGTGCTGACCAGGGTTTTTTGCTTGACACCAGTGTCGTTTCTGCTCTTGCACCGGGGCAAGAAAAGCACCTTCCCGCAAAGGTTAGAGAGTGGTTGCAAGCCAATGAGTCACAATTTTTCTTGACCAGCATTGCGGTGGCAGAGTTGGCGCAGGGCATTGCGAAGCTGAGCCGGTCCGGCAACAGTGAACGCGCCGAACGATTGCAACATTGGCTAGACCAAATGATCGAGGTTTTTGGCCATCGTATCTTGCCCCTCGACCAAGCAACAGCACGCCGCGCCGGACAAATGTCAGATGCTGCATTGGCTATTGGCCGTCATCCGGGTTTTGCCGACGTCGCCATTGCCGCCATCACCCAACAGCACGAACTGACCTTGCTGACCCGCAACCTCAAGCACTTTCAGCCTTTGGGTGTTACCTGCACAGACCCTTTTGATAAGAGTTCGAATTAGTCTGCAGCGGTTTGCGCCGCCACCACCGCCCAATCTCACCTTGACGCCAATAATTTCATGCGGCATGATGGCATGATATTTGTCAAGGAATTTTGATGCTTAAAGAAGTCGGCACCAGCGGTCAAATCTCGTTGGGCAAAAAGTATTCCGGCCAGTTGTTTGATGTTGCCGTTCAGTCAGACGGCACCATCGTCATGTCGCCCGTCAAGGTGGTTCCGGCACCGCTGGCCAATCAAACTGCGCAACCACCAGAGCCAGTGCAATCCACCCGCGATTGGGCGCTGGCCAACGCGACTCATATCGACGCGTACAACGCTTGGGCGTCAACACGCGAGCCTTACTCGCAACGGGTTCGGCGATGGCGCGAGCAAGGGAAGCCAAGCGCATGAGGCGCAGACAGTGCCATGGCGAGATTTGACGTTTACACCAACCCCATTGAGCCCGACCGGAAAGATTTTCCGTTTGTCCTTGAAATTCAAAGTGACTTGCTTTACCGATTCGCTGAACGGGTTTGCGTGCCGCTGGCCGCTGTAGGCGCGTTTCCTGGCATGACAGCGCGGTTCAACCCCGCAATTTTGGTGGCCAATCAGACCCTCCATTTGCACCCCCTGGGCATTGGCGTGTTTCTGGTTCAGGAATTGCGCCAACCCATTGCCAGCGCAAAAAGCCAAGCCATTGAAATTGACACGGCGCTGGATATGTTGCTCAGAGGTTTTTGATGTCCTTGACCCCCCAACAATTCATTCAAAAATGGGGCCCTGGCGGCACTGCATTTGCCCTGAACGAAGAGCAAGGTGCACAAAGTCATTTTTTGGATTTGTGCGAGTTGCTTGAAGTGCCCAAACCCGGCAGCGCTGAAGGCTACCGGTTTGAAGAAAGAAGCAGCTTGATTGGCGGCAAAACCGGGTACTGCGACGTATTTTTGCAAGGTACTTTTGCGTGGGAAAACAAAGCCCCCGGTAAAAATCTGGACGCAGCACTCAAGCAATTGCTGAATTACAGCCTGGTTTTGAGCAATCCGCCGTTGTTGATTGTGTGCGACCGCATGACCACCCGAATTCACACCCAGTTCACCGGTCACCCGACCGAGGTGCACACGGTTTTGCTGGCTGAGCTGGACCAGCCCGACAAACTGGCTTTGTTGCGCCGCGTGTGGCAAAACCCCGAGAGCTTTCGCCCCAAAAAGACCAGCCGGGATATCACCGAAGCCGCCGCCCGAAGTTTTGCCCTGCTGGCAGAGGGGCTGCGCCGCCGCAATGCCAAAGCCGACGACAGCCCGCAAACTGTAGAAACGCGGGCCAACCAGGTGGCGCATTTCCTAACCCAATGCTTGTTTTGCTTTTTCGCCGAAGACGTAGGCCTGCTGCCCGGGCGCATGTTCGAGCGCCTGGTGGTCAACAAGCGGCTCACGTCTGAGCGCTTGAACGAGGGTTTGCGCGATCTGTTTCAGGCCATGAAAAACGGTGGCATGTTTGGGGCGGACGATATTCCGTGGTTCAACGGCGGTCTGTTTGGGGTGGTGAACGTGCCCATCTTGAGCATCATGGACGTGACCGAGCTGCGCAACGCCGCCGAGCTCAATTGGTCTGCCATTGACGTGTCAATTTTCGGCACCTTGTTTGAGCGCGGGCTAGACCCCGCCAAGCGCAGCCAGTTGGGTGCCCATTACACCGACCCCGCCACCATCATGCGCATCGTGTCACCGGTCATCGAGCGGCCTTTGCTGCAACTGTGGGATGAAACGCGGCTGCAAATTGAGAGTTTGCTCGCGGCAAGCAAGAAAAGCGCCCGAGCCGCCGTCAAATTGCCGGGGCAGCGAAAAGTAGACGCGTCGCCGGGCGACAAAAATTACCAAGCTGCAAAAATCAAGTTTCAAGACTGGCTGAATGCGCTGGCCGCGTACCGCATTCTTGACCCGGCCTGTGGCAGCGGCAATTTTCTGTTTTTGGGTTTGAAAACGCTTAAAGACGTGGAACATCGCAGCCATTTGGATGCACATGCGATGGGCCTGGAGCGCGAGGCCGATTTGGTGACCGGCCCGCACAATATGCTGGGCATAGAGCTGAACGAGTACGCCGCCGAACTGGCCCGCGTGACGGTGTGGATTGGCGAATTGCAGTGGCGCATGGCCCATGGCTACGAGTTTAAAACCAACCCGGTTTTGGAGCCACTGGATCATATTGAGTGTCGGGATGCGTTGTTGTCGTTTGCTGTTGCCGACTCTCAAGTTGCTGGTTCGCAAGCCGTCGGTTCACAAGGCGTCAGTTCTCAGGCTGTCGGCTCCCAGGCGCGGGCGGGGCAGATGCTTAAGCCTCATACGCCTAGCTTTTTAAAATCGGCTCAACCCTCTGCCCCACCCGCGCCTGGGATCGGGGAGTTGAATTCTGCGGTGGTTGACAAATCCGCTCGTGCCGTTGCGTTGGAAGCGACATGGCCGAAAGCGAGTGTGGTGGTTGGGAATCCGCCGTTTTTGGGAGTTAGTCGCAAGCGTAGCGAACTTGGCGAAGACTACACCCAGGCGCTAACCAGTGTTTATTCGCCAACCGTGCCTGGTGGCGCTGACTTGGTCTGCTACTGGTTTGCCAAAGCGCTTGCAGCGATTGAAACCAACGGACTAGGTGCCGCCGGTCTTGTTGCGACTAACTCAATTCGCGGTGGTGCCAACCGGAAAGTACTTCAAGCGATCACTGGGCAAAGTCGAATTTATGCTGCCTGGAGTGACGAAGCTTGGGTTAATGACGGCGCTGCTGTGCGGGTGTCACTCGTTTGCTTTGGCCATGGCTCAGGCTCTGCATTGAACGGCAAAAACGTACCGGAGATCTACAGCGACCTAACTGCGCCAACATTGGCGGGTGATCTACTAGACGTGAGCCAGGCGCACACCTTGGGAACAAACCTTCAGGCAAGCTTTCAAGGCGCCTCCAAAAAGGCCAAATTCGAGATCGACGAAAAGCTTGCACGTACTTGGCTTCGTCAACCGAATCCGCATGGGCGGCCAAGCAGCGAGGTATTGAAACCTTGGGTCAATGGGTTCGAACTTAGTCGTGGGCCACAGCGCCAGTGGATCATTGATTTTGGCAACGGCATGTCAGAAATGGAAGCGGCGATGTTTGAGCAGCCGTTTGCACATGTACTCAGTTATGTCAAACCAAATCGAATCGTTAGTCCCGACACTGCGCTGCGGGACTTTTGGTGGCGCTTTGGACGACCTCGCGTAGAAATGCGTCGCGCGCTCAAACCGCTCGAGCGCTTTATCGCGACGGTTGCTCATTCCAAACACCGCTTCTTCGTATGGCTGCCAGTCACTACGTCTCCAGACCAGGCTTTGATTACCGTAGCCCGCGCCGACGACACCACATTCGGCATCCTGCACAGCCGCTTCCACGAACTCTGGTCTTTGCGAACGGGCACGTCGCTGGAAGATCGTCCGCGTTACACGCCCACGACGTGCTTCGAAACCTTCCCCTTCCCAGTAGGCCTAACCCCCGCCGATACCGCCCTCCAGCAAACCGAAACCCTGACCACAGGCGCTCAAATCCCAGCCGGACTCGAACCAAGCAGCCTGCCCACACAATCTCAAAACAAGCCCAACAGCAAGGCGGGAGTGGGGCGGACGATGGGGGCGATTTCAAAAAGCGAAGCGTATGAGCCCCCTGCGTTCGCCCCGCTCCCGCCTGGGCAGAGCGCAGCGGCGTCAACGATCGGCAAACAGGTGCAACCCGACATTCGGCAACTGGCCATCCAAATTGCCAACGCCGCCAAAACCCTCAACGACCTTCGCAACAACTGGCTCAAC
>JANPCR010000152.1:0-7086 GCA_031431035.1 Rhodoferax sp.
TGCCACCCGTGAAACCACGCAAACCATGGCCGACGAACTGTTTGCCGTGGTGGCCAGTGGCGCCGTCAAAATCATGATCGAGCAGCGCTACCCGCTGGCTGACGTGCAGCAAGCCCACCGCGATCTGGAAGCCCGCAAAACTACGGGCTGCACGATTTTGACCTTGTAGGGGCAAGCGAAACCTGAGGCAATCTGCTGATCCATGGCGCATTCACCAATGGTCATGGCGACGCCGCCTGAGATGCTGGCCGACTGGATTGCGGCCCAGCGGGCGCGCGCCTGGCAAGCGCCGTTGCGGGCGCGGGTTGCGTTGTGGGCGAACGGGCAAGCCATCGGTTCTGTGGTGCATGACGTGATGCACAATCTGTTGCTTGAAGTGGGATCGAAAAATGACGGCGGGGCTTGGCACCTGCAAGGCGACGTGACCCTCGCCTTGAACGCGCTGGCCGACCAAATGCGCCAATTGAACGTGGGTCACGTCAGGCATTATTGGCGCGACGAACAACTGGCCGTGACCGATGCCCAAGGCGGGCGAATGGGCATTGTGGAGCGCGGCGCAGTGCGCCCGCTGGGCATTGCCACACGGGCGGTTCACTTGGTGGGCAGCACGCCAGACGGGGGCACCTGGGTGCAGCAGCGCTCGCTCGCCAAAGCCAATGACCCTGGGTTTTGGGACACGCTGATGGGCGGCATGGTCAGCGCCCAGGACACGCTGCAAACGGCTTTGGAGCGCGAAACCTATGAAGAAGCTGGCCTGCGTTTAAACCAGATCAGTCAACTCAGCTACGGTGGCTGCGTCATCTTGCAACGTCCCACGGGCGAGGCAGATGACGACGGCATAGGCTACGTGGTCGAGGCGATTGACTGGTACCGCTGCACCCTGCCGCACGGCCTTCAACCCGAGAACCAGGATGGCGAAGTCGCGCAGTTTCAACTGCTGAACCATGACGAATTGCTGGCCCGGCTGCACGCCAACCAGTTCACGCTGGAAGCCGCGCTGGTGATGGCGGCGGCGCTGGCCCCTTAAAGATTTGCGCCCTCTGAAACAGATCGCATGGGCAAACATTAACTGCTATAAAATAAATAGCAAACTATTCAATACATTCGAGAGCTAGAGGGCTATTTAATTCATATTTTGGCATTTTGAAGAGCCTTTTCATAAAAAAGAACCTACAGGTTCTTTTTTTCCTAAAACTCGCCAAAACAGGCCGCTAGTTGTTGACGCCTTCGTCCAGTGCCATTTGCCGCAAGCGATTGGGTGCCAAAGCGCCTGCCGAATCGAGAATTGGGTAGGCGATCGAGCAAATGTGCGAGTTGATTCGCTTCAGGTCGCTGATCAAATCCAGGTGAAGCGAGCTGGTTTCTATACTTTGCACGGTGTTAACAGCCAGGCGCTCTAAATGGGTGCCAGCGTACTGGCGTTCTAGATCGCGAAAACGGGTTTTTTCTTCCAGCAGCTTTTGTGCATCGCGCAAGTTGCCGTTCAAGAACACGCTCATGCCCAGCCGCAGGTTGTCAACCAGGCGGGCATGGAGTTCGCAAATTTCGGCCATGCCGGCTTGCGAAAACTCGCGCCCCGGGCTGATTTTTTTGTCTTCAATGTCTTGAATCACGCGCTCGACGATGTCGCCAATTTGCTCCATGTTGATGGTGAAGCTGATGATGTCTGTCCAGCGCCTGGCTTCACTTTCGCCCAGCGCTTCGCGCGAAATTTTGGTCAGGTAGTACTTGATGTCAGAGTACAGCTCGTCCACCGTGTCGTCCATTTTGCGCAGCTCTTTGGCCAGCGCCAAGTCGTTGTCGCGGATCACACGCAGGGCGCCCAGCAGCATGGCCTCAACCACGTCGGCCTGGTGCATGGACTCGCGCACCGCGCATGAAATGGCCAGCGACGGGGTGCTCAAGGCCGATGCATCCAGGTGCCGCTGGCGGCCTGCCACCGTGCTTTTGACGGGCTTGGGCAGCATGCGCGCAACCCAGCCGCCGACCCAATGCGTCAAACCGATGAACACCACGCCCACTGCCAAATTGAAAGTCAGGTGAAACATGACGACCACGGTGGCTGGGTCGCCCATGAATTTGGGCATGTAGCGCAACCAAAGGCCAATCAGCGGCGCGGCCGCCGCCACACCCAACACCTTGAAAATCAAATTTCCCAAAGGCACCTGCCGGGTTTCGATGTTGGCTTTGAAGGTGGTCAAAACAGCCAACAAACCACTGCCTAAATTGGCACCCAACACCAGCCCCAACGCGACTTCAATCGGGATCACCTGGCTGACGGCCAGCGTGGCGGTGAGCAGCACAATGGCCAGGCTTGAATAGGACAAAACCGCCAGCAACGCACCGACAAAAATCTCGAGCAACAAGTCGCTGGCCAAGGTGCCCAGCAGCGCCTTGACCGCCGCTGCTTGAATCAGAACCTGGGCCGACTGCGACACCAGGCGCAACGCCAGCAGCATCAATCCCAGGCCAATCAGCACCCGGCCTACTCGCCCCAACGTGGTGGACTGGCGGGCGATAAACAGCACCACCCCAATGAAAATAAACAACGGTGAAAGCCACGACAGATCGCGCGAAAACACCACCGCCATCAAGCTGGTGCCAATGTCGGCCCCCAACATCACGGCCAAGGCCGAGGGCAGTGTCATCAAACCCTGGCCAACAAAAGCCGAGACGATGAGCGCCGTGGCCGTGCTGCTTTGCACCAGCGCCGTGACACCAATGCCCGACAGCACTGCTGCAAAACGGTTGGTCACGCTTTTGGCCAGCACGCTGCGCAAGTTGGCACCCAACACGCGCAAAATTCCCGTGCGCACAAGGTGTGTACCCCAAACCAACAGGGCAATAGCGGCGAGCAGGTTCAGCAGATGGGTCACGTTGGCAAGCGGGTCAGGTTGGCAGCTCGGTCAGGTTGGCCATGGGTTTGTCAGGTCTTGGCCCGGCGCACGCGCAGAAGTTCGTCCAGAATCAGGCAGGCCGCGCCAATGCTGATGGCGCTGTCTGCAATGTTGAATGCAGGGAAGTGCGTCGAGCCCCAATGAAAATCGAGAAAATCGACCACATAGCCGTACAGCAGGCGATCAATCACGTTGCCAATGGCCCCGCCCAAAATGCAGGCAATGGCAAATGAAAACAACTTTTGGCCAGGGTGTGACTTCAGCATGAACACCATGAAGACCGCGGCCACGACACCAATGGTTGTAAAGAACCAGCGCTGCCAGCCGCCCGCCCCGGCTAAAAACGAAAATGCAGCCCCCGTGTTGTGTGCCCGCACCACGTTGAAGAAGTTGGTGACAAACGTGCTGTCGCCCAATTGGTAATTGCCCACAATCAGCACTTTGGTGAACTGGTCGGCCATCAAAATAATCAGTGCCAAGCCCAACCAGGTCAGCATGCCGCTGGCATTTGAGTTCGAGATTTTGGCCATTATGCAAACGTCCTGATTTCGCCCGCGCCGTGCAAATTGCTGTCGCAGCGGCTGCACAGCGCTGGGTGGGCCGGGTTGCTGCCAACGTCAGGCACGTAATGCCAGCAGCGCTCGCATTTTTGATCCACTGACGCGATGGCGCTCGCGCTCATTTCGTCCCCCGCCACCAAATTCATGGCCGACGTGATGAAGGCGAACTTCAAATCGGCACCCAAACTGGCCAGCAAGGCGTGGTCAGCCGCGTTGACCGTCAGCTTCACACTGGCTTGCAAAGACGAGCCCACTTTGCCATCGGACCGCAGCGTTTCGATCTCTTTGTTAACCGCATCGCGAATCTCGCGGATGCGGCTCCACTTGGCCAGCAAGGCATCGTCAGCAACACCCAGCTTGGCATAGGTTTCGGTGTAGATGCTCTCGGTGCTGCCGATCAACTTCCAGGCTTCTTCAGCGGTGAAGCTCAAAAACGGGGCCATCCAGCGCAGCATGGCGTGGGTGATCTGGTGCAAGGCTGTTTGCGCACTGCGCCGCGCGAGTGACTTCGCAGCGGTGGTGTAAAGGCGGTCTTTCAACACATCGAGGTAAAAGCCACCCAAGTCTTCGCTGCAATACAGCTGTAGCTTGGCGACCACGGGGTGAAACTCATACACCTCATAGTGCGCCAAGATGTCGGCTTGCAACTGCGCGGCACGGCTTAAGGCGTAGCGGTCAATCTCCAGCATGTCGGCAAGTGGCACGGCGTCAGTGGCGGCGTCGAAATCGCTGATGTTGGCCATCAAAAACTTCAGCGTGTTGCGGATGCGCCGGTAGGTATCGACCACGCGGGCGAGAATTTTGTCGTCCACACTTAAATCGCCCGAATAATCAGTGGCAGCGCACCACAGCCGCAAAATTTCGCCGCCGTATTTTTGGGCCGAATCGCCCAGCGGCATGTAGTTGCCCAGGCTCTTGCTCATCTTGCGGCCTTGCCCGTCCACAGTGAAGCCGTGCGTCAGCAACCCGCGGTAAGGGGCGCGGCCGTTCATGGCGGCGCTGGTCAACAGCGACGAATGGAACCAGCCCCGGTGCTGGTCATGGCCTTCCAGGTACAAGTCGGCTTCAGGGCCTTCGTTGTGCGCATGCAAAAACTGACCTTGGGCATTTTTGTCGCCATGGCTGCCTTTGAGCACGGTGAAGTGCGTGGTGCCCGAGTCAAACCACACCTCCAAAATGTCGGTGCTTTTGTCATAGTCGGCCCCTTGCGGTCCTAGCACGTCGATCGCGCTCAACTTGCTCCAGGCCTCCACGCCGCCTTTTTCAACAATAGCGGCGGCTTGGTCAATGATCTCCAGCGTGCGCGGGTGCAGCTCGCCCGTGGCTTTGTGCAAAAAGAACGGAATGTTCACGCCCCAGTTGCGCTGACGGCTGATGCACCAATCAGGCCGCCCAGCGATCATGTCGCGCAGGCGGGCGCGGCCATTCTCGGGGTAGAACTGGGTGGATTCAATCGCAGCCAGCGCCGTTTGGCGCAGCGTTTGCGGCGCTTTGTCGGTGGTGAAGATTCCATCACCTTCGTCCATGCGGATGAACCACTGCGCGGACGCACGGTAGATCACCGGCGTTTTGTGCCGCCAGCAATGCGGGTAGCTGTGCTCGATGTTGTGCGTGGCGAACAGTCGGCCCGCGTCACGCAGTGCTTCGATCACCACGGGGGCAGCTTTCCAGATGAACTGACCTCCAAACAAGGGCAAATCAGGCGCGTAAACGCCATTGCCCTGCACGGGGTTGAAGACCTCGTCGTAGGTCATGCCGTTTTTGATGCACGAGTTAAAGTCTTCCACGCCATACGCCGGCGCGGAATGCACGACACCCGTGCCGTCATCCGCCGTGGCGTAGTCGGCCAGGTACACCGGGCTGGCGCGGTCGTAGCCCGCGTGCACGTGGGCCAGCGGGTGCTTGAAGTTGATGAGCCCCAGTTTTTCACCCACACAGGTGGCCAGCACGCTGCCGGTCAGCTGGTAGCGCTCAAGGCATTTGTCGACCAGTGATTCAGCCAGCACCAACAGGCCGCGCGGCGTGTCCACCAAGGCGTAGGTGAGTTCCGGGTTCAGGTTGAGTGCCTGATTGGCAGGAATCGTCCATGCGGTGGTCGTCCAGATCACGGCAAAGGCGTCTTTTTCCAGGTTTGGTAAACCGAATGCCGCTGCAAGTTTCGCGGGCTCGGCGCACAGAAAACCGACGTCCATGGTTTGCGATTTCTTGTCGGCGTATTCAATCTCGAACTCAGCCAAGGACGAGGCACAGTCAAAACACCAGTAGGTGGGCTTGAGGCCCCGGTAAACAAAGCCGCGCTCCACCACGCGCTTCAAGGCGCGCAATTCTTGCGCTTCGGTGGCGAAGTCCATGGTGCGGTAGGGCTTGTCCCACTGGCCCAGCACGCCCACCCGCTTGAAATCGGTCATTTGCTGAGCGATTTGCTCGGTGGCAAAGGCGCGACTTTTCGACTGGACCTCGTCCCTAGAAAGGTTTCTTCCATACAGCTTTTCGATGGCGTTTTCAATCGGCAAACCGTGGCAATCCCAGCCGGGAATGTACTGCGCGTCCATGCCTTTGAGTTGCCGCGCTTTGACGATCATGTCTTTCAAAATTTTGTTCGCGGCGTGTCCAATATGCAATTGGCCATTGGCATAAGGCGGGCCGTCATGCAGGACGAATTTGGGGGCATTCACCCTCGCATCGCGCAGTTTTTTGTAGATGCCCTTGTCCTCCCAGTCTTTGACCCAACCCGGCTCGCGTTTTGGCAAGTCGCCGCGCATGGGGAAAGGCGTGTCAGGCAGGTTGAGGGTGCTGCGGTAATCGGCTTTGGGCGGCTGTGCGGCGGCTTGTGGGGGAGCGACGGTGTCTGTCATTTGAAAACTCAGTAAAACTCAAGAATGGGGAGAAGCGTGGCGCTTGAACACGGCATATGCAGCTCAAAAACTAAAGGACGGTCAAGCGGCGCGAAACGAGGGGTTTGGCGACGCGGGGCAAAGTACGTCGGGGGCCAGCCCCTTCAAATTCGGGACAAGCCAGCCACTTCGGAAGATTGCCAGCCCGCATTCAACGCGGCGCTGTGAGGCGGCATGGCACGATCAGCAAACCAGGCCCGCGCGTCTGCGCAGTCCTGGGTGATGCCTTTGACCAAGGCATCCAGACCGTCGTATTTGAGCTCGCCATGCAGTTTGTGTAGCAATTCCACACGAATGATTTTACCGTATGCCCCATCTGGCCCCAAGGCGGCGGGCCAGTCCAGGCAATGCGTCTCCAGCAGCACCCGGCCGCCGTTCACGTCGGTCGGGTCAAGCGACGGGCGAACCCCCAAATTGGCCACCCCGTGCAGTGGCTTTTCTGCCAGGCCGTGGACGCGCACCACAAAAATGCCGCTCGCAGCGGGCTTCCAGTGCGCAAAGCGCAGATTGAGAGTTTTGAAACCCAACTCACGGCCCAACTTGCGCCCATGCACCACATGGCCCGAAATTCGGTAGGGCCGCCCTAACAGCCGTGCGGCGTCTTGCATGCGCCCCTCTGCCAGCGCACTGCGCACGGCCGAGCTGGACACCCGCAGCGTGTGAACTTCGTAGCTGTTCATTCGCGCTACATCAAAACCCTGGCCGTCGGTGCGGGCATCGCCTGCGGCGTCCAGC
>JANPCR010000153.1:0-2789 GCA_031431035.1 Rhodoferax sp.
ACTTGCTCGCAAACCAGCTCAAACCCCTGCGCTTTTTGCAATGCGCCCAGCTCAGGAATGGCATTAACCAAATGCGCCACACCCAATTGCGCTGCGGTGTAGCCAATGTTGTCACTGGCGTCTGCAGCTGTGCCCGCAATCGTGCCGCCGGTACCCAGAACGACCACTTTTTGAATTATTTTTGTTTGAAAGGCTTGCATTGCTTTGAAAACTGGTTAAAAATACAGGTACTGGGTATTAAAACAGCCTATTGCGAAACAACAATCAATATCTAGAGAATTGCTTGCGACAGAAAACTGATTCAAAGCGTTTTACTTTACGCGAACAGATTCAAGTTCAAGTTCAGGTTCAGGTTCAGGTTCAATTTTAGGTTTCGTCGGTTCATTCACTCGTTTTTGCCCGCACCAAGGAGTCACCATGATTGATTTGCAAAGCTTCCCGGCCAAACTTACCGCACGCCAGCAGCAGATTCTGGAATTGATCCAAAGTGCCATTGCCCGCACTGGCGCGCCACCCACCCGGGCTGAAATCGCCTCTGAATTGGGCTTCAAATCGGCCAATGCGGCCGAAGAACACCTGCAGGCGCTCGCCCGCAAAGGCGCTATCGAACTGCTCAGCGGCACCTCGCGCGGTATTCGGCTCAAAGGCGACATGCTGCGCAACATCAACGAGTCACGCAGCGGTGCCATGTCTTTGGCCAACCTGGTGCAGTTTGCCTTGCCGCTGATCGGCCGTGTGGCTGCGGGCTCCCCCATTTTGGCCCAAGAGCACGTTGACAAAACCTATTTTGTCGAGAACAGCCTGTTTCAGCACAAGCCCGACTACTTGCTCAAAGTGCGTGGCATGTCCATGCGCGACGCCGGCATCATGGACGGCGACCTGCTGGCCGTTCAGTCCACCAAAGACGCCAAAAATGGCCAAATCGTGGTGGCAAGGCTGGGCGATGAAGTCACCGTCAAACGCTTCAAACGCAACAAGCACCTGATCGAGCTTCACCCTGAAAACCCAGATTACCAAACCATCATCGTCGAACCAGGCGAGCCCTTTGAAATTGAAGGCCTGGCCGTGGGGTTGATTCGCAACACGATGCTGATGTGAAGGTGCCGAATTAGCGGGTGACACCGTCACTTGCTTGGGCTTGAAGCAAGCCGAGTGAGAAGTTTCGAAGTTCCCAAAGCAAATTTCCCAAAGAGTTGAGAGGTTTTAAATGACTATTGCAATGTTGGCCAGTCCTGCTGCATGGACACCGTTTCAAGACTTCCTTCGCTGGTTTGGGCCAAGCGGAAGTGCCAGCCGAGCTGCAAGTTCAGTGCCTTCGGCCCGTCATTCCGGCTCCCCTGCGTTTTTGCGCAAGCGCCATGTGGTCAAGGCAACGCCTTCTGCGCTGCATCTCCCGCAAGCCTGTGATCAAGCCCAGACCCGAACACAAAGCACCTTACCGATGGTCAGAGTGGTTCGGGTGCACGAAGCGGGACTGCCCCGCGCCAATGTCGGGCGCATGGTCATTTCAGGCCGCATGGCCGACGTGTGCGCCGAGCTTGACCGTTTGGTCGCCAAAGAAGCTCTTTTGCATTGATTCAGGCCCCTGTTGCGCAAGCTGCCAGAGCGCTGGCAATGTCATTTGGATACTTTTTAACAACCTGGCCCGCCTTAAACAGGGCCCGCGCCAAGGCACAATACTCCCATGAATATTGTGATACTTGATGACTACCAGGATGCCGTGCGCAAGTTGCGCTGCGCCGAGAAACTCGAACCCTTTTCTGCCAAGGTCTACACCAACACGGTCAAAGGCATTGGCCAGCTTTCGGTGCGGCTCAAAGACGCTGACGTGATTGTGCTGATTCGCGAGCGCACCCACATCACGCGGGCTTTGATTGAAAAGCTGCCCAAACTCAAGCTGATCGTGCAAACCGGACGCTCGGGCAGCCACATTGACGTGCAAGCCTGCACTGAGCGGGGTATTGCCGTGGCGGACGGCGCAGGCTCGCCCGTGGCGGCAGCCGAGTTAACGTGGGCGCTGACGATGGCGGCCATGCGGCGGCTACCCCAGTACATTGGCAACCTCAAGCACGGCGCTTGGCAACAGTCGGGGCTGAAGGCCGGGTCCATGCCACCCAACTTTGGCCTGGGTACGGTGCTGCGCGGCAAAACTTTGGGTATTTGGGGCTTCGGCAAGATCGGGCAGCTGGTCGCAGGGTATGGGCAGGCGTTTGGCATGAACGTGCTGGTGTGGGGCCGTGAAGCCTCTCGCGGCAACGCCATATCGGCGGGTTTTCATGCGGCACGCAGCAAGGAAGAGTTTTTTGCGCAAAGTGACGTGCTGTCCCTGCATTTGCGCTTGAATGAAGCGACCCATGCGATTGTCAAATACGATGATTTGGCGTTGATGAAACCCACCGCGCTGTTGGTCAACACGTCGCGCGCCGAGTTGATCGAGCCAGATGCCCTGATCAGTGCGCTGAACCGGGGTCGCCCTGGCATGGCCGCTATTGACGTGTTTGAAAACGAGCCCATTTTGCAAGGGCATGCCCTGCTGCGGCTGGAAAACTGCGTCTGCACGCCGCATATTGGGTACGTGGAGCAAGACAGCTACGAAATGTACTTTGACGCCGCTTTTGACAATGTGATCAACTTCATTCAAAGTACGCCGACCAACATCGTCAACCCAGGCGCGTTACAAGTTCGACGCTGAATTGGGGTGGGCGCTGAAATTGCAAAGCTGTCGCCCATTGCCTGCCATGTCCTGACAAACTAGCTGTAAATTCGATGGCGTTGGCTGCAATTGTGCA
>JANPCR010000154.1:0-1628 GCA_031431035.1 Rhodoferax sp.
AAGGCTGAAACACCACCCGCCCCACAATGCGCCCCTTGGCCAAATCATCCAGCGCCTGATTCACGGTGCTTAAAGGTCGCAGCTCAATAGGAATCTGCGGCAAAGTGACTTTTTGGGCCAAGGCTACCAGTTCGCGCAGCAAATGAATGCCCCCGGTGTACGAGCCCGTGACCGACAGCGACTTGAAGATAAACATGGGCAAAGCCAGCTTGAACTCGCCGCCAAACAGCCCCACGATCACCACCTGCCCCGCGCGGCGAACCACATTGACGGCGAAGGTCGAGGTCGATTCGGCCCCTACAAAATCAACCGCTCCGGCCACGTTGCCACCCGTGGCAATGGCGATTTCTTTCAAAACGCCTTTGACGTTCGGGTCAAACGCCAAACTGGCCCCAAATTTGAGGGCCGCTTCGCGTTTGGCGGGGTCCGGGTCAATGGCGACAATGCGCCCGGCTTGGGTTGCCGACAGCAGCGCCACCGCCGTCATGCCGACGCCACCGCAGCCGATCACGGCCACCCAATCCTCAGCCGTGGTTGCGGGCAATTTCCGAATCGCCCCGTAAGCCGTGATGCCAGCGCAGGCAAAGGTGGCCGCACGGGCCGGGTCCAGCGTGCCAAACGGCACCAAATAGCGCTCGTGGCTCATGCGCACCAGGTCGCCAAAGCCGCCCGGTAGCTTGATGCCCATACTCAGGTTGGCTTTGGAGCAGAGTTGTTCATCACCGCGCAGGCAAGTCGGGCACGCGCCGCAACCCAGCCACGGGTAGACGATGACGATCTCGCCCAGGGTGACGCCCTGAACATCGGGGCCCATGTCCACAATTTCACCCACAATTTCATGGCCCATGGTCAGCGGCAATTTGTTGCCGGCCGCCTCAAGCGACGACAGTCGCCCGCCGCCCATGTCAAAACCGCCCGCCTGAATGTGCAGGTCCGAATGGCACATGCCGCAATGGGTGATGCGCACGGTCACTTCATGGCCGCCGATGGGGGTCAGCTCTTCTTCAATAGCCTCCAGCGCGCCGCCCCAGGTTTTAAAGGCCCAGCGATGGGCGCATTGGTATTTCATGAACGTCTCCTGTCAAAAATTGGTTTAAATAAAGCTTGAGAACCTTCAGCTGCCAGGGCGTCTGAAGTTCAGCAGCCGGGTGGCAATCAGGGTTTCAGCCAAAAAGCAAAGCAGCGCCAGCAAAAAGCAGACCACGCCTGCGACAAAGCTCACCAACGACGTGCGAATGCCCTGCACATGCATGGTTTCACCCAAAAACAGGGCGATGATGGTCAGCCCAATCAAGAGCGCACACAAGGTAAGCAATGCCACGCAAGAGTTGGCCAGCAAGCCGCGTTTGCGCAGCTCCGCAAGCTCGGAGTAGGCCGCCACCACCTTGGGGCCACCGTCTTCGCCCAGCGCATCAATGCGGTCTTCAAGCAGACGCGCCCGGTCAATGATGCGCGCCAGACGGTTGGCCACGGCACCAATCATGGCTGACACCGCCGTCAGCAAAAACACGGGTGCCACAGCCAGTTGAATGCCTTGCGATACGTCGCCTGCGTTGACCGGAAATATCAAAATCTAGCCTTTGCCTCAACTTTGCCTGATCTTTGCCTCAAACCGAACTCAAACCTTC
>JANPCR010000155.1:0-41380 GCA_031431035.1 Rhodoferax sp.
GGCAAATAGTAGCTGCCCGCCGAGGTGCCCCACCGCTCCATTCCGTGGGAAAAGTCACTGTTTTCCAAAAATGCCTGGCTTTTGGGCGATAGGGCCTGCAAATTGGCGATGTCAACCCGGCCACCTTCATTGAGCACGGTGACTGACAACACGCCAAACTTGCGAAATAGGTGGTCTGTCTCCAAAAAAAACCGCCCCCGCAAAGGAAACGCCACCGCCTGCCAAGCCGTGTTGGCGCGCATTTTGATGTAGCGTGACTGACAACGGGCTTCGTACAGCAGGTGTTTTTCGCAGACTTTGAACAAAAGCTCGGTGTCCACCAAGGCCCGTGCCTTCAACTGCAACTGGTAGCGTGCACCGTCGATCAGCTCAATGCGCTGCGACAAGGAATACAAGCCACCCAAGTCAGGGTTGGTCAAAGGGCCGCTCAATGCCAGGAACTGACGTGGCGCGGAGGTCGCGGTAGGGGTGAGCGAAGGCGCAAGTGGGTTGACTCGTGGAAACGTGGGTGACAGGGCAAAGGCTGGGGCCGGGCTAGCTGTCGCCTCTGCCGTGTTGTCAACCCATTGAACTGATCCTGAAAATTCGGTTTCATCGCTGATTTGGGCATAGTCGGCGGGCAAACGGCCCAAACCCCGGCCCCAAAGCCAGTCTTGCGCGCTGTTGGGCAACGTCAAGCCGCGCGACCAGTGCGCCATGCGGCTGGACAGGTCGCTGTCGGCCTTTTCCAGGCGCTCGCGCATGAAGGTGCCTGCGCTGAAGACCACGGCGATTTCAGAGACGATCAGAAGCCCAAGCAACAGGCCCGCTTTGCCGTGCCAGTCTGCGGGCACGACGACATGCGCCAATCGCCTGGCCAATGAATGGCTGACCTGGCCGATTTTCCCGGGCTTGCCAAGTCGCAGTTTGGCGAACCAAGCCACAAGGGCCAATAAAGTGACCGGCAAGGCCGTGGCCAGGTAAACGCCTCTGGAAAATGTGGTCAGCGCCGCGTAACAGGTCAACAGCGCCAGCAAAGCGGGCAAAAACCACTGACGCACCCGCTTGGCCGACCACAAGGCCCATGCCACAAACGGCGTGGCCATGGCCAAATAGGCATCGATGGCCGCCCCGCCGACGTGCATTTCCCAAAACAGCGCGGTGGTGCGGTAGCGGGTTGAAAATTCGAGCACCCCTGGGTAAACCAAGCGCTCCCACAGCACCACCAGGGTGACAACGGTCAGCCCAACGCACATGCCCAGACCCAAAAACCGACTGCCTTGGGCGGTATCGGTTTCGGTTTGCAGGTCGGCCCGCAGCAAAACGATGAACAAGGCCGCAAAACCGAAGCTTTTGAAGATGCGCAGCGCATTGGCGGGGTCGGCGTAGCCCTGAACCCAAATCGAATCCAAATTGAGGCCCCACGGCCAGCCCAAAGCGCCAGACGCTGTGTTGGCAGCGGATCCAGCCACCGCAGCAGCATGAGCCGCAGCCTGCGAGGCGGCCACCAGGCCAATGCTCAGCGACACCACCGTCGCCACGGTCAAAAGCACCAGCAAAGTGGGCAGGAACGCCACATTCAGCCTGCTGGGCAGGGTTGACAACGCAGTGCTGGGGCCGCTGGGGACGCTTAAGCCGGGCGCGGATCGCTCAGTTCGAGTAGTTCGGGCAGTTTGGGCGATTTGGCTGGGCTGAACGGATTGAGTGGGTTGTGCGAGTTGCCCCGCTATCAAAACCCGTTTAGGGCGAAACGCCCCGCGCGCAAAGCCGCCTGCCAGCGTGGCCAGCAGCAGCAGGTCAAATTCATCGACAAAAAACCAGCCAGTCCAGGGCGCAAAACTCAAAGCTGGCAGGGCCGCGGGCACCACAAACAACCACAGGCGCGGTACGAAGGCGGACACCACCGCCCAAGCGTAGAAAACCACCAAGATGAAGACTGGCCATAGCGGGTGGCGCGATGCGAGCGCGATGCCAGCGGCCAAAAAAAGCGCCGCCAAAAGGCCTTTGGCGCAACGGACAAGAAGCTGTTGGCCCGATGAAAAAGTCGTTTGAGCCGACGGCCCGGGTGCATCGCTCATGCAAGCGACTTCGAGTGAGCATGCGCGGCAGGCAACAGAGTCGCTGCCTTCAAAACAGCCGTTTTTTGCATCAAAAACACAAAAAAGAACCTGCAGGTTCTTTTTTTGTCAAAATGCCTCAAAAACGTCAAAATATGAATCAATTAGGCCTCTAGCTCTCGAATATATTCAATAGTTCGCTATTAAATATATAGCAAATTCAATCTACCGGCCAAATGCCACCCAGGTCGGTGGCCGATGCACCATCAAACCAGCACTTCCACACACGGCGGGTGACCCAAAAACCCGTGCGGGCTGGCGCTGGCGCCGTAAGCGCCCGACTGAAACACCACCGCCAGGTCGCCCACCTGGGCCACTGGCAGGGTCATGCGGTCGGCCAGTAAATCAAGCGGGGTGCACAAAGGCCCGACGACGGAGGCAATTTCAGTGACGGCAGAATCAGCCCGGTTGCCAATGGTGACAGGGTAGTTTTTGCGCACCACTTGGCCAAAATTGCCCGACGCCGACAGGTGGTGGTGCAGTCCGCCATCTGTCACCAAATACACCTGGCCGCGCGACACCTTGCGGTCCACCACGCGGGCCACGTAAATGCCTGCTTCGCCCACCAAGTAGCGACCCAGTTCAATCACAAATTCGACTTGGGGCAACTCTGTTTTGGCGCGTTGCAGCAGTTGTGCCAGGTTGTCACCCACCGGGGCCAAATCAAAACGCTGTTCGCCAGGGAAGTACGGAATGCCAAAGCCGCCTCCCAGGTTCAGAAATTTCACGGGAAGGGGCGCGTCTTGGGACAAACGCACCGCCAAATCGAATGATTTTTGCTGCGCTTCGCAAATTGAATCGGGCCGCAGGTTTTGCGAGCCGGCAAACAGGTGAAAGCCTTCAAACGCCAAGCCCGCCCGGCCGATTTGGGCCAGCAATTCAGGCATTTGCTCAGTGTCCACGCCAAATTGCTTGGGGCCGCCGCCCATCTTCATGCCCGAGCCTTTGAGTTCGAAGTCAGGGTTCACTCGCACGGCAACCCTTGCTGGCAGGCCCAGGTCTTGCGAAATAGCTTGCAAAACAGCGACTTCACGAAACGATTCCAGATTGATCAAAACGCGAGACGCCACGGCTTGGCGCAGTTCTGCATCGCGTTTGCCGGGGCCTGCAAAACTGATTTCGAGCGGGTTGGCACCTGCGTCCAGCGCGACTTTCAGCTCGCCTGCGGATGCCACATCAATCCCATCAACCAAGCATGCCATGAAGCCGACCACGGCAGGCATGGGATTGGCTTTCATTGCGTAATGCAGCTTGACGGCGCTGGGCAAGGCCGTGCGCAGTTGCGCCACGCGGGCTTTGAGCAAGCCCCGGTCGTAAGCGTAAAAGGGGGTTTGGCCCACACGGGCAGCCAGATTTGTAAGGCGCTCGCCACCGACCAGCAACTCGCCGTTTTGCACCTCAAACTGACTCATTGGCGCGTGCACGGGAAGCTTGCGTTCGATGACGGTCATAAATTGGGTTTCAAGTGAGGTGTCGGTCAAAGGTCGGTGACAGGGCCATCAGCGGCCGTGGCGCGCCAGCCAGTCGGTGGACAGCAATTTTCGGTCAATTTTGCCGTTGGGGTTGCGTGGCAATGGCCCTGTGACAATTTCAATGCCAGCGGGCACCATGTAAGCGGGCATGCGCTTTTTGCATTCGGCCAAAAGCAGCGCGGGCAGCTTCGCCAGTGGGTCAGTATCGCCCGGTGATTCACTGCCTGCCCCATTCGCTGTGGCGTTGGTTGCTATGACATGAATAGCATGGCCCAGGCTGGGGTGGGGCACGCCAAAGGCTACGCATTCGCCCACCAACTGGGTGGCGTAGACAATTTCTTCAACTTCAAGTGGGCTCACGCGGTAGCCTGAAGTCTTCATCATTTCATCGCGCCGCCCAATGAAGTACAAAAACCCGTCGGCATCCTGGCGCACGTTGTCGCCTGAAAAAACGGCGTACTCGGGCAACATCAACCCGGTTTGCCGACCTGGCGCGTCGGACGCCAGCAGTTTGTAGCGCTCTGCCGTTTTTTCGGCATCGTTCCAGTACCCCATGCCGACCAAAGCGCCACGGTGCACCAGCTCGCCGGGCTCATTGACGGCACAGGGCGAGCCGTCCTCTCGCAGCACCAAAATTTCGGCGTTTGGAATGGCTTTGCCAATGGAATCGGGGCGGCGGTCTACCTCATCAGGCGGCAAATAGGTTGAACGAAACGCTTCGGTCAGGCCGTACATCAAAAAAGGCTTGGCTTTGGGGGCGCGTTGGCGCAAAACGGCCAGCGTCTCACCCGGCATGTGGCCGCCCGTGTTGGCAAAGTAGCGCAAATGGTCGTTGATGGCGGCAGGCCATTCCAATTGCGCCATTTGAATGTACAAGGGTGGCACGGCGGTGAGCCCGGTGACTTTTTCGCGCTCCATGGCCTTCAAAACGTCGCGCGGCATCAAATAATTGAGCAAAACGACCCGCGCACCCACGTGGAACGCCGTGGTCAGCTGGCTAAAACCAGCGTCAAACGACAACGGCAACGCGGCCAACAGCGTGTCTTGCGGTCCGTTTTGCAAATACGACGCGACACTTTTAGCCCCCGCCACCATGTTGCGGTGCGACAAAACAACACCCTTGGGCCGCCCGGTGCTGCCTGAGGTGTACAAAATTGCCAGCATGTCGGTGTCGATCACGCGGTGGCCGGCGCGCGGCGGGCTTTGCAGCAACGCACCCCAATCGTGTTGCGCCCAATGGTTTAAGGCTGAAAGGTCAGCGGAGTTTGCAGGTGGGTTGGAAGGTTTTGCAAATGCGGGGCCGAAGCCGTCCGTTACCACCACGTGCCGCAAGTCCGGGCATTGCGCCAAGGCTGCAGGCAAAGTTGCCAATCGTTCAGGCGACGTGACCAGCACGCGCACATTGCAGTCCTGCAAAATAAATGCGACCTGTTCAGGCTTTAAAAGCGGATTGACCGGCACAAACACGCCACCCGCCGCCGGTGCGCCAAAGCTGGCGATCACTGTTTCAAAGCGTTTTTCGAGGTAAATGGCGACGCGTTCGTTGCGGGCTAGGCCCAACTGCATCAAGCCGCTGGCAAATGACTTGACGAGTTCCTCAAGCTCTGCATAGGTTAGCGACTGCTTCCCACTGGTCAATGCCACAGCATCGCCCGCGCGAATTGCAGAATGGGTGATCAGTTCCGGTAGGAGCGAGGAATCAGGCATAAATAAGTGGCTCGGTGCGCAAAAGGTGCGGTGATGCGCAGCGGCACCAGAACAGCCGACCACGCATAAGCGTTAAAAAACAGTTTATCGGTAAAAAGTTTCACATCGCCCAAAGATCGTTCCAAACTAAACTACTCGATGTTAAAAATGTTTCAACCGCTAGATCGATAGGAAATGACGATGGATGTTACACAGGAAGTCTTGCGGATTCTCGACGAGGTGCTGAGCTTGAACGGGCGCTCAAACGCCTTCACGCCCGACACGCCGTTGCTTGGCGCGATCCCCGAGTTGGATTCCATGGCGGTTGTGACCCTGATCACCAGTTTGGAAGACCAGCTGGGCTTGGTGGTGGACGACGACGACATCGATGGCTCGACTTTTGCCACGGTGGGCTCTTTGACTGAGTTTGTCAGCGGCAAACTGGCGGGCTAAAACGCAATTGCAAACGCACCCGAACGCACCTGCGTATAGCCTGTTACCCCCTAAAGACCTGATGCCGACCAGACCCGAAGCTTTTTTTTTGCCGAGCACAGTGCCGGGCCAAGGGCAGCGGTTTTGTCTGTTTTACAAGCCGAATGGCCCGATTCCCCATGGCTTAGTGGTCTACGTTCACCCGTTCGCTGAAGAAATGAACAAAGCCAGGCGCATGGCCGCTTTGCAATCTAGAGCCTTTGCCAACGCCGGTTATGCCGTTTTGCAAATTGACTTGTTGGGTTGCGGTGACAGTTCAGGTGATTTTGGTGACGCGACTTGGCAGACTTGGGTGAATGATGTGGTGCAGGCCTGTCAATGGGTGCGCCAGCGAGCCGGTGCATCTGCCGCAGCTTCTCGCACGCCAACCTTGTGGCTTTGGGGCTTGCGGGCCGGGTGCCTGTTGGCCTGCGATGCGGCCACCCACTTGTCGGAACCTTGCAATTTTCTGTTTTGGCAAGCACCCGCTTCAGGCAAGCCTCTGCTGCAGCAATTCCTGCGCTTGAAGGTGGCTGGCGACATGCTGGGCGGGCAGGGCAAGGGCATCATGGAGGGGCTACGGCAACAGCTCGATGCGGGGTCCAGCGTCGAAATTGCTGGGTACACAATGGCAAGCGATCTAGCCTCGGGCCTTGAGCAGGCCCAGCTTGAACCGCCAACCACCCTCACCCGAGGTCGTGTGGCATGGATGGAGCTTTCCACCCGCGAAGCCGCTGCTTTGACGCCCGTTTCGACCAGAACCGTGGCACATTGGCAAACAGAGGGCTGGCAGGTGGCGTCAGATGTGATCAGCGGCCCAGCGTTTTGGCAAACCAGTGAAATTGAGACGGCACCCGATTTAATTTCGGCCAGCTTGGCCGCTGTGAGTCTGAGCTTAAATACAAGCACGCAATGAACTTCACTGAAGAAACAGCACTGTTTGACTGCGCTGGCGACACGCTCTTGGGCATTTTGGCCAGGCCCGAAAGTCCGTCAGACATTGGCGTGGTTGTCATTGTCGGCGGACCACAGTACCGGGCAGGCAGCCATCGGCAATTTGTACTTTTGTCACGCTCCTTGGCAGCCGCGGGTTTTTCCGTTTTGCGGTTTGACTATCGGGGCATGGGAGATAGTGAAGGTGAACAAAGAGATTTTGAGCGCGTGAGTGACGATGTTGGTGCGGGAATAGGCGCGTTGAAAGCGCACGTGCCCAAGGTGAAAAAAATAATACTTTGGGGCCTTTGCGATGGCGCTTCGGCGGCTCTGTTGTATTGCAGGGAAACGCAAGATGCGCGGGTTACGGGGCTTTGTCTTTTGAACCCCTGGGTGCGGTCGGAGGCGAGCCTCGCCAAGACGCAGGTGAAGCACTACTACACCCAGCGGTTGATGCAAAAGAATTTTTGGCTGAAATTGCTCAGTGGCAAAGTGGCGTTAACTGCTTTGAGTGGTTTTGCTCAAAGAGTCCGGGTGTCGGTTTCGACCGGACGCGAGCCGACGCCAGCAGTTATCCCGTTTCAGGTTCGCATGGCGAAAGGGTGGAAGAGCTTCTCTGGTGAAATTCTCTTGATTCTGAGTGGAGCCGACTACACAGCCAAAGAATTCCTGGAGCATGCAGAAGCAGATTCGGATTGGGCCAGCTTCCAAAGCCGCCGTGGCCTCAAGCGACATGATTTGGCAGGTGTCGACCATACGTTTTCAAATGCTACGGCACGAAAATTGGTGGAGGATTTAACGCTGAATTGGCTCGCTTTCCCGTCTGTGCAGCATTTGATCGCTGACCAGGCGAGTCGCTCGCCATGAGATATCTGCGTTTTGACCCCGCCGACTGTGGATTCCCACAGCCAAGAGTTCCAGTTCTTCCGGGCTTTTCGCGACATTCAATTCAACTGAAGCCTTCTGGGCCTCTAAGCCTACACAGTTCGGGCGCTAATACCCGCCACTTCACCCGCGGTCGTTATGCACTGACGCAGGCCTACCGATTGTCGGGGGTCGGACCGCAAGGCGCCTTAATCGCCCCAGCCTACCATTGCCGCACCATGCTGGACCCTGCCATCCGCCTCGGCGCAAACGTGGCGCTGTACGCCGTCAACCCCGACTTGTCCCCCAATATGGATTCATTGGCGGCCAGCGTGAATGCCACGTTTCCGCCTGCAAAAGCTCTGCTGATACCGCACTACTTTGGCTTCGCTCAAAACCTGGCCCCACTTGCAGCTTTCTGCGCACAGCACGGGCTTGCACTCATCGAAGACTGCTCCCATGCTTTTGTCGGGCCCAATGAAGACACGCGCCAGGAAAAGGGAGCGATAGGCACTACCGGACGTTTCTGCGTGTCCAGTCCCTACAAGTTTTTCCTGTCTCAAGACGGCGGTCTACTTTGGACCTGTGAAGCGGCTATCCCGCAAGATTTCAAAACAGCGCAGGCCGGACTTCGGCGGGAAATCAAGGGCCTGGCCCCCATACTACAGAAAAAATTTTCCAGAGTTCCGCTGCCTGATATCAACGGCCTCAAGGACGAAGTGCGTGCACTTGCCAGCGCACCGATCAAGATGGGGCACGACATTAAAGAGCAAAGCGACAACACATCAACTCAATACGTCTTGGCAGAAGAAAAAATGCAAAGTCTGACCAGTTCACGCTGGATATTCCGCCACACTGACTGCACCTCTCTGGTGAGTCGACGTCGCCAAAACTATCTGGTCTGGCTCGACGGCATCGCCAAGCTACCCTTTTGCCGTGCGCTTTATCCCAAGCTGTCCGCAGATTGCGTCCCCTACATGTTTCCGTTGCAGTTAGACCACCCAGAAATCCATTTTTACGCTTTAAAGCGCCTGGGTGTCCCCATCTGGCGCTGGGATGATATGGCTGTTTCAGGTTGTCCGGTTGCCACAGATTTTCGATTACGCCTGATACATCTTCCCTGCCACCAAGCCCTTTCGTCCGAGCAAATGGCGTGGATGATTGCTGCGGTTACCCAAGTTATGTTGCAAAACCCTGATGGCAGAGGCTCATGAATCGCTGGAAAGTATTTTGCCTTGAAAAAGGCCAGGGACTGGGCAGCCATGCAAAAGCGTGGGATTCGCTGAATAGCCGTCTATTCAACGCACATCCGATGCTGGACAGTCGATTCATCGACGAATTGCTGCGGCATTTTGGAGCCGACAACATAGCATTGTGCGTCTTGAGTCCAAGCGAGCAACCCGAAGCAATGTGCCTGCTTCGAAGGGCTGGGCCAGGAATGTGGTCGACCTTCTTGCCGTCACAAGCCCAAATTGGACCTATGCTGTTGTCTGGCTCGGAATACATTGCCTTCCTGTTGCCAAAACTGCCCGGCTATGCATTGCGCATCGACATGTTGTGTGTTGACCCGGCTTTCAGCAATTTCAAACACTATGACCCGCTAAAGGTGAATCGCATGGATCACGCGCTCACCATGAACGTTGATCTGACTGGAACATTTGAGTCGTATTGGTCTTCGCGTTCCAGAAAACTGGTTCAAAACATTGGAAGATATCAACGCAAAGCGGAGGCAAACGGTGTTCCAAAAAACTTCATTCGCATCACCAATCCGTCTGAACTTGAAGCAGCTGTGGACCGTTATGCAATCCTCGAATCCAGAGGGTGGAAAGGCCGGGAAGGCACGGCCTTAGGCTCAAGTGAGAATCAACAAAGGTTCTACTCGGATCTCTTGCGTCGTTTTGACAGTTCATCCTGCCAAACGATTGTCTATGAACTGTGGCTTGGGGAAAAACTCGCGGCGTCCCGCTTGCTTATCGCAGAGGGCGGCTTGGTGGTAATGCTGAAGACCACATTTGATGAAACACTGAGTAGCTATGCACCAGGCCGTTTGCTTTTGCATTTTGCAATACAGGACCTTTTTACATTTTGTGCAGGCAAGTCCATCGAGTTTTATACGGATGCAGACACTGACCAGCTGGCGTGGGCAACCGGTCAGAGATGGATTTCACACTGGACTTTTCACAGAAATACAGCGACAGCCCTACTAACCAGTTTGATAGGCGTTGCAGTCAACGCCATTCGATCACCCGATTCCAGCAAACTGGAATCGGGCGATCTCTTTACCGTGGATGTGTATAGACATCCAAATGAGCTACCAGCCGATGTCAGGGATTTTTTTGCTGCCGCCGAAAGTGATGACTTTCAATTTGGATTGGCGTGGTATGAAAACCTGGTTGATGCCGTTTTCGAAAAGCATGACGGGATCCGCGTCTTCGTTTTACTCAGAAAGGGCAAGCCTGTTACGGTGTTACCTCTGCTGGTGAACAAGACGCCACTTGGCTACAAAGTAGAGGGTCTGGGTAATTTTTACACGACGCTGTATAGCCCTGCGGTTGCACACGATGTCAGATATCGAGACCTGGTTGTGCTGATCAAAGCCGTCACTAAGATCTTTGGGCCATTGAAGTCCATACGGTTTTCATCCATGGATCCCGACTCCATGGGTTACCGCATGCTCCAGAATGCGCTTCACGCAGCACAGTTTGCTGACTTCGAGTTCTTTTGCTTTGGAAACTGGTATTTTCCCCAATCCGCGGATTGGAAAACCTACCTGGCAGGGCTTAGAGGAACAACACGCAGTACGATCAAACGCATGACCAAGAAGTTTGCTGATGCTGGAGGAACTCTGGAAATTGTGACTGATGGTACTGGGCTGATCGAAGCGATAGCTGCCTATGAGCAGGTCTATGCATCAAGCTGGAAAGTGGCTGAGCCTTTCCCAAAATTCATTCCGGGGCTTGTCAATCTGAGTAAAGACAAGGGCTGGCTGCGGTTGGGCGTAGCAAGGCTTGAAGGCAAGCCGGTTGCAGCCCAGTTGTGGATCGTAATCAATGGGAAAGCAAACATTTACAAGCTGGCATACGACGAAAATTTCAAGGCCTATGCGCCGGGCACAGTCTTGACGGCCTGTCTGATGGAACACGTAATTGACAAAGATCGGGTTACCGAAGTGGACTTCCTGGCTGGCGATGACCCGTACAAGAGGTTCTGGATGAGTGAACGCCGGGAACGCTGGGGAATCATTGCCTATAACCCCAAAACTGCTGGCGGCATCCTTGGCTCGGTTGGCGAGGTGACTAGACGAATGGTCAAACCAGCGGCAATACGGTTCAAAGCATTTATGCAGAAAGTCCACGAGCGGAAAATGCGGCAAGTTTCAGAACAATCAACACTCTGATAGAAGTCATGTGGAAGTGCCGTGTAGCCGTGAACAGACCACTGGTTGAAGGCAGTTAAACTGGCCGAACATGCAGCGCGTGGACCGTACCTATTTGCTTCAAAGGATCTTACATGGCTCTTGTGATTTCACCCAAAATTAGCCAGCTTGTCAGGCGGCAACTGGTCGGCATTTTGAAGTTGGCGCTTGGCCTGCTTGTAGTTTGTGCGAGCACCGCTGTGTTTGCCCAAGAACTTCCCCCAGGCTGCGGGGTTTTACGATCGACTGGCCGCTTTGGGCCCTACGACTATCGGGCTGAACGATATATTCCCGAACCGACCTATCGCTCGCACCAAGCGCTGCTCTCTATCGTAGAAAACGCCCACTTCACGCCAGAGGTTGAAAGCTTGTTTCGCGGCAAAACAAACGCATTACCAGGTGGAGATATTTCGTACACACTGCACGCTTTCCCAAATCATCATCGCGCTCTGATTTCGGTTGCCGCGTTAAGTGAGAAGGAAAAAACCCAAAAACCGAATGGCACTTCCTATTTGGTCGAATGCTGGTTCACTCGTGCAATCGCCTGGAGGCCCGATGACAACATCGTCCGGATGATTTATGCGAATTTTCTAGTCAAGGTGAAGCGGGAAAACGAAGCGGAACAACAATTGGAGTTCGTTGCCGCGGGGGCGGGGGACAACGCATTCACGCACAACAACATTGGTTTAATATTTTTCGACATGAAAAATTTTGAAAAGGCGCTCGTATACGCCCACAAGTCTATCGCTTTAGGATTAAATGCTTCAACTTTGATGGGCCTACTTAAAGATGCGGGGAAATGGTCTGACCCAGGCACTGATCAAACGAATGCGCCAACCCCAAAATAATATTTGTTCACACCTACAGGTTAATTTCACATTAGATCAAGAGATATATCAATGCAGCACACGCGAATCAACATTTGCATTCTTTACGGTGGCAAATCAGGCGAACACGAGGTTTCACTAAAGTCGGCTGCATCAGTCATCAAAATTCTGGATTCTTCGAAATACCAAGTGACGGCAATTGGAATCGACAAGCAGGGCCGATGGCATTTACAGGACTCGATCGCGTGGACTGACATTCCCGGCCAGGGCGGATCGATGTGCCTAGTCCCGGCCGATCAACCTGTGTCAGTAGTGCCTTCTGACGGCTTTCACGTGGCCGTTGGCAAAATTAAAATTGATTGCGTGTTCCCGATATTGCATGGCTCTTTTGGCGAGGACGGTACCATTCAGGGTCTGTTGGAGATTGCCGATCTCCCGTATGTCGGTGCTGGCGTGCTGGGTAGCGCTTCCTCGATGGACAAGGAAGCTGCCAAACGGTTATGGCGCGATGCAGGTTTGCCAATTGTCGAGTTCGAAGTTTTACATCGGACAAGTACCACGCATGAGCGGGCAGCAGCAGCAGCCCGAATTGGCTGGCCCCTTTTTGTAAAACCCTGTTCAGCTGGGTCCTCACTGGGGGCTTCACGTGTTGCTGATGAATCGCAACTAGGCGTCGCCCTAGCACAGGCGTTTAGGTTCGATACGCGCGTGCTTTTGGAGCGCTTTGTAGATGCGCGGGAAATCGAGTGTGCAGTCATTGGTAACTCAAGTGGCCGCGCGTACATACCGGGCGAGATCATCCCAGGTGACAAACACACCTTTTATGACTACGACGCCAAATACACCGATCCGGACGGTGCAATGCTTGTGGCAACCGCCGACCTAGACGCGAGCACTCGTACTCGGATCATGAACGTTGCAGAATCGGCCTATGAGGCAGTTCGCTGCGAAGGCATGGCACGAGTTGATTTCTTTCTTGAAAGAAAGACAGGCTCCGTTTTTTTGAATGAAATAAATACGATACCTGGATTTACTTACATCAGCATGTTCCCGCGAATGTGCGAATCATCAGGACTTCCCTATTCAAAGCTCCTGGACACGCTTGTCGATTTAGCCATTAGTAGATACAAGGAGAAGCACAGTTTGCACTATGCGAGTTGAACAAATGGATCAACTTTTTGACCTACGAAAGTTGAGGTTCTGTTCAAATGCAGAAATTAATGGTTACGTTAATTTAACGGTGCCAACTTTAGTTTTACCGTTAGCTTCGAAGTCACTATAACGACCTCCGGAAACTTTCGAGTAGCGGTGAAATGTCAGGGCAACTTTCATTGCATAGCCATAGTCCCCAAAGCCAAACTGCCATGCCCAGCGCATCAATCGCAAATAGCCCTTGCGCAAAATTTGACTTGGAAATTCCGCGTCAGCCAACATGGCAGCGCTGCGGTTAACCAAATCCTGATCCTGGGTTTTGCGGTGCTCGGTAGTTGCCGGCGCATTCCATTGGTCTGGCAAGTCGGCAGGTATTGGTATCGGGCTGGGCACATGGCCCGGATATGCTTGCCATGGCACTGCACAAACGGCAGGATCAAAAAGCGCCAACCACTTAACGTACAGTTTGTGGTACAGGCACGGATCTACGGCTATCGCAGTTAGATACTCAAGCAATTCACTATCGTAAAACGGCACCTGGAACTCCAGCCGGTGCTGGTCAATCGTGTCAAAGTGGTTCACCAAGTGTCGCCGTGGACCATTAAGGTTCAAGAAAATGTAAAAGGCCCGTACCGGATCAGGATGGCGAATCGCCTCAAGCTCCTTACGCACGCACGCGTGCAGATGGCCCTGGAGTTGACTGGCCAATTCTGGCACCAAGATTCTTGTCACGATGACCTTATTTTGCTCCTGCAAATAAACTTCAATCGCGGCATCTAGTTCACCTGAACGCAGCAAGCGTACTATTTCGGGGCTGATATACACGTGGCCAAGACCAACACTGCCGCCTTCACCTGTCCACACTATGCGGGGATGTTCAGGTAATTCGGTTTGAAGGTGCGACGATTTCTGCCAAGCCTCTGCCATCACGGCTGACCAATTTGGCCCAGGCTCTGTAGGCAACTCGTGGTGAATTGTGCCGCTCTTGTTGGCGTATTCCAAAGCAAACACCTGATCCTGCGTTTTCGCGAGTGAAAAATTAAACGTGTACACCTTCGCATGTTCAGAAAGAAGCGCGGCTACAGTACACCGCGAATCCAGACCGCCGCTTAAATAGGCAAATGTAGTCTTGTCACCGCGCAAGCGCCGACGCACCGCGGACTGAAACAGGCGGTAGGCCTCAGTCATCGCTTCCTCTTCAGTGACTTGCACGGGTGCAATGGCGTCCCATTGAAAATACCACGACGACTTGACCTCGCCTTGCTGAATGGTCAAAACCTCACAAGGCAAAAGCATCTTGATGTCCGTATAAGCAGTGGCGCCACCGAAGGGGTAGCCAAAGCCGGTGATTTCCGCCACGGCCATCACATCCAGTACTTTGGGCACCTCAGGGAGCGCCTCCAAAATCCGCAGGGCAGTGGCGAAGTAAACAAAGTCGCCAACAAGGCAGTAGTAAAGGGTACGCAACCCCAACCGATCCGCTACCAGATAGCCAGTAGCAGTGCGCGGGTCGAAGTAAGCGGCGCAGTACGTACCACTGGCGCTGCGCAGGCTCCGCAAGTCGCGTTCGTCCCATTGGGTCTGCAAAAACTCCAAGGCAGCGTCGCGACCTGAACCAGTTGGCCCATCGCACGTTAACAACGGCTCCCCGGCCAGGATGACCATGGAGCCCGTGGGCGCAACGCGATGCGCCGGGCGGTCGAATGCCCCAATATCGACCTTCACAAAGTAAGCCTGGGCATCCCGGAATTCGATGGGGTGGTCCGATGGATCGCGGGAAATGCTTTTCTTCAAGGTGTCGCAAACCGAATCCGGTATGCGTGTTGAATGGTCGCGGCTAAAGACGCCGGCAAGAATTGTCATAAAGACTTCCTTTATTATGTGAAAAATTCTGAGTTGATAGTGTCATATTCTTCGCGACCTTTATGGCAGCTTCACTGCTAAAGTCCGCTTCAGTCCACCGCTAAATTCCAATTGAAAAACTGATTTGAATACTCAAAACATCCTTAAAGCCGCGCAGCAAAAAATCTGGAACATCTCAGTCAAGCTAGAAATGCTCCGAGAGCATGATCAAACCATTGACACCTACAGTCGCCGAGTAAACGCTTTACATCGCAGACTTCACATCCCGCGTGATTACACCAGCCGGGGATTGCCTTTTCAAAGAAAACCAACAGAATTAGTCGCGGTTACTTGTGGTCTAAACGGACAAACGCGCTATATGACCCCTGAAACCAAGTCCAAATTTTTGGCCATGCAAACCGCCGCGGCTGCTTTCAGCATCACGTTGGTGGTTCGTTGGGGATACAGAAGCATTGATGACCAAGCTGAATTGATCCGCGAACAATTGGCCTGCAGTTCTTCCTCAATCGATCAACTTCTGACATGGATCGCCGCGCCAGGTCACAGCGAACACCATACAGGCCGCGCTCTGGATTTTGAATGTATCCCTGCCGACATGGCATTTGAAGACACCGGCGCATTCGGCTGGCTAAATCAAAATGCGAAGGCATTTGGTTTTCAAATGTCATATCCACCTTTAAATCCATATGGAATCATTCCGGAGCCATGGCATTGGTGCTACCACCCTGAAGCATAAGAAATTGCACTAAGGAATTGGTTGTTCTCACAAGGCAGATTGGTACGACACCACTCAGGTCTTTGAAACCAGCCCACCCGGTCTCTCACCTATCTCCCGTAATTTCATAACAATGCTTTTCATCCGGACCGATGCAGATCCCTTCACAAGCACACAATCATCGCCGTTGAGTAGCGTCTCAATCCCCGCTGAGCATGCATCGCTGTCACTAAACCAATGATCAGGTTTGTATAGATTGGCAAGGTCACCAACCCCAATCAATACATCGGCCCGACTCCGCGCGTAGCTCCCAACATCTTCATGGTAGTGGGGTCCATCCACTCCCATTTCGCCCATACCGCCCAGAATCGCTAGTCGGCGCTTTCCATTTTTGGCAAGCTGCGCCAGCGTATCAAGCCCCAGTTTCATGGAAAGAGGGTTTGCGTTGTAAGTGTCATCAATTACGGTCAAATTGGGAAGGTCTATGCGATTCAACCGCCCATCAGGGCTCTTGAAATCTCGTAGTGCAGCCGTCACAACTTCAGCAGGAATGCCCATATGCTGACACACCGCACGCGCGATGTTCTGAGACAGTTCCAATCCTTGCCCGACCACATTTACCACTGGCGCGCGCGAGGCTTCCTGGAAATACGACACAAAGTCATGATCCTGCCCTAGTATCACCAAGCCCGTTGACGGCACTGCACGGACCAGTGCACTCTTTTCCTTCACGACACCATCGAGCGTCTTCAATTTCTCCAGATGAGCTGCTCCAATTCGCGTAACCACTGCAATATCTGGTGGTGCAATCGTGACCAAACGATACAAATTTGCAGTTGAACCAACACCACATTCCAGAACCCAAACTTTTGGATAATCAGTTGTCACAGCTCGCAGGGCGCGAATTGGTAACTGAAAAAACAGAGCAATCCTGCCAAGATAAGACCAAGGTAACTCAACCACATAATTGAAACGAAGCAAGGTTGCAGCCACTCCCAAGTCGTCATTCATGTTGCTAAAGGTGTTGCCGATCGGCCCGACGCGCTTTGTAGCTTCTGGATGTGAAAGCACGGCCGCAATCACTGCCGTCGTGGTGCTCTTGCCTACCGAGCCTGTAATGCCGATGATGAACGGTTTTCGAACACGGTACACAAACTTGGCCCAAGAGACGAAATGGGATTCAAGTCTGCGCTGAGAAAACAATGGCTCCAATATGAAGTCAACTACAAGCCTCTTTATTTTCATTTAAAACCTCCTTTGGAATACACACATATGCGCCACGAATTATCTACTTGGAGAGACACCTGACCTGATCCGGCCCGTATCAGGGTCAAAAGGCTATTCGGCATTTGGAAGAACCGTGGCAGAGCGGCCCATGCACTGCGGCAAAGCACACCGTTCAAGATTGCATCGACGACGCCCGCTTGGAAGTTGCAATGCCGCGCAGCGTTTCCAGCACCTCCATGGCGCCCTTGCGGTTCAACAAAAGCGATGCCGCGCAATACGTTAATGCGCCTACCGTGATTAAAGCAATCATGCGCAATGCTCCGCCATGCCAATCGGCCAGGATATACCGCGCTAAAACTACGGCGCCATACATCGTCAATCCGGCAATGGCGGAAGGCACCATGGCCTGTAATACCTGCAATACCCGCAGACCAATGACAGGCGCGCCGCGGTTTACGTTGATCAAAAACAACGACGGCGTCAGGACGAGCCAGGCCAGACTTAGGCCGTTCAGCCCACCCGCATAGGCGCCAGCGAAAAGCAGCGGTGGCGCCAGTAACGCGGCCCATATGGTGTTGCGCAAGATGATATCTGCGCGACCCATGCCCTGAACCGCGATTGCTACGAAGCTACCAGCGATCCGCATTGGAATGATCAATGCCAGAACTTGTAGCGGGACGATGGCAAGCGTCCATTTGGGGCCAAGAACCACTTCGACAATCTCCGGGGCGATACTAGACATACCCCACATCAGCGGGAACGCAAAAAAACCCAGCAGACGGATCCCCAGAAGCGCGTTCTCGCCCACTTTTTTTACATCGTGCTGCATCCGTGAAAAGGTCGGGAACGCCACCTGATTGACAAGACCCGCAATTTTTTGACTTGGCAAGGTGGCAAGTTGCACGCCAACCGAATAAAACCCGAGGACTTCATTGCCCAGCACCTTAGCGCAGATGATGACATCGACCTGAATGAAAAAGGTGTTAAAAAGCCCTGCGGCCGTGAGATTCCCACCAAAGGTCAGCAGCGAGCGCATGCCTTGCAGAGACAACTTTGGCCGGAGAAAGAAGGGTGCTATGAAATTGATAATAATTGTTCTCCATAATTGGCCGACCATGGACCCCGCCACAAGCGCCCACACACCCGCGCCGACAAATGCCATTGCCAGCGTGGTGACGCTGGCAATGGCAGCACCAGACAAGTCCATCAACGAGCGCTTGCGAAATTCCATGCGCCGCTGAAGTAGTACATTGGGGATAATGCTGAATGCGCTAATGACGAACTGCAGCGCCAGCACTTGCACCACCGGCACCACCCTTGGTTCAGCAAAAAAGACACCAATCAACGGTGCTAGCAGCATTAAGAGTGCGGCCAGCGTGAAGTTGATAAGAAGCACAAGGCCAAACGTCTGGCGCAGGGTGCGTTCATCTAGGTTGGCTTTCTGGACCAGTGCCGGCCCGAGGCCGAACTCCGAGAACATCAACAAGAACTCGATGAAGATGGTTGCCATCGCCAGCAACCCATAGTCCGCTGGCGACAGCAGGCGAATCACAAAGATGGTGATAGCCCATGTGATTACTTGGCTCAGCAGCCTGACACTCGCCGTCCAGCGAAAACCCGACAGTGCCTGTGCCCGCAGACTCATCGAGGGGTCACTTGTTCAATCTGTGCCTGCAGCAGCAAGGCATCCAAGAAATACTTAGTCGCCCAATTTGGGTACCCCGCCCGCATGTACCCGCCAAAGAGTGGAAACGATCCTGCGATGGAGCCAACCACGCCGACATCTTCAGACTGGGTAGTCTGCAACGCCTTCAAATAGTCCACTAGTTTGTTTGCATAGAGACGGTACTTTTCTTGACCCGTGTGGTCAGCTAATCGGTAGCAAACTATCGCGACTTGGGCCGAGCCAGTCAAACAGGATGAAAAGCCGGCGGGCTCCCAGTCTGCATAGAAACGCCCGGGCAAATACCCGCTGCTGTGCATGCACGGCTCAAGCGCATCAGCCGTGCGGCGCACCGCAGCCATAAAGTCTTCGCGCCCGGCCAGCAGGCCGACCTCAAGAACGCCTTGCAATGTGTAGCCGATGGTGTGAGTTAACGGCGAGTTTGAGTAAGTCAGGCAATTGTGGGCAAACCAGCCGTTGGGCTGCTGCTGCCGCAACGCCGACTCAATAACCAAGACCGCCGCCTTGCGGTAACGGTCTTCATTGGCCAAGTCCCCAAAGCGGTAGATGGCCCAAGCGCACAGGCAGGTGTAGGTTTTGATTTCACCCGGGCTGACAAAGGCTCCGTTGGTTTTGAAGTAGCCACTCTCGTCCAGATCGTTCACCAGAAAATCAGCGGCGCGGCGCGCCGCGGCCAACAGCTTGGGGTCTCCAGAATGGCTGTACGCAGAACACCAGCCGTCCAGCACCATGCCGGTATTAAAGGCAGCGGCCGTTTGGCGTTCGGGCGGGCACACTGGCCCACCCTGTACCGCACCAGAAGGCATTTGCACCGCCACCTCCCACTCTGCCATGCGCATTGCTGCCTGGGCCACCTCAGCGTCTTCAAACTTTTTGGCAAATGCCAGCAATGTGGTGATGATGTAGCCCGTGGTCTCAGGATACGAGGCACGCCAGCCGCTACCGGCCTCTTTGTCGCAGGGGAAGTACCCCAGGGAAACACCCTCATCAGGGGTTGCAGCCTGGGCACGCAAAATCCAGGCGACCGCTGCCCGCGCGCGTTCAACCGTTTCACCGGCTACAGGCTCAACTGACGAAAAAACAAAGCGTAACTGGCTACGGATGACCTCGCCACGAAATGCTGCATTGCCGGGCCGAAAAAGTGCACGCACTTCCCCGGCAAGAGCAGCAGCATCCCAATACATGCGACGCAGGCTGCCCTTGAAATAGTTGTTTCGAATGTTTCGGACGACGGTGCCTGGTTTCAACGTGAATCCCCCTTAGAGCATGACCTGGCCGCCGGTGACAAAGAGATTGACCCCTGTCAAGAAGGCAGACTCTTCCCCCACCAAGAACGCCACTGCACCGGCCACATCATCGGTTGTGGCGATGCGCTTCAAAGGGGTGCGGGCCGCCTCCATCTTGAAGACACGCTCCTGGTAGTGCTCGGTCATTTCTGTTCTTGTAAGGCCAGGCGACACCATGTTCACCCGAATCATGTCGTCGGCCCACTCTGCGGCCATGGCTTTAGACAGGCCCATGAGCGCATTTTTTGCACTGACGTAGTCGGCCACACCGGTAGCGGGTACCCCCGCGGTAACTTGCGAAAGAATATTCACAATGGCACCGCCACCGGCGGCTTTCATGTGCGGGTAGGCACCCTGGCATACCTGCAAAACAGCTTTGACCTGGTACTGCAAATGCGCTTCAAAGTTGGCCCATCGGAGATCAGTGAGGGGGCGATTGATGAACTCACCCACCGCCGCGTTAACCAATACCCGAGGCGACCCCAACGTGGACACCACTTGTGCAAACATGGCTGCAACGGCATCTGCATCCCGCACGTCTGCCTGCACCGCAACGGCTACACCGCCATTGCTTTCTATTTCGCGAACCACATTGAGGGCGCGATCCGCACTGCGGAAATAGTTGACCGCTACCGCATATCCTTTTTGGGCCAGTGCCTTGGCAATCTGGGCACCCATGCCTCGCGAGGCACCGGTAACGATGGCGACGCGTCGGCCCGGATCTGGTGGAATGCTTATTGGCACGCTCGCGCGCAGCGTTGTGGGTGTATCGTCGCGGACCTTGACTTTGGCTGTGCCCATAACGACGACTTTGTCGTCGAAACTTCGAATTTCTGTGGCCAGCACCAAAGTGCGGGTGGCATCACTTTTACCAGTTACCTTGGCAATGGCACGCACTGTTTCCCCAACCAACACTGGGCGACGAAAGGTAAGGTCTTGCCCTAGGTACAGGGCATGTTTGCCCGGCACGCGCATGCCAACCAGCTGCGAAAACAATGACGCCAGCAAGACACCGTGAACTACTTGGGCACCAAACTCAGTGCCACTGGCGTATTCCACATCGACATGCAGGGGGCTGTAGTCGCCGCTTACAGCGGCGAACCCAAGTACATCCTGCGCCGAGAAAGCACGCTCCAACTCAAAGGTTTGCCCAACAGCAATGTCGTCAAACCTTAACTGCGATGCGATCGGGAAGCCGTTAGTCATGCTACAGCTTGGCCCCAACGGTCTGAACGATATCGAAAAACGAGACCATGAGTTCGAATTCCGAGACTTGAAACGAGATGGAGAACTCTTCTTCCAGCGCCAGAATCAGGTTGATCTGGTTGGCAGAATCCCAGCCTGGCGTATTGTCCATTGATGTACCGTCGTCAATCTTTGCAGCGTCAATGTTCAAGATGATTGACATCAAGTCTTTGACGGTCTGCTCAACGTTTTTTGACATTCAATAGCTCCGAATTGAGGTGAGGCGGCACGAAGTGTAGCGGCGATTATTACCGGGGTGACGTTTTGAACCACGGGGGGCACTGCACGGGAGTTTTCTCCAAATCAAGCTCCCAATTTGACGCACCAGAGGCTTCTTCGCCGAGTTTGCTAAACCCATGTTTGTCAAACAAATCCCGCACCGGCACATTTTTATCGGTAGGTACCATGCGCCCCCGCAACTTTTTCAAGCCACGCTGTTGCGCCGCATCGCTCAGGTGCGCCAGCATGGCGGTTTCAACGGTGCGCCCGATCACGCGGCAACTGAGCAAAAGCGTGTCAACATTGAGACCGTCGTCTTCAGTGCGCGCCATCATGACGCCAACAATGCCATTGTCGCCAAATCGATCACTCACGCCCACTGTGGCAGCTAGCCAGGCGGGTTGGGTCAAACGTGCGGAGAGTTCCGCCTCAGAGTACCGAATGGTGCTGATGTTGAACTGGTTGGTCTTCTGGGTGAGTTGTGCGGCGCGAGCGAGCGAGGATGGGTCAACGCTGGCGATGGTGATTTCCATGGCCAGATCACGGTAGTAGTCTTCCATGTTGCCACTTGTCGAAAGCAAGGTCTCGGCCTGAGCTCGCTGTTGGTACATCTGGCCCCGCCGGCGGTCTTCATCTGACAGGCTGAGCGTATCAAACAGGCCCTCAGCGCTCAGTGTGCCAGCATACAACTCGGGACGACGCGGCAAATGAATGACCGTAACCATCGGCAACTCACGGCGCACCTGCTCACACTCGGCCGGGTTGTCGTCTGCAAACACCATGTGCTCAAGACCAATGCTGAGTTGCTTGGCGATACGCTTCAACGATTCGCTCTTTGCTTCCCAATGCACTTGCGTAGCTGCAAAATGGTCCTTGCGGAGCAACATGAAGCTGTGATTACTAAAGACCACATCCACATCGGCTGGGTTGTTCTTGCTCGCCATGGCCAGTATGACCCCTCGCTTGTAGAGATCCAACACCACCCGCTGGAACTCGACGAAGGCACTGCCGGGGTAGTTGGGCCCGAGTTGAATGCCGTCAATGCCGTCTTCACCGATAACGCCACCCCACAGAGTGTTGTCCAAGTCCAGGACCAGACATTTCTTGGCCAACCCATTCAACGCCCTGAAGTACTTCATGTACTCCAGCGACAAGTTGCCCAGCATGCCGTTGGCAATAGGCGATTTGGCATACAGGCGCATTCTGGCGTCGTGCCATTGCTGGGTGCCAAAGTGGCTTACAAGCGCGGCGTAATCCACAATGTGTACGTCAACAAGTTCCGCAACAACTTTGCCGAGAGCCGTGTTGGCGCTGGCTACAAGCGCTGCCTGCCCTTCGGCAAGGCGCAAGTCGGCAATGCCTGCCCGGCGCAAGCGCGGCGCAGCAAAATTATGCACCAGGAGCGGGGCGGTTGACATGCTGCGAAATGTTCCCACCAGTGAGCCGATTTGTTGTTGAAGCCGATCAACGACTCCATTCGGGCTGCCACCCGGTTCAGCGTCCATGAAATCGGTGTAAATCTCGGGTAGCCAGTCTTCGCCGTCAATGGCGAGAATAGTTACGTCAGGCGCAAAAGCATAGAGGCCGCTTTTGGCGTCCAGTACTTCCTGGTTGATCATTCCAAAACCGGGCTGGTATATCTCAACCTGAAGACCGTTCACAAACCCGTAGGCAATGAGAGAGTCATGAATAAACTCAATCGAGAAAGTGGCCAAAAGCGCAACCCGATAGGGCTTGAGTGTGGCGCCCTCTTTTGGGAGCCCTGCAACCAGTTGGCGAAGTAACCTGAAGTTCAACAGGCCAGGCTGGTCTTGCAGCATTACACGAGCCTCTTGCCTTGCCGCATGGTAGGCGCCTGACTGGAGATGCGACGAAATTAAGGCGCGCCAGTCTGGCTTCGCCACTTCACTTTTTTTGGATTCAGTCATAACAGTAAACACCCTGCTTGATCATGCCGCGCACGGCTTTATCGACATTTGCCGCACCCAGAACCGTGATTTCTAAACCACCAACTTTCGACTGATGCCAAGCCCCTGCTTTTTTCAAGTACGGAACCATTTTGTGGAGATTGCGCCGACGGGATACTGAAGGCTCGAAGAGTCGGCAACTGGTGCTTAGGATTTCGCCGTCTCGTGTCTTTGAGTTAAGGTGAAAGACCTCTTCAGTGAATGGCGCCACGGGGAAATCGCTTTCGAGCGCTTCTTCGAGCATGTGAAAGAAGGTAAGCACGCTGATGTCGGTGCCTAACAATATGATCTTGCCCTGCCGCTTGAGCAGGGCTTCAAAAGGTGTGCCGACACCACAGGGCGTTTTCGCCAAGTGGTGGCCGTGTGCCACCAAGTTGGCGTCTCGGCCCCAAACGGCCATGGGATGAGTCGGATGAACGCTACGAATGACATCAGGTGTTCGCCTGAACAGCTCCGTCAATAAGCCCATGCGTGATGGCGAGCGACCCAGGTCGACCACGGGGTTGGCTCTGGCGTAATCAACCGCCGTACCACTAAATGTCATGGTTGGCATCATCAATATGCCGCCTTCACCTACAAGGCCTTGAAGCGAAGATATGACGTCGGTTGGCTTGCCCTGGAAACCTTCAAATGCATCGAACGAGCTGTGAACCAGTACTGTATCGTCGACGGCAATACCAAGTTTGCCAAGTTCTTTTTGGAAATCTACAGCGGAAAACGAATTGAAATTCTTGAAGACAGCATGCCTGAGTGCCTTGACGCGCTTTTTTGTATAGCTCTTCAAGTTTTTGGTAAAGTTCATCACCGGAATGATACTGGCAAGTGCAAGCAGGTTTCAGCGTAGACCGCCTGAATCCTCAACACCAAGCAACGATCGGTTGAGTAGCGACGCCAAAGCAGTTGTCCTCCCGAATCGCGATGCGTGTTTCACGGCCAACGGCAATGGAAGCTCTATGTCCCCTCGTGACCATCCACCTAATAGCTCAGGCAACACTTGGACAATCTCATCCACAGAGTCCAGTCGGGCAATGTCCTTTAGCCCGGCTTCTCGCAGCACACCTGCAGTATCACCTGCAGGGTCAGTCAGCGCCAAAATAGGCTTGCCAGCCCGCAAGTACTCATAGATTTTGGCGGGGATCTGCGCATTGCAATTGCTCGCCTGCATAACAAGCAGGGCATCCACCGACATCATTTCAGCAAGCGCATCGCGATAGGGGATGGCAGGGCACAACTCAATGAAGTCGAGTGCGCCATGTGTCGTGGCCAGGTTTTTCAACAACTCTTCATTGACAGATGCACGGAAACGGATTCGTAAATTTTTGGGGCTAAGTGCACCCGAAATCTTCAACTGCCCCAATGCCATGAAAAGCTGGGTTGGGTCGCGCTCCCACGCGTAAACGATTCCGCTGTGCAGCATGACTAGCGGACGCGTATTTGACGATTCACTCACGCCCGACTTTGGCTTTGGTGTGGCCGACAAGAAACTCTCTTCGTCGTAACCGTTCTCAAGCACGGTGATTCTGCGAGCTGCTGCAGGATACCGCTGTTGGTAGATACGCGCGGCGCCGGGCGTGGTGAACACGCAATAGCGCGCATTAGCAGCGACGTCGGCCTCTATGTCTCGGTAGCTTTGCCGTGTCCGCAAATCGGCCGGGTAGTCGTCTTGCGCCATGGGGTCACGAAAATCGGCAATCCAAGGAATACCGGTTCTACGCTGCAATACTGAGGCGATGACGTGTGCCGTAGCAATGGGGTACGTCGACCAGATGACGTCGGGCTTGAACTCTTTAATTAACTTGAGACCTTGCCGTACGGCGTCGAATTTCCAGCTAATCCAGCGGTCTGGGCGGGCCATCCAGCCCATATAACGCCCGCCTAGCTGAAGGTGCCTTGCGGTGTCCAGAGCAAACGCCCGCCGAACTATGGTGTCCGCCGGGACATCGCCAAGTAGATCGTCACTGGTTTTTTCATATGCACTGGGGAGTGCACTGAGCACCAAGGGCTCCCAGCCCAATGAGGGCAAATGTTGAACAAAGCGCAATGTCCGCTGTATACCGCTGCTACCGGCCAAGGGCGGAAAGTGGTAGGCAATCATCAGGATTCGATTCACGCAGGCTCCCAGTTTTTGATGTTGTCTTGCGTACTGCGCGGTAAAAATATGCTTGCCCAGCGCGTTCAAACGCCACCAGCGAAAAGAAGTCTGGATTCTATGGCACAGTACCGTCTCCCTTTCAAATACTGACTCCAACGCCATGTCATGCATGTGAAGCCTTTTCCCACCGCGCTGGCCACGGCATCGGGTGCAGCCAGTTTGACTCTTGCTCTGCACTATCCCGTTTTGCCTGTGGTGGTGGTGGGTTTAGTGCTTTTGTGCGCCGTTGCCACTTTCAAGTGGCCGCACTATTGGTTATTGGTTCTGCCGACATTGCTACCTGTGGCAGGCCTTGCTCCTTGGTCTGGCTGGATTACTTTTGAGGAACTTGACATTTTGATTCTGGCAGGTGCGGGGGGTGGCTATGCCAGGCTGGTATGGTCATCACGCACAAGCGGTTCATTCAAGCTCCAGCGCAGCCATCGCCAGGGACGCTCTGTGGTGTGGCGGCTGGTGGTGGGCTTGTTTGCGCTGTCGCTCCTGGTTGCGATGATGCGTGGCTTTTCAGATGCAGGTGGTTTCGGCTTTGGCTGGTTTCAGGGCTACCACGAGCCGATGAACAGTGTGCGGCTGGCGAAGAGCTTTTTTGAGGCCTTGCTGCTGGTGCCACTTTGGCAAGTGCACTACCGGGAAAATCCGGAACGGGCTCAGACGCTTTTTTCAATGGGCTTGATGCTCGGCCTGGCCGCTGCGGCGCTAGTCACAGTCTGGGAGCGTGCCGCTTTCACCGGTTTGCTGAACTTTTCATCGGACTACCGCAGCACCGGTTTGTTTTGGGAAATGCATGTGGGTGGCGCCGCACTGGACGGCTTCCTGGCCTTGGCGGTGCCGTTTGCTGTACGTGAATTACTAGTGGCACGGTCGCCAATACGGATGGGCCTGGCTGCAGGCGTTTGCGCCCTGGCAGCCTATGCCTGCCTGACCACGTTTTCACGCGGGGTATATCTGGCAGTGCCGGTTGGGCTGCTTGTCTTCTTTGCATTGAATGCAGGGAATGGTTTGCCGCGATTCGTGCGCACCGGCTGGGCGGGTGCAGGGTGGCTGGCTGGTGGGTTGCTTGTGATGCTTTTTGCCGTAGGCGCTGCCTGGATGTTTCAAACCAGCGGCTACCGGGGAGCGGGTGCACTGCTAGGCGCGATGGTTCTGATGTTGCCGTTGGTTGCGACGCTGCGGGCATTTTCGCCAAGCCAATGGATTGTGGGTGGAGTGTGCGGGCTGGTTTTTGCCCTGATTGCGGCTGGGTTTACCTGGCTGGTGCCCAAAGGAGCTTATATCGCCTATGTGTTGATGTTTACGTTGGCGGCAACCATGATAGGGGCACTGCATCGGCGGGCCTATTCCGTGCCCATGGCGAGGCCGCTGGCGCTGGCTGGTTTTTTGGCCACGGCAGTGGGCGTGGTTCTGGTGGCGGGGCATTGGGGTGATTCAGTCGCTTTGATGCCAGCTGCTGCGGCATCTGCAGGTTGCCTGATGCTAACCGTGGTTACTGGTCTGCTGAGCCGCCCGTTATGGCCAAGTGCAATACGCTGGCAAGCGGGCACCTTGGCGCTTATGGGCCTGGCACTGGCCATGATTGGCATCTTTGGCGGCGGAGCTTATATGGGGGATCGTTTTTCTACGGGTGGGCGTGATCTGGACTCCCGCCTTGCCCACTGGAAGCTGGGTTTGGGCATGCTCCAATCCCCGGCAGACTGGTGGTTGGGCAAAGGCATGGGACGTTTTCTGTCCAACCATTTTTTGATCGGCGACCCGAAACAACACCCCGGCGACTATCGCCTCAAGCAGGAGCAAGAAAATAACTACGTGATGCTCACCGGTGGTCTGCACGTGCTTGGTTCAGGTGAAATGTTTCGTTTGATGCAACGTGTCTCAACACCCGACAGCCCGGCTAGCGTCAGTGCCAAGGTTCGCGCTTCAACCGATGTGGGCGTGCTGTTCGAAGTCTGTGAAAAGCACTTGCTGTACGTCGGGAACTGCATGACTGGTGAGGTTGCTGTAAAGGCGGCACCGGGAAAGTGGCAAACTGTGAGGGTCGACCTAAAGGGGGGCGTTGCCCGCGGTACCTGGTACGCGCCTACCTTATTGGCTTTCAACGTGGCTGTGCAGACGCATGGTGCAAAGCTGGATCTGGACAAACTGACACTGTCGGGCCCGGATGGACGCAACCTGCTTGCCAATGGTGACTTTAGCCATGAGACAGCCCGGTGGTTCTTTACCAGTGATAAGTTTCATATGCCCTGGCACATGAAAAACATGTTCCTGCATGTACTGTTCGATCAGGGAATTATTGGATTGGCGCTTTGGATTATTTTGTTTGGCGGCGCCTTGCTGCGACTGACCCTTGGTGAGGCTAAGGCACACCCACTGGCACCAGCAGTGGCCGCGAGTCTTATGGGGTTTGCGGTGGTGGGCATGTTTGACAGCTTGCTTGACGTGCCGCGGGTGGCCATGCTTTTTTATTTGTTGGTGCTGGTGGGTCTGACGCTTTCGGGGAAGCGGGCGCAGGAAGCGTTGGGGCCGGAGGCAGCCGATACCACAGACTACACGCAACATAAGTGGTCACGACGCATAGCCCGCAGTGGTGGAGCTGGCCAACCCACTAAAGCACGGCGAATGGCGCTGTTTGCGGGCGCCATTGCGGCGGGCTCAACTGGGCTGCTGATTTTTCTCGAAGATCAATGGCCAAAAGATCTTTCACGGACCCCACCTGCTATGTGGATACGCGAAGCAAAGCCTTGGCTCGATGAACACAACTTGCTGGCAGCGGTGCTGCTGCCGCCGCTGGAATGGATTCAGGCCGCCATTGAGCCGGTGCCGCCTTTCACACCACCTGCCACCCGGGCAGCCCTAGCTGGCGGCTCGCCTGCTACCAATAACGGCCCAGTGGTTGTCATGCAAATAGGCCCCAGCAGAGCCATTAAAACAATAGCAAAAGCAGCAAGCTTGGCAAAGGCCAATACCATTATTGAGGTGGATGCAGGGGAATATGCAGGTGATGTAGCGGTGTGGACTCAGGACAACCTGACCCTGCGCGCAGTGGGCGGTCGAGTCAAACTGGTCGCCTCTGGTGCTGCCGCTGAGGGGAAAGGCATCTGGGTAGTACGGAGTGGCCAAATGACGATCGAAGGTTTTGATTTTGTTGGCGCAAGAGTGCCTGACCACAACGGCGCTGGCATACGGTTTGAGCAAGGATTCTTGCGGGTTCGCGACTGCACTTTTACTCATAACGAGAACGGCATTCTGACCAGCAACCAGCCAGATGCCCAATTGGAAATTGAAAACAGCGAGTTTGGCTTCAACGGCTATGGGGATGGGTTAAGTCACAACCTTTATGTAGGTGAAATCGCGCGCCTGACAGTGAGGGGCAGCTATTTCCATCATGCCAAAGGCGGGCATTTGTTAAAAAGCCGGGCGGAGACGAACCACATTGTTTATAACCGCTTGACAGATGAGACAGGGGGAAGCGCTAGTTACGAACTGGACTTGCCAAACGGCGGTATCGCCTATGTAGTCGGAAATATTATTCAACAGAGCTCGCAGACCAAGCACCGGCGCATCATTTCTTACGGGGCGGAGGGGAATAAATGGACCAAAAACGAACTGTATCTGATTAACAACACACTGATCGACAACCGGCCTAACGGGGGCGTTTTTTTGCACGTCCGGCCAACCAATGTCACAGTGAAGGCTGTCAACAACCTGCTGGTGGGGACGGGAACGATGAGCGAAACCATGCCAGGCGATTACCGCAACAATTTCACGGTGGATTGGGATCAATTTGTGTTGGCTTCCCGGGAGGATTACCGTCTGATGCGAGGCTCTAGCATAGTGGGAAAGGCGGGTGACCCCGGCAGCGTCAATAGCGTAAGTCTGCTGCCGGTGGCGGAATATGTGCATCCACACAACACGAGGGCGCTAACCGACAAGCCGTCAAATCCGGGCGCACTGCAAAGCATGTTGCCTAGCGGCCGGCAATGACCATCTGGGAATCGCAAAGGCAGGTAGCATGAATGCCAGACTGGAGCTGGCATCCATTAAGGAAACGATATGAACATCAAATTGTCCGGCTTTTGGGTGCTGTCATTATTTTTGCTTTGGCTGCCGCTACAGGCAGCAACCACCGATCATGCACCAGACCAGCCAGCCACCATTCAAGTCGGCCCTGATAGAGCTGTGAATACCATAGCTTCAGCTGCACGTTTGGCGGGGGCTAGAGCCATTATTGAAGTTGATGCTGGCAGCTATGTGGGCGATGTGGCTGTGTGGACACAAGATGAACTGACCTTGCCCGCCGTGAGTGGCCGTGTGAAGCTGATTGCCGCTGGCGCTGCCGCTCAGGGCAAGGGCATTTGGGTGATGCGCGGCGGGCAGATGGTGGTTGAGGGTTTTGAGTTTTCGGGTGCCACCGTGCCAGAACACAACGCTGCCGGCATAAGACATGAAAAGGGCACGCTGGTCATTCTCAATTGCGCCTTTATCGACAACGAAAATTGCATATTGACAAGCAACAATCCCGAACTCGTGCTCAAAATCGAGAACAGCGAGTTTGCCTGGAATGGTTATGGTGACGGGCTGACCCACAATCTCTACGTGGGCACCATTGCAAGCCTTTCGGTTACGGGCAGCTATTTTCATCATGCACGTGTCGGCCACTTGCTGAAAAGCCGGGCTGCCGTAAACCATATTTTCTATAACCGCCTGACCGATGAGGCAGGTGGACAAGCCAGCTACGAATTGGAGTTTCCAAACGGGGGCATCGCTTATGTGGTGGGCAACGTCATCGAGCAAGGCAATCGAACTCAAAACCCGAACATCATTTCTTATGGAGCAGAGGGCTATAGGTCGCCAAAGAATGAGCTGTACCTGGTGAACAACACGCTGGTGGACAATCGGCCACAAGGCGGTAATTTTTTGCGCGTCAAGCCCGGCGAGCTGACCCTGAAGGCCGCGAACAATCTGCTAGTGGGACGCAGCCTGCTTGAGTCTGCTGGGGTGGGTGAATATCGCAACAACTACGTGGTCGAGCGGGCGGAATTTATCAATGCTGACAAAGATGATTACCGTTTAAAGCGAGGCTCAAGGCTGGTGGGCAAGGCAGTGGATGCTGGCAGCGCGAACGGCGTCAGTTTGCAGCCCCAGGCGGAATATCTGCACCCGGCCGGAACCAGGGTGGCCAGGGTCAAATCGCAAAACCCTGGCGCTATGCAGTAGTGCCGTTGGTACGGGCAGGGCACACCGGTTCAATCAACCCTCATAATTCAAAGACCAAGTAACGCCAAACACCGCCCACAAATGACATTGACCCAAACAGATTTAGCCCCCGGATCCGCGGCGCCGTCCGACCTACGCGTTGACCACTTTGGCATCCGCACGCTGTGCTATCGAGTTGTGGACGGCCAATTGAGGTTCGCAGCCCGCGCCGATGAGCTGGCAGACTCGGCCACCGAAATTGACCCACAGGCAATTTTTGACTACCTGTACTTTCACGTCATCCCCTCGCCACGCACCATTTATAAAGGTGTTTACCGGCTGCCGCCGGGACATACCGCCTCAATGCAAAACGGCAAAGTTACGGTAACGCAGTATTGGGTGCCAACTTTTAAGGAGCCCAGCAATGAATCGTTTGACGCACTTAAGGACGAATTCAAACAGTTGTTGCAAACCGCCGTAGCAAGTCAGCTCGACGGAAGTAAACCAGCCTGTTTTTTGAGTGGGGGCACCGATAGTTCTACCGTGGCGGGCATGATTGGTTTGGCCAGCGGCAAAACCGCAGCCAGTTACTCGATTGGCTTTGACGCGCAGGGCTACGACGAGATGGAATATGCCCGCCTGGCCGCGCGACACTTCAAGACCGAGCACCATGAGTACTACGTGACCCCTGATGACTTGGTGCGCAGCATTGCCGATGTAGCGGCCTCTTACGACCAGCCTTTTGGGAACTCGTCAGCCTTGCCGTCTTACTACTGCGCCAAGATGGCTCAGGCTGATGGTGTCAGCAAGATATTGGCAGGTGATGGCGGCGACGAGCTGTTTGGTGGCAACACGCGTTACGCCAAGCAAAAAGTTTTTGGCTGGTATGGCAACGTTCCCTCTGGACTCCGGAACAGATTGTTGGAGCCGGTCGCTTCACTTGGATTCATGGACAAGATTCCACTGGTACGCAAGGCGGCAAGCTATGTGAACCAAGCCGCGGTGCCAATGCCGGAACGCATGATGACCTACAACCTCCTGTTCCGGCTGGGTGTCAATGAAATGCTGACGCCGCAGTTGCTGGCGCAAATCGACCAGCATGATCCAGACCGGCAACAACGCGGCGTCTGGGCTGCGGCCCACACCGATAGCCTGGTGAACCGTATGCTTGCCTTTGACTGGCGTTACACGCTGGCGGACTGCGACTTACCCAAGGTCATTGGCACGACAGCGCTGGCAGGGCTGGAAGTAGGCTTCCCGATGCTGGACGACAGGCTAGTGGAGTTCTCACTCAAGCTACCCAGCCGCTACAAACTCAAGGGATTTAAGTTGCGTTGGTTCTTCAAAGAAGCGTTGCGTGGCTTTTTGCCGGACGAGATTCTGGTCAAGAAGAAACAAGGCTTTGGCTTGCCATTTGGCGTGTGGGCCAATACGCATTCAGCACTCAACAAGCTAGCTACAGATTCGCTGCACAGCCTAGCCCAACGCGGTGTGGTGCGCACCGATTTCATTCAGACCCTGCTGAAGCAACGGCTACCAGAGCACCCGGGCTACTATGGCGAGATGGTGTGGATTTTGATGATGCTGGAACTGTGGCTCGCAGCTAAGGCTCCGCGGTTTGGGTTGCCCGGCTAACCATCCATATCGGGGGAACCTGCAGGTCAGGCGTTACGCAGGTTGGATAACAAGCGGGCGCCGAAACGCAACCGGCCCCTATCCCAAGGCGTGAAACGCCGGATCTGGAACGGGTCGCTCCCCCATCTGGAAGCACCCCACTGGGTGCTCACAGCCGCGTCAAAATCCAGGCTACGCACTACTTCCACACTTTGCGGCGTGTAGTCTTCTGCGGGTTTGCCATTTGGGTAAGCAAAGAGGCTGACCCTTTCCCCTAACAGCTTCTCCAAAAAAAGCTTACTGCCCTGTATTTCGTCCCTGGCCTGCTCATCTGAGAGCCGGGCGAGGATGGGGTGGGATTTGGTATGCGCGCCAATCTGCATGCCAGCCCGGTGCATGGCCTTGACCTCTTGCGAGGTCATCATCAGGTTCTGCGGTGGCGGCACATGGGCTAGAGATGCAATTTGCCCCGTGATGGCGATACGCTCCTCAATCGACCGGTACTTGATTTGACCAATGAGGGCGGCAATCGTGGCCCTCCGATAGTCAAAGGAATCCAGGGTGTGAAGCCCCAGACCCAAAGTTGAAAGGTCCAGCACAGGCAGGCTACAGGCGCGGACGGACTCAATAACCAAGTCATTCCACATGCGGCCACCATCCAGAAAACCTGTTGCAATAAAAAAGGTAGCCTTCAAACCATGGCTTTGCAAAATGGGCATGGCCACGTGGTAATTGTCAGCATAGCCATCGTCAAACGTGATGCAGGCAGCCCGGGCGGGCAAGGTCCCGGCCTTTAGTTGCACAACCGCTTTATCCAAAGGCAGCACGTTAAACCACGAGGCCAGCCAGCCGCACAGTTCATCAAAACGCCGGGCGTCCATTTCGTCTGGAAAAAGTGCGTCTGGCTCGCGCAGCACGCGATGAAAGATTAGCACTGACAAACGAGCATTAGCACCTGCAGGAGACATCAATCGAAGCACAGGCTTGAACATCATCATTGCTCAGAAAGTTTGGCTTTTTTTTGTTTTCAGAGCGGTCTGCTTTGCCGCATCTTGATCGGCCTCTTTAATCCATTCTTTGCCGTCCATCCAACGACAACCCAAAACGACAAGAATAAGTATGTTGTATGGCAAGTCGTAATAAGACAGACTTAGAAAAGCACCTCCAACTGCGTAGCCTGCCAAGCTCACCTGGCACATAGCCCCTAAGTTCGACAGCCACCAAGTTTGGGGCAATTTTTGAGCTTGAATCCTTAGCCGGCCAGCAGAACGCCAAACAAAAATCCACATCAACAAAAACAGGAAAAGGCCCACAAATCCATGCTCACCCAAAACCATGAAATAGATGCTGTGAGCTGCCCGGCAATCAAGCGGGATTGGTGAGTACAGAGCACAAACATCCGGCTTTGAAATCATGAATCCGCCACCAAACAGGTTGGCTTTGGCTATGTTCCACGCCATCGACCACGCGTTGATTCGCTGTGATGCAGAGTCGTCCGCTTCGTAGGTCTTGATCGTACCCATGCGATCCCACCAACTTTCAGGCATAAATGAGAGCAGTGCCGCTGCCACGACCAAAATCGATATCAAAACAAGTGCCTTCTTTTGGCTGCGCCACAACAACACCGAAGACATTGCCCCAATTGCCAAAAATGCACCACGAGACTGACTACCAAGTGCTGCTGCTGCGCATAACAACATCGAAATTGAAAGTCCATGCTTGACCCACTTGGAAGCGCTCTCCAATTGCAAATACCGCATCAGCGGAATAATCATCACGAGCGCCAATGCAACCTCGTTATTGCCTTCGATGTAGCTGCCTTCCGGCCCCCAAACCCTGTAGCCTCCCCCAGTTGCTATCGTAAACAAGCCACCTTTGACTCCGTAGAACCCCAGAGACCCCACCAGCACCCATGCCAGAAGTTCAATATGCCTTCTTGAAAAGAGCACGACGACGGCAATAAGCACCATCAAGTCGATTTTCATGACTCTATTCCACAAACCAAAACTTTGATCAAAGTGGAACGAAAATGGAAGAGTGATGCACATCCACAGCATGAAAAGCATCAATACAACAGTCTCGCGGGTCAAGAAGAAGTTGCGCCTATCTTTCGTAAATAAGATTCCGATAAAAACAGATGCGGCAATGGTTGCCGCCACGGGCATGCTACTGAGTCGCCAGCTGTAGGCATGCGGGTTCATGACGCTTACCCAGGTCCACCCCAATATTCCGACCCAGGGGTGCAGCAAACCATATGCGGCCAAGGCCAGGATAATTGGGCCAAGAACAACATCACGCATGGATTGGTTCCTGCCCTTCGAATGCAATTCGGTTAAACAGTGCTATTTGAGCGTCGCTGGTGCTTTGCCAGCCACATTTTTGCGCATGGGCACGCACGGTCAACCTGTCTGGCATGTTCCGCAAAAGGTCTCGCACAGCTGCCAGCAGATCTGCCACCGTTCGATTTGACATGAGTCGCCCAACGTTGCTGGACGTGACTATTTCGGCAACTCCTCCTACGTCGGTTGCAATAACCGGGGTTCCACAGGCCATGGATTCAAGAAGAACATTAGGCCAGCCCTCGCGGCTGGACGCTAACACCAGCATATCGGCCGCGCTGTAACACTTGGCTAGCTGATCCTGGTTCAGACGGCCCAGGAATTGCACACGATTGGCAACATTGATCTGAATGGCAAGAAGCTCCAGCGAACGGCGTTGCGGACCTTCACCCGCAATGACAAGCCGAAACTCCGGCAATTGCGCGAGCGCCTCTATAGCAATGTGATGCCCTTTGTTTTCCACCAGGTTGCCAACACTAAGTAGCGTTGGCCCCTGAGGCCAGCCTAGTTCGGTGCGCGCTGCCGCGGGCGGATGGGCGCGAAAAAGATTCAGGTCAACTCCGTTTGGCATTGTCATGAGGCTAGACCCGGGCATGCCGATTTGCAGCATTACCTTGGTTAGCGCTGCGGACACGCCAATCGACGCAATGGCACCTTGGGATGCCCATTGCATGAGCCTGCGAGGTATCGGATAGTTTGCGATGAGATTTACATCAGAGCCGCGCGCTGTGATGGTGAAGGGTTTGTTGAAATGCCGCGCCAACAGTGCGGCCGCAACACCATCAGGATAGTAATAGTGTGCATCAATTACGTCGAAATCGTAGCCCTCGTCGAGCAGGCGTTGGACGGCCGACTTGGCCCCCATGGCAAGTGTGAATGGGGCAATATTCATCCCCACCTTGGGTGGTAACAAATAGCGAGGGTGCTGCACATCAAGCCCATTGAGAATTTCACGCTGGGGAATGCCCACCATTCGAGCGTATTCTCCAAAATATGGGTGTGTGGAAAAAAACCAAGGCACTGGAGCGACAACACGGGATTCTATTTTTTCAGTGGAAATCAACTCCCTCAAACGAGTCTCCACGAAGACTCCATGACCTGGTCGGATGCTACTCGGATACAAAGTTGAAAAGGTCAGTAAGCGAATGACACCAGGTTTCAAGGCATGACCCTCACTTACAAGTTGGCAGCACCAGGCTTGGGAGCGTTGGCAGCTTTTGTCAAATTAATTGTTGAAAACAAATCAACGACCTTTTTCGCATGCTGACACCAAGTAAGTTGTTTGGCCACGATCACGTCATGGGCTGCACCAGCCATACGCTCGCGCAATAGTTCATTTGAAGACAGCGTATCAAGTGCTTTTTCTATCCCTTGCGCGTCCATTGGATCGTATAAAAAAGCATTCAAACCGTGAGTAAGTATTTCATGATGGTTGGGTTGATCTGGCGCGATGATAGCTTTGGACAACGCCAAATACTCGAACAGGCAAAGTGGCGATGCATAGGGGACCAATGCAGTTTGCAGAGCTATATCAAAAGCCATCGACAAGGCGGGAACTTCTTCACGATCAACAGCACCTGTAAATGTGACGCGATCCGCAACGCCAAGTCTTGAAGCACATTGCTCAATATCGAGCCGGGAGGGACCATCACCAATTATGAGCAGATGAACATTGTGATCGACCGCCCGATTGGCAATCCATTTCACGATCTGATCAAGCCGATCCCACTCGCGAACAAAACCGGTGAAACCCACAACAACACGTCCAGATAATCCTAACGCGGCTTTAGCTTCCGCACAGGACGGAAGAACCGCATAGTGTTTTTCATTAATAGCATTGGGAATAACCTGGATACGTCGAGCATCCACCCCTCTCGAAACCATATAGTCGGCAAGCACTTGGGTCACGGGCAGGATCACATCAGCGTTTTTCCAGACGTACAACTCCGCCATGTCTGCAAGCTTTGGCCATGCAAGCCCCCCATACTGACGCCGCTCAATCGCCATAGGGGCATTCACCTCAAGAATTAAAGGTATCCCATACCTTTTTTTAACCCAAATACCGGCCAGTAAATACAGGTTATACCGTTCATAGACTCCATCAGGTTGAAACTCACGAAGGCTCTGAACCAATCGTCGATAGGCGACTAGTGAGTATGCTAGTTCAGCAAGCTCATACGCAAACTGAGGCAAGAATGCCTTGAGCCGCCCTACCCAGCCATCACTTCCACCCGAAGGGTTGTGCCCATTTACGCTGGGTGCGCATTCTCTGACCATGTGATCATTGGCTCTGAGTCCATTGATCATTTCTTCAATATGGGTGGACTGTCCGTCACGAGACGCGGTTCTATGGTGATAAAGAATTTTCATAGTTACAGCACAAGCTCAGCCGCCATTGAAATTAATTCACCACATTGCGCAAAAAAGCATCAAACATAAGCAGTGTCCAAATCGGCGTGCTGTGATCACTGACAGCGGATTCGTGTTGCTCAACGAGCTTGCGGATCGTCGCAGAATTAAAAAGACCTGATTCGGTCATTTGGCGACTCAGCAGCGCTTCACGCACTCTGCCACGTAACGGGCCACGTAACCATCGCGCCAAGGGGACAGCAAACCCCATCTTGGGCCTATACATGATGTCTGCCGGAAGATAAGGCTCCATTGCTTTTTTCAAAACGTACTTGCTTTCGCCATTGCGGATCTTAAAAGACGATGGCAGTGATGCCATCCATTCGACAAGCTCGTGATCCATTAAAGGCTCGCGCACTTCCAACGAGTGGGCCATGCTGGCGCGATCAACCTTGGTGTTGATGTCTCCGACCAGATAGGTCTTTAAATCGAGATACTGGATAAGGGCCAGAGGGTCGTCCGTTCCGGCGCGGTTAGCATGACGGTCGAAAACGCTCTGCGCAGAGTACCCTGCCAATTCGGCCTTGAAGGAGTTACTGTAGAGCTGGCTACGCAAGGGCTCGCGAATGAAGGACATGCTGTGAAAGTAGGCCTCAACCGAACTGCGGGCCACACCCTCAAACGTGCTTTTGGCGCGAAACATTCGCGGAGCCCAATCGGCTTTGGGGTAAAGCGTGCCCAATGCGCCAAACAACGGCTTCCGGATAGACAGCGGCAGCGCTGCCCGCATGCGCTCCTCCATCAAGTGAAGACCATAACGACGGTAGCCTCCAAGGGATTCATCTGCGCCATCTCCAGACAGCGCCACAGTAACATGTTTGCGTGCCAATTGGCAAACCCGGTAGGTGGGAATGGCGGAACTGTCGGCATAAGGCTCGTCGTACAGGCATGCCAGCGTGTCAATCAGGTCAAAGTCATCGCTCTTGACAGTTTCAACGCGGTGATTGGTGTGATAGCGGTCAGCTACCTTTTGTGCAAACGCCGACTCATTGAAGGCGGGGTCATCAAAGGCGATAGAGCAGGTGTTAACAGGTTCAGCACTAAGGCCAGCCATAGTTGCGACAACAGCGCTGGAGTCAACGCCACCGGACAGAAACGCACCTAGTGGAACTTCAGCGATCATGCGAAGGCGCACAGATTCTTTGAGGCGCTCGACCAACTCAACTTGGGCGTCGGCCTCCGAGATCGGGTTATTCAGACTAAAACGGACGTCCCAATATTCAACTGGCTCCGCCAATGGTTGCCCCCGCCGGACGACAAGCGTGTGCGCCGGTGGCAGCTTTTTGGCCTGTTTGAATATGGTGCGAGGCTCGGCCACATAGCCCAGGGCAAAGTACTCTTCTACTGCGTGCGGATCGATATCACGGCGCAATCCGCCGTGGGCCAACACAGACTTGAGCTCAGAGCCGAACAGCAGGCTGCCGTCGTCCAGCAGCGCGTAATACATAGGCTTTACGCCCATGCGGTCACGCGCCATAAAAAAGGTTTGCTGGTTGCGGTCCCACAGCGCAAAAGCAAACATGCCCCTGAAACGCTTGACGCAATCAGCACCCCAGGACTCCCAAGCATGCACGATGACTTCCGTGTCGCTCTTGGTGTGAAACACATGGCCCAGCGCTTGCAACTCAGGGATGAGTTGCTGGTAGTTGTAGATCTCGCCATTGAACACCACCACCACGGAGCCATCTTCATTGAACAAAGGCTGCTGCCCGGTTGCAATGTCGATGATGGACAAGCGGCGGTGACCCAACCCCAGGCCTGGCTCAATGTGCAAGCTGCCTTCGTCAGGCCCGCGGTGCACCTGCGAGTCGTTCATGCGCTGCAGCACGGCGCGGTCAATGTCGGATTTGCCTCGCGTATCGAAAATGCCTGTAATTCCGCACATAGTTTTTTTAATGCTGCTCTGAGCGTGGGTTCGGGGAGAGTTTGGAGCCGCCAGGTTGGGCCAAAAGCTGAGTATCGTACACATCCTGGTAAATTCTCACCATGGCCTGAAGGCTAAATTGTTGGGTTGCGCACAGACGACCAGCCTCACCCATCACCCGAGCTGTAGTTTCATCATTGGCAAGCTCGACTAAACGTTCGGCTAAAGCCTGCGGCGCTGAGGGTGCCACAATGAAACCAGTCGTCCCGTGCTGTACCAGGTCGGCATTGCCGCCGACAGCTGTAGCGACTACGGGAAGACCGCTGGCCATTGCCTCCAAAATCGTGTTGGAGATGCCTTCAGCCAATGACGGAAGAGCAAAGGCGTGCAAGCCGCGCATGACGTGGGCAACATCTGTGCGCTCGCCTGGTAACCATGCCAAATGGGCTAAACCTGCGTTAGCCAAGGCCGCCATCGAACTGGCGCGCAAAGGGCCTTCACCCACCATCACCAAACGCAGGCGCTCGGCCAATCGCGGTGCCTGTTGAATGGCCAAGACGAAAGCATGGGCCAGCATGACTTGGTCTTTGACGGTTTGCATGCGCCCCACGGTGCCCACCAGCCAATGTTGAGCCGGGTTGAAAGGGCAGCCGACAATGGACTGCGGCCCAAGCGAGTGGGGCGCAAAACGACCGGTGTCTACCCCGTTGTAGGCTTGGGTGATCGCGTCAAGCGGCACCCGAACTTTAGTTTGTAAATAGTCAGCCAAGTCGCGCGACACAGCAGTGTAATGGTGGACAAACGGTCGATACAGTCGGCGCATTCGCTGGTAAGTGACATTATTGCCATCCAGATCGCCAACGTCACGCCCGTGCTCACCGTGAATACGCACGGGAACGCCCGCAGCCCAGGCGGGCACCTGAACCTCAAGGGCGGCCAAATTCCGGCTGTGAACAATGTCGGGGCGCATTTTTTTAAACAGGCTGTACAGCTTGCGGTACTGCCAAATGCCGTGGCCTGGCGGTTTGTTCAGGGCCTCGAATCCAACATCCGCACGGTCAACGCGCTTTTTGAAGTCAGTGACCACTGTCATGGAAAGCACTGCATGGCGGTAGGCGCTGCCTGGCATGTGGTTAATAAGATTGACCACGCCGTTTTCTAAACCACCCGTATCGAACCGGTAGACCACATGCAGCACCAGAGGCCGAGCGTCGCGCCCTGGCATGGGGTTGGGTTGGATCGTCATTAGGATTTTGCCGTTCAGCGCCCGAAAGCCATTGAACCCTTAAAGCAATCGATCAAAGCAATTGCTACTATATTAATAGCAAATTTCGTATATAATTCGGGAGCTAGAGGCATACTTTATTGATAATTTGGGATTTTTGAGGGATTTTTACAAAAAAAGAACCTGCAGGTTCTTTTTTTCAAAATTACCCCAATTTCAAGCATCAAAGACGCCACAGACGGTAACCTGCCGCCACAATGGCTTTGCGGTCAAACGCAGCTTTCACGTCGATGAACGCCCCGCCTTTCACCAGTTTTTGACCAAAGTCTTCCATGCTTAACTCTGCATATTCCTTGTGCGCAACCGCGGCGACTATCGCATCGGCACGAGGCAAATCAGCCCATGCCACAAGCGGTACGCCGTATTCGTACACGGCTTCGTCTGATTTGGCTTGCGGGTCAGTCACATGCACTTCGACGCCATAGGTTTTGAGCTCATTGATGATGTCGATCACCTTGGAATTTCGCAGATCACCGCAGTTTTCCTTGAACGTCAGCCCCAGAACATTGACTTTGGCGCCTTTGATGTAGCTGCCCGCTGCAATCATGTGCTTGATCGTTTGTTCGGCAATGAACTTGCCCATGCCGTCGTTGATGCGCCGGCCCGCCAAAATCACCTGCGGGTTGTAGCCCAGCATTTCGGCTTTGTGGGTCAGGTAATACGGGTCCACGCCAATGCAGTGCCCACCCACCAGGCCCGGTTTGAACTTCAAAAAGTTCCATTTGGTACCCGCCGCTTCCAGCACTTCGGTGGTGTCGATGCCCATCTTGTCAAAAATAATAGACAGCTCGTTCATGAGCGAAATGTTCAGGTCGCGCTGGGTGTTTTCAATCACCTTGGCAGCTTCCGCCGCCTTGATGCTGGACGCCCGGTGCACGCCCGGAATCACAATGGTTTCATACAGTTTGGCGACTTTTTCCAGCGTTTCAGGCGTGTCGCCCGAGACGATTTTCAAAATTTTGGTCAGCGTGTGCTCTTTGTCGCCGGGGTTAATGCGCTCGGGCGAATAGCCCACAAAAAAGTCTTTTTTCCATTGCTTGCCGGATTCGCGCTCTAAAACCGGAATGCACACCTCTTCAGTGGCACCGGGGTACACAGTGGATTCATAAACCACGGTGGCACCGGTTTTCATGTGACGACCCACGCTGGTGCTCGAGCCAATCAGCGGGCGAAAATCAGGAATGTGCGCGTTGTCAACCGGCGTGGGTACCGCCACAACGATGATGTCGGCCTCGGCCAGCATTTTGGGGTCTGCGGTGTAAACAGCATGGGGCGACGCGCGCATTTCTTCGTCTGACAACTCGCGCGAAGGGTCAACACCCTTCAAGCAGGATTCGACTTTGGACATCGCAATATCGAAGCCGATCGTGCGAAAGTGCTTGCCAAATTCAATTACCAATGGCAA
>JANPCR010000156.1:0-22647 GCA_031431035.1 Rhodoferax sp.
CCTGCCCAAGCAGACGGAAGTCGGCCAATTTGTCACCCTGTGGCAGCCCCAGCACGGTGGCCACGTCGGCTTTGCCGCCGGTGCATTTCCAACCCATTTGCGCACCCTGCCAGACACCGTGGGCGGCTGGCTGATGGAGCATGCGCGATGACGACTATGGGGGTAAGAAGCCACACGAAGCGGGCGACCGTGGGAGCAGGTTTTCGCGCTGGGCCGCCCCAAGCGAAAATGCGACCCCCTCGGGGGGCAGGAAGCCACACAAAGTGGGCGACCGTGGGGGCCAGGTATGGATGACATCGTCAAACAAGCACTGGCCAAATGGCCCAATGTGCCCGATTGTTACGGCTGGCTCGGCCTGGACGCGCGAGGCAACTGGTACATGCGCGACGACCGAACCCAAGCGGCCGGCGCGTTTCCGAGGCTTGGCAATACTTCCAAAGAGAGCAAAGGCTCACTTCTTCAGCACGAAAAGCTGATTGAATTCATTCAACGCAATTACGCCGTGGACGCCAAAGGCCAGTGGTTTTTTCAAAATGGCCCGCAGCGGGTGTATGTTGAACTCGAAGCCACCCCCTGGATCTGGCGCGTTGGGCGGTCTGCAACAGGCGCTGACTTTGCCGTCACAAGCCATGCCGGAGCCACGACCGCCGTGCTGAAGTGCCTGGTCGATGAGTTAGGGCGCGTTTACCTGCAAACGAGCATTGGCGTTGGCTTGGTGCACACGCAAGACGTGGCCTGTGCTGCTGACGCGATTGAAGCGGGACTATGGATGCCAGAAGATGTGATTGCCGCAACGCTGGCTGAACGTTTTGGGTTTGTACCCAGCCCGCAAAGCTTGCAAGGGAAACCTAACGGGAGCGAAGGCAGCAAATAGGCGATAGGGGTAGTTGAGCCAAAGTAAATGCTGAGCTGTAACAACGGCAGGAAAATCTAGAAATCAGCTTCAGATCAGCAGTCTGAATTGCTATAATTTATATAGCAAACTATTGAGTAAATTCGGGAGCTAGAGGCCTATTTACCTCGCAAACAGGCTAGAACACTCAAAAACAGTTATTTTTACCACAATTGTGGTAAAAATAACTGTTTTTGATTGAAATCGGAATTCAGTGACCAATAGCTGGCCAAAACCGCCAAAAGCTCAAAGGCCCTAAAGAGGTCTGGACCCAAATTACTTGCTGGCAGCCGCCGCCGGAGCCGCTGCAGTAGCCGTGGCATCTGGCGCGGCAGCACTGGCATCGGCTACAGCCGCTTTGGGAGCGCCAAACTTGCCACCCGAAGCGTTCACCATGAACACAACAGCGCGGGCGATTTCCAAGTCTTCATAATCACCGCCGCCTTGTGCCCCCATGGCGCCTTTGCCTTTAAGGGCTGAGGTCAACAAAGCTTCGTAACCCGTCTTGATGCGTGGGCCCCAAAGCGCCAGGTCACCCAATTTGGGCGCGCCCGCCAATCCAGCCGCATGGCACGTGGTGCACTGCGCGTTGTAAACCGCTTCGCCGCCTTTGAGCTCGCGATTGGCATCGCGAATCTCAACCGAGCCGACTTTTTGCAAGCGCTGCTCAATCGTTTTTTGCATATTGACAGTGCCAGCAGCGGGTTTGGCGTCAGACACCACGTAATACACCAGCCCGATGATCGCAAAAATGGGCGCGACGAACGAAAACAACACTGCCATCAGCAATTGTTTAGGGGTTTTGATGGGCCCAGTGTGGTCTTCTTCCTGGCCTGCGGCGTGGCTGTGATCGCTCATGGTTTCCTCAAAAATTCAGGTAACTTCAAATCAGCCTTCCATTATAGCTGCCGCCCCTGTGAAAACCCCTACAATTGCGGCTTCTCCAGCGATGCGGCTGTAGCTCAGTGGATAGAGTATTGGCCTCCGAAGCCAAGGGTCGTGGGTTCGATCCCCGCCAGCCGCACCACCAACTCCCCCTCAGGCCTCTTTTTTAAGCAGCAGCGCCGCGTCGTACAAGGCATTGCGTGACGCGCCGGTGATGTCGGCCGCCAGTTTGACGGCGGTTTTCAATGGCAACTCTGCCAGCAGCAACTTCAGCACGCGGTGATCTTGCGCGGGTTCGGCGGTGGCTTCTTCGGCATGCAAAACCAGTACAAATTCACCGCGCAGGCGGTTGGTTTGCTCGGCAAACCAGGCCGGCAGGTCGCACGCTTTGACGGTGGCGATTTCTTCAAACTGTTTGGTCAATTCGCGCGCCACCGTAACCAGGCGGTCGCCCAACACTGCCAGCGCCGTGCCCAAGGCTTCGATGCGGTGGGGCGCTTCGAGCAGCACGACGCTGCGCGGCTGGCTGGCCAGCGCCTGCACGGCTTGGGTGCGTTCGCCAGATTTGGAAGGCAAGAAGCCAATGAACACAAAACCGCCCGCTTGCTCGCCTTCACCAGAGCGGGCGGTAACGCCTGCCACGCTCAGGGCCGTGGTCACGCTGCTGGCACCCGGTAACGGCACGACTTTGATCATTTGCGCACGAACCGCTGCCACCAATCTGGCGCCTGGGTCGCTAACGGCGGGGGTGCCCGCGTCGCTGACAAACGCCACGCGCTGGCCTTGACGCAAACGGCCAATCACCAATTCAGAGGCCTGGGCTTCATTGTGTTGGTGCAGCGCCAGCAGTTGCGACGACGTTTTGTCGATACCGTAGGCTTTCAAGAGCGATTGGGTGTGGCGCGTATCTTCGCAGGCAATGGAATCTACCAAACCCAGCACGTACAGGGCGCGCAAAGAGATGTCGGCCAAATTGCCAATCGGCGTGGCCACCACGTACAAGGCCGCTTGCGGATAATGCTGCATGGCCGACGTGTCACTGGCAGCGGCCAAGGCCGAGGCGTAAAGAGAGCTCAAAGATGTTCCTCAAATTGAAAGCCGCTGCCCTGCGGGCTGCGAACCTGCAAGGCATTTCAGATGCAACGCCGCCGCAAAAGTCGACGGCGACCCCATCATCGACCAAAAAAGCAGGTGACGACGCAGAAAATTCCGCATTGCAGCATTTGCAACGCGCGGGCCTGCGCCTTCTGCAACGCAATTATCGAACGCCAGGGCGCGGTGGTGGCGAAATTGACCTGATCATGCGCGCACCTGATGGCACCACGGTGTTTGTCGAAGTCAGAAAGCGCAGCACAGCCAGCCATGGCGGTGCGGCAGCCAGCGTGAGCGTGACAAAGCAACGGCGCATTGTTTTTGCTGCCCGCCATTATTTGATGCGTTTAGCCACACCGCCGCCTTGCCGATTTGACGTGGTGACCGTCGAGTATGGTGACGTGCAATGGCTGAAAGCGGCGTTTGACGCGAGTTGAACTGGAGGACGCCTGACGATTCCCCCAATTGACTTGTGCGCACCTTCTGCACCTTTGGCGCGGCGTTAGGCAGCAAGGTTATGATTCGGCTCATGCTTGAACAACGTATTCAACAGCACTTCATTGAAAGCGCTGACCTTAAATACCAGTCGGCCGAAGCCTTGAGCAAACCCATTGCGCAAGCGGTTCAGGCCATGTTGGCTTGTGTCACCAGTGGTGGCAAAGTTTTGGCCTGCGGCAATGGCGGCTCGGCGTCTGACGCGCAGCACTTTGCGGCTGAATTTGTGGGCCGTTTTGAGCGTGAACGCCCCGAATTGGGCGCGATTGCGCTGACCACGGATTCCTCCATCTTGACCGCGATTGCCAATGACTACGACTTTTCGGTCGTTTTCTCGCGCCAGGTTCGCGCTTTAGGCTCGCCCGGCGACGTGTTGCTGGCAATTTCAACCAGCGGCAACTCGGCCAATGTGCTGGCCGCGATTGAAGCGGCGCATGAGCGCGAAATGGTGGTGGTGGGCCTAAGCGGGCGCGGTGGCGGCAAAATGACACATGCCCTGCGCGACACCGATGTGCACATTTGCGTGCCGCACGACCGCACCGCCCGTGTGCAGGAAGTGCATATTTTGGCGCTGCATTGCATTTGCGACGCAGTGGACCACCAACTCCTTGGCGAACCGGAAACCCCAGCATGAAACCAACCTTTGACACCGCCACCCATGCCAAGCCTGGCAAAGCCATTCAGCTCAGTTTGAGTCGTGGCGTTTTGATGGTCAGCGTGGCGGCTAGCTTTGCCGCAACTTTGACAGCTTGCGTGCCGCTGATGGTGGGCGGTGCGGTGGTGGGTGCGATTGTGGCCACAGACCGCCGCACCTCTGGCGCACAGCTAGAAGACGAAGGCATTGACCTGCGCTCAGCCAGCCGCATTCGCGAAAACCTGGGTGAGCGGGTTCACATCAACATCAACAGCTACAACCGCCAGGTGCTGCTAACGGGCGAAGTGCCCACCGCTCAGGACAAAGCCACCGCAGAGCAACTGGTAGCCCGGGTTGAAAACGTGCGCACCATCGTCAATGAGCTGGCTGTTTTGGGCAATTCAACACTGCCACAACGCTCGTCAGATTCCTTGGTCACAGCCAAAGTCAAAGCCGGGCTGGTGGATGCCAAAGACCTGTACGCCAACGCTTTCAAAGTGGTGACCGAGCGCGGCACCACCTACTTGCAAGGCAAAGTCAGCCAACGCGAAGCCGACCGGGCCACGGAAGTTGCTCGCAGCGTGGGCGGTGTGCAAAAAGTCGTCCGTATTTTTGAAATCGTCAGCGAAGAAGAGCTCAAACGCCTCTTGCCCCAGCAGTCCCCCGCTAGCACCACCGGCGGCAAACAAACCGGCGGTTGACGCGGTTCATGCCCTCGGGGAACGGTAGCGCAGAAGCGGCAATTTCGCGAAGGGCCGCCCCTAGGGAAATTAGCCCCCTCGGGGGGCAGAGAGCCACACGCAGTGGGCGAACGTGGGGGTGAGGAATTTCGCGAAGGGCCGCCCCTAGGGAAATTAGCCCCCTCGGGGGGCAGAGAGCCACACGCAGTGGGCGAACGTGGGGGTACTATTTCAGGCGCTTGATGAGGCTGGAGGTATCCCAGCGCGCGCCACCCATTTGCTGCACGTCGGCATAAAACTGATCCACCAGCGCCGTCACTGGCAAGCGTGCGCCGTTGCGCTTGGCTTCGTCCAGCACCAGTCCTAAGTCTTTGCGCATCCAGTCCACAGCAAAGCCAAAGTCAAACTTGTCTGCCACCATGGTTTTGCCACGGTTGTCCAACTGCCAGCTTTGCGCAGCACCTTTGCCAATCACCTCCAGCACTTGGTTCATGTCCAGTCCAGCTTTTTGGCCAAAAGCAATGGCTTCGCTCAATCCTTGCACCAAACCAGCAATGCAAATTTGGTTGACCATTTTGGCCAATTGCCCCGCGCCGCTGGCCCCTAAGAGCGTGAAGGCGCGCGAAAACGCCATGCCCGCAGGTTGAACAGCTGCAAAGGCCGCTGCGTCGCCGCCACACATCACTGTTAGCAAACCGTTTTGCGCACCCGCCTGCCCGCCTGAAACAGGGGCATCGATGAACTGCAGTCCCAAGGCTTGCGTTGCGGCGGACAGTTCGCGGGCAATGCTGGCAGATGCCGTGGTGTGGTCGACGAAAATCGCTCCAGCTTTCATGCCTTTGAAAGCACCGTCCGCGCCCAGAGTGACGCCACGCAGGTCGTCGTCGTTGCCCACGCAACAAAAAACGATGTCGGCCCCGGCGGCCGCTTCGCGCGGCGTGGCGGCACTTCTGGGGACTGGGGTTTGGGCGAACTCGTGGCACCAGGCGGCAGATTTGGCCGCGGTGCGGTTGTAAACAGTGACCTCATGACCCGCCAGCGCGAGGTGGCCCGCCATGGGATAGCCCATCACGCCCAAACCTAAAAAGGCGACTTTGCGGGAGGGTGTGGATTCGTAAGTTTTAGGATTGATGTTGGGCATTTTGAAATTTGGGGGGGTTGTAAGGACTGACTGGTGAATGATCAGAAATTTGATTTTCAGGGATGAAGTGCAAGGCGCCCGGAGCGCAGCAACCGGAATGCACTTCGGGTGCATGAGGATTGCGAGCACCGCCGAATGTTGACGTTCGCTCACGCTCGGTGCCGCAATTCGCCCTGCAAATCAAATTAATGATCGTTCACTACACGATGGCAAAGTTCTCGGTGCCCGCACTCAAATCCTGCGACTTGCCCCGGTGGCTGTTGAGTTTGATTTGCAAGCGCAGGTCGTTCAATGAATCGGCATTGCGCAAGGCGTCTTCATAGCTGATGACGTTGTTTTCATAGGCGTCAAACAGCGCCTGGTCAAAGGTTTGCATGCCCAGGTTGCGGCTTTTCTTCATGATTTCTTTGATTTCAGAGACTTCGCCCTTAAAAATCAAATCAGAAATGAGCGGGGTGTTGAGCAATATTTCAACAGCAGCCGCACGGCCTTTGCCGTCTTGTTTAGGGATGAGGCGCTGCGACACCAAGGCTTTGAGGTTCAGCGACAAGTCCATCAGCAGCTGCGAGCGGCGTTCTTCCGGAAAGAAGTTGATGATGCGATCCAGCGCCTGGTTGGCGCTATTGGCATGCAGGGTGGCCAGACACAGGTGGCCGGTTTCGGCAAATGCCACGGCGTGTTCCATGGTTTCGCGGTCGCGGATTTCGCCCATCAAAATCACGTCGGGTGCTTGGCGCAGCGTGTTTTTCAGGGCGATTTCCCAACTGTCGGTGTCCAGGCCCACTTCGCGCTGCGTCACGACACAGTTTTTGTGGGCGTGCACAAATTCAACCGGATCTTCAATGGTGATGATGTGGCCAAAAGACTGGTCGTTGCGCCAGTCCACCATGGCCGCCAAGGTGGTCGATTTGCCCGAACCCGTGGCCCCCACCATGATGCAAAGCCCGCGTTTGGACATCACCACTTCTTTGAGCACCTGGGGCACGCCAAGTCCGTCAATCGTGGGCAAAATTGCCGGAATCACCCGCATCACCATGCCGACCTTGCCTTGCTGCACAAACGCGTTGACGCGAAAACGCCCCACGCCGGGCGGTGAAATAGCGAAATTGCATTCTTTGGTGCGCTCAAATTCAGCCACCTGCTTGTCGTTCATAACCGAACGCGCAAGCGCCAGTGTGTGCGCTGAATTGAGCGGCTGGGGCGACACTTTGGTCACCTTGCCGTCCACCTTGATGGCGGGCGGAAAGTCGCTGGTGATGAACAAGTCGCTGCCCGTGCGGCTGACCATCAGCTTGAGCAGATCGTTGATGAATTTAGTGGCCTGGTCGCGTTCCATGAGAAGTTGTACTCCGTCAATTCAGGTTAGGGTGGCGCTTGCACGGGGCGTCAAGGGGCCGCGGGCTTGGGGGAATCAGGCTTCAGGTCGGCCACGGGCTGTGCGGGGGCCGCCTTGGCGCTGGTGTCGCTCAAGCGGGCGCTGACCACGCGCAGGCGTAATGACAGTTTGCGGGCCAACAGCGCAATCAAATTGGCTGCCAAGGGGGGGTTGGCCGTCATCATTTCGTCCATGCCCTCGGCGCCCAACACAGCAACCTCACATTCGGTCAAACTGGTGCAGGTTGAAAACCGGATGCCACTGTCCAACAGCGACATTTCGCCCAAAATTTCGCCCGGATGGGTTTCTGCCAAGCGCAGTCGCTCGCCCCAGGGTTGCACCCGATCCACGGCGATGGTGCCCGACAACAGCACCACCATGAAGTTGCCGTACTCGTCTTGGCGAATGACGTCACGGTTGGGTTGAATCACGGCAAAGTCAAAAAATTGCTTCAATCCGCTGATGGCGGCAGCGTCCAGGTGGCTCATGAACTTGTCTGAGCTCCAGACCTTTTGCAACAGGGAGATGCCCCGATCTGACGTCAAACGCCTCGCGTCCACCTCGACCGCGCGAGCCTCCCATGGCACCAGCAAGGTCGGGTCCACGCCAAAGCCTGCAAACGCCGTGCTGAACAGCACCGATTCCGAGACGCCATCGCCGCCACCGTCGCCGTCACTGGGGTCCTGTGGCTCTGACGCGCCTCGGCTGCCAAATATGCCAGTCATTTCAAAGTCTCCAAGTTGGGTCGAATCAAAGTGCTCATCATCCTGGGAAGTTTTCTGGAATTTTCGCTTTAGACCGCGCCTCGGCCGGGCTGATGACATTGCGCTTCACCAAATCGGTCAGGTTTTGGTCTAGCGTTTGCATGCCCACGCTGTTGCCAGTTTGAATGCTTGAGTACATTTGCGCCACTTTGGCTTCGCGGATCAAATTGCGAATGGCACTGGTGCCCAGCATGATTTCGTGCGCAGCCACGCGGCCCTGGCCGTCTTTGGTTTTGCAAAGGGTTTGCGAGATCACCGCCTGCAGCGACTCGGACAGCATGGCGCGAACCATTTCTTTTTCGTCCGCCGGAAATACGTCAATGATGCGGTCGATGGTTTTGGCGGCACTGGAGGTGTGCAGCGTGCCAAACACCAAATGGCCGGTTTCAGCCGCTGTCATGGCCAGGCGAATGGTTTCCAGGTCGCGCATTTCGCCAACCAAAATACAGTCCGGGTCTTCGCGCAGGGCAGAGCGCAAAGCGGCTGAAAAGCTCAAGGTGTGGGGCCCCACTTCGCGCTGGTTGACCAGGCACTTTTTAGATTCGTGAACGAATTCAATCGGGTCCTCCACTGTCAGAATGTGGCCGAATTCGGTTTCATTCAAGTAGTTGACCATGGCCGCCAGGGTGGTTGACTTGCCCGAACCCGTGGGGCCGGTCACCAGCACCATGCCGCGCGGCTTCAGCGCCAAATCGGCAAAAATTTTGGGCGCGTTGAGCTGCTCAAGTGACAAAATTTTGCTGGGAATGGTTCGAAACACCGCGCCCGCGCCGCGTTCCTGGTTGAAGGCGTTGACCCGAAACCGCGCCAGACCTTCAATTTCGAATGAAAAGTCGATCTCTAAAAACTCTTCGTAATTTTTGCGCTGCGTGTCGTTCATGATGTCGTACACCATGGCGTGAACGGCTTTGTGGTCCAGCGCTTCAACGTTGATGCGCCGCACGTCGCCATGCACGCGAATCATGGGGGGCAAACCAGCCGACAAATGCAAGTCAGAGGCTTTGTTTTTGACGCTGAACGCGAGTAATTGGGTGATGTCCACAGAAGTCCTCTAGGGTTTGATATTCTTTGCGGCATTATGACCATGATTTCCGACAATCTCCAGCAGGTTCACGACCGCATCCGGGCCGCCTGCCACCAAGCGGGGCGGCCTGAGGAAGAAGTCACGCTTTTGGCGGTGTCCAAGACCTTTGGCGCGGATGCCGTGCAACAGGCTTTTGGCGCGGGGCAAAGGGTGTTTGGCGAGAACTACATTCAGGAGGCGGTTGAGAAAATCACCGCCTTGCGCCATTTGCCGATTGAATGGCATTGCATTGGCCCCGTGCAAAGCAACAAAACCCGGGTGGTGGCCGCGCATTTTGACTGGGTTCACAGCGTGGATCGGCTCAAAATAGCAGAGCGCTTGAGCGAGCAGCGCCCATTGCATTTGCCGCCCTTGCAAATTTGCATTCAGGTGAATGTGGACGCAGGGGCCAACAAGTCCGGGGTGGACGCGACTGAAGCGCTGGCGCTGGCGCAGGCAGTGGTGGAACTGCCCCGGCTGCAACTGCGCGGCATCATGTGCATTCCGGAATTTACTCCTAATTTAATAGCACAAAGTGACCTATTTACGAGAGCTAGAGGCATATTTGAACAAATAAATGAGGTTTTGACAGCAAGATACGAAAAAAATAACTCCCAGGTTCTTTTTTCGCTCAATACCATGTCCATGGGCATGACGGCTGATTTGGAAGCCGCAATTGCCTCTGGCAGCACGTTGGTGCGCGTGGGCACGGCTATTTTTGGGACGCGGGCCTAGCAGGGCCGAGCAGGGCCTGGTAGGTCCTAGTAAAAACCCGCACAACTCTGTCCGCCGATATTCTCAAGACGAAACACATTGGCCCAAATGACCGCCTGCCCCCTGTGCAAGAATCATTTGAACCATGCATTTGTTCCCCGTTTTCAGGCTGATCCTGCGGCTGTGGCTTGTTGCGTTCTGTCTGTTGACGGAACTGTTGCTGCCTGCGCAGGCGGGCACACTGACCCGTGTGCAGTTGCAGCAACGCCTTGGCGATTCGGTGCAAGTGGGCGCGCAATTGACGGCCCTGCCGGTGTGGCCAGTTTTTCATCGCAACCAGACGGCAGAAGGCAAAAACGCGCTGTACGCCTACGTTTTTGAAACCATCGACATTGAGCCCGTGGCGGGCTACGGTGGCAAACCCATCAATATTTTGGTGGTGATGAACTCGGCGGGCAAGTACCTGGATGTGGAACTGCTCAGCCACAACGAGCCGATTTTTCAGGAACCATCGCGCAACAAACTGTTGGCTGACTTTGCCGCGCAGTACAAAGACTTGACCGTGGCGCACCAAATTCAGGTGCTCACGCCCAAAGCCAAACGCGAGTTTGACGACCAAAAGGCGACGCTGCACGGGGTGTCTGCGGGCACCGTGTCAGCCATGGCGATGGATCGCACGGTGATGGAGGCCGCCGCGCAAGTGGCCTACGCGCGCTTGGGCGAGGTGGCGGTGAACCCGGCCAACGCGGGGGCGAATGGCAAGGGCGAAGGAAAGGCCAAAGCGCCCGCAAGCCGCGGGCCAGATGACAAATTTGACCGCTTGGGCTTCAACGAACTGGTGGGCGCCAAACTGGTGCAGCCCATGGGGCGCAGCAACCGCGAAGTGCAGGCCAAGTTCAACGGCACGCCCGCTGAAGGCCAAGACGCCGAGGCCCGCCTGCAGCCCAACAGCCAGGCCTTGGACATGATGGTCATGCTGCCCGGCCTGCCGCACGTCGGGCGCAATGTGCTGGACGCCGCGGGCTGGCGTGAAATTCGCGCCCTGCGGGAATCTGGCCGCGGGCTGATTGCGCTGCTGGATGGCAGCCGCTATCCGGTGGTGGGCAGTGCCGACGCGGCATTGGGCCAAACCGGCCGCCTGGCGCGGCTGGTGGTGCTGCAAGACGGCAAACGCTTCGACGTGCAGGCCCTGCCCTACACGCATGGCCTGCGCGTGAGTGGGCAGCGCTCGGGCGTGGGAACGAACGCCGTCATGCGCCTGTTTGCCACAGACGCACCAGCGCCGGGCGGCACGGGGCTGAACTTGGCCCGGCCCATGACGCTGGAGTTCAACCTGTCTCGTACGAGTGCAGTCCCCGGTCAGCAGCGGTTTGAGCTGCCGTGGACGCACGCGGTCAATATTCCGGATATCGCCAAATGGCAGCCCGTGAAGGAGACCCCAGGCTGGTGGCGCGTGTGGGAGCAGCGCCAGGCTGATTTGGTGATTTTGGTGATTGGCCTGGGGCTTTTGGCCGTGGCCCTGGCCTACCAAAAATGGCTGTCGGCCAGCCAAAAACGGTTAACGACCTACCGCTTGATTTACCTGGCCTTCACCCTGGTGTTCATCGGCTGGTGGGCGCAGGGGCAACTGACAATCGTCAACATCACCTCGCTGGCCAGCGCATTGATGGAGGGCCGCAGTGCCGAATTTTTGCTGTCAGACCCCATGGCCATTGTGCTGTGGGCGTTTGTGGGCGTCACGCTGCTGGTGTGGGGGCGAGGCACGTTTTGCGGCTGGCTGTGCCCCTTTGGAGCGTTGCAAGAGCTGCTGAGTTTTGCCGCCAAAACGCTGCGTATCAAGCCGCAGCAATTTCATCGCAAGGTCGACGCGGTGCTTAAAAATTTCAAGTACGGGGTGTTGGCCGCTATTGCCATTGCCGTGGTGGTGGGCGGCCCGTGGGCGGACAAGATGGTGGAAATTGAGCCCTTCAAGACCTCGATCAGCATGGGTTTTCAGCGTGACTGGCCTTATGTGGCTTGGGCGGTAGCGTGTTTGGCGCTGAGCGTGCTGGTGTTCAGGGGCTACTGCCGCTATATCTGCCCGCTGGGTGCGGCGCTGGCCATCATGGGCAAACTGCGGTTTTGGAACTGGGTGCCGCGCCGCGCCGAATGCGGCACGCCCTGCCAAACCTGTCGTCACGGCTGTGGCTACCAAGCCATCACGCCCGTGGGCAAAATTGATTACGACGAGTGTTTTCAGTGCCTGGACTGCGTGACCGACTACCAGGATGACCAGCGCTGCCTGCCGCTGATTCGCGAGCGAAAGGCGGGGGCTGCCGTCGCGGGTGCCGCAGCGGACAAGCTGCCGCCCAGGGTCATTCCGATTCAACCCGTCAACCAACCCGTCAACCAACCCGTTTAAGCGCATGACTGATCCTCAATCTGGTCAACATTTCGTGCAAGGTGCCGCCACCCGGCGCCAATGGCTCAGGCTGTCTTTGGGTTCGGGTGCGGCGCTGGCGGGGTTTCAGGGCAGCGCGGCGGGAGCCAAGGTGGCGGAAATCAACACCCCGCTCAAGCTGCAATGGCGTGACCGGGCCATGGTCGGCTTGGGCACCACGCTGTCCTTGCGGGCTGGCCATGCCGAGGCTACCCTAGCCGAGGCGGGGCTGGACGCCGCTGTCAACGCGATTCGGCATGTTGAGCGGCAGATGAGCCTGTTCGACCCGCAAAGCGCCATCAGCCAGCTCAACCGCGACGGTGTTTTGCATAACCCACACTCCGATTTGGTGAAAATTTTGCTGCTGGCGCAGCGGGTCTCTCAACACAGCCAAGGGGCGTTCGACATCACCGTGCAACCCCTGTGGCTGGCATGGCAAAGGGCGCAAGCTCAGGGCCGGTTGCCCAGCGCGGCTGAAGTCAAAAGCGCACAGTCCCTGGTGGGCTGGCAGCAGGTCGAGGTGTCTCGCCAGTGCATTCGCTTCACGCAGCCCCACATGGCAATCACCTTGAATGGCATTGCGCAGGGCTTTGCGGGCGATTTGGCCAAATCCGCGTTGCAATCCCACGGTGTGGCGCATGCGCTGATTGACACGGGGGAATGGTCGGTGTGGGGCCAAAGCCCGCAATCCACACCCTGGGCCTTGGGGGTGGCCGACCCGCGCCATACCGATGCGTTGATCGCCCGGTTGACCACTGATGGGCGTGCTGTGGCCACGTCAAGCGATGCGCATTACCGCTTTGGCAGTGACGACCTGCACCACCATATTTTCAACCCTAAAACTGGGTATTCGCCCCGAGCGCTGGCTTCTGTGACAGTGCTGGCCCCCACTTGCGCTTTGGCTGATGCGCTGACCAAAGTCATGTTCATGACCGATGCGGCGCAGGCCTTGCAGCTCGCAAAGCAATGGCAGGTGGACGTGCTGGTGGTGGAGAAAACCGGGCGCTGGCGGGCCAGTGCAGGGTTGATGGCTCTGGGGGCCTGAGGAAAAAAGTCATATCACCGGTGATATGACTTTGGTTGCGCAGCGTCGAAATTTGCAAAATATTAACAAAATAAGGCTCTAGCTCTCGAATTATATAAATAGTTTGCTATATAATTTATAGCATATCGCCGTTCACGGTATTGGCCTGCGCCACAGCAATTCGGTGTTGCCACCTCAGCACTAAGGCTCAGCCTGCTTGGTGTGCCGCTGGTTGTTGCACACCCCATGACTGATCGCCAAATTCTCCAAATGACTGCTGCCACCTTGGCTAAGCGGCGTGATGTGCTCCAGTGTGGCGTCAGCCGGCAGCACGGGCAGGCCGCAAACCCAGCAGGGCACCGAGCCATGCAATTGCCGCGCGACGGTTTTGTAGATTTTGTCGCGGGTGTGGCTCAGGCGGCTCATTCGGAAGGAGACATGAAATCAAAGCCAAACGCCGCTGCTGGGCATCTGAATATTTTGCTCCGGATCATCACTTGGCAGAAACGCGCCAATCGCAAAACTGAGAACTGACACCAGGATGCTGGCAAAAAACGCCGTCCAAAAACCTGACACCTTGAAGCCTTTGACCAGCCGCGCCACCAGCAGAATCATCAGCGCGTTGATGACCAGCAAAAACAGGCCGAGCGTCAAAAACGTGAGTGGCAGCGTCAACACAATCAAAAGAGGTTTGACGATGGCATTGGCAAAACCCAACAGCAGCGCCGCCATCACCAGCGACCCGGTATCGGCGAATTTAAGCCCCTGAAACAAGCGACTGGCCACCCAAAGCGATGCGGCAGTGATAACCCAGTGGAGTAAAAATGCGGGCAAGTCGGTGAACATGGGGCGTGAAATAGGTAGGCGGTGACAAGAACTTTTGATGATAGCCGCCCGGGCTCTGGGCATAACGCCTGGGGCATATCAGGTGCCGCCGCCCGCCATCAAGGCGCTTTCAACTGCCCCAGCCGCTCTGCGTTGCGCCGTTCGGCGGCATAGGCCTCGCGCAGGGCCGCACCGTAGTCTTTGGAATCCAGGTAAATCGGTTCTTGCTCGTATTTGCCCAATTCGGCCACATGCTGAGGGTCAAACAGCGCGGTTTTGAAGGCGTCATGCAGAGTTTGAACCACCGCCGCGTCGATGCCGCGCGGCCCCACCAAGCCATAGGGCGACATGGCGGTGATGCCGTAACCCAATTCTTTGAGCGTTGGCACATTGGCCCAACGGTTCGAGCGGCGGTCGCTGAAAGTCACCAGCAGGCGCAGCTTGCCAGATTCAACATACGGCACAAAACCGTTGGAGTTGACGCCAGCCATCAATTGCCCTGACGCCACCGCCAGCATCTGCTCAGCTGTGCCTTTGTAGGGAACGTGAATGTAGCTGAGCTTGCGTTGCCCAAACAGCTCGTCCATCACCAAATGGGGCGTGGTGCCCAAGCCGTTGGTTGAGATGGTCAGCTCGCCCGGTTTGGCAGCAGCAAACTTCAGCAAATCGTCAAACGACTTGAACGGGCTGGCCGCAGGCACCACCACGCCAAAGGTGACGCCACTGATTTGAATGATGGGCGTGGTGTCGCGAATCGGATCCCAACTGACTTTTTGCACGTGCGGCGCACGCAGCGCAGGCTGAGGCAGTTGCGCCAAGGTGTAGCCGTCGGGCGTGGCCTGTTGCAGCGCCGCCATGGCCAAAGTGCCCCCCGCGCCCGGGCGATTTTCAATGGCAATGCGCTGGCCCAATGTTTTACTCGCCAGTTCGGACAGCAGGCGCAGCGTGACGTCGGTCGCGCCACCCGCAGGCCAGGGAACCATCAACGTGATGGGCCGCATCGGAAAATTCGCTTGCGCCCGCGCAGCTACGGGCAGGCAGGCGCTAGCCAGTGCTGCCAACACCTGGCGCCGCTGCCAAGGCTGCGGGCTCAACTGGGGCAACCGATTCGCCAGAGGATTCATTCGCGATGAACTCATGGGGGCCCTCCGCGCTTGGCCAATTGCCCAAAACCACGCTGTGGGTCGTAGCCCCAACAGGCCAGCCCAAAACAGACGACAAACGTTGACAGCACCACCCAAGGCGAGATGCCGGGGTCTTTGTCATATATGGCAAAACGCATCCATTCCACCGCGTGGGTGAAGGGGTTGAAACGCGCAATTTGGTACACCCAATTGGCACCCGATTCTTCCAGCTTCCACAAGGGATACAGCGCGGTGGACATGAAGTACATGGGGAAGATGACGAAATTCATGGTGCCTGCAAAATTTTCGAGCTGCTTGATGTGAACGCTCATCAATAAACCCAAGGCCCCCAGCATCAGCGCTGCGGCAACACTGGCCAACACAATATGAAAGGTATGGGCACCAAACCACGGCAAACTGGTGCCCAAAAGCGCGGCCACAATGACAAACGACAAGGCCTGCAAAAGTGACAGCACGGCTGTGGCCAACAGCTTGCAAGCCAGCACCCACCAGCGTGGCAAAGGAGCTGTGAGCAGAAGGCGCATCAGGCCCATCTCGCGGTCATACACCATCGCCAGTGACGATTGCATGCCATTGAAGAGCAGCACCATGCCCATCAACCCTGGCACGATGTAGACATCGTAAGAAATGTAGGTGTCGTAGGGCTCAATGATGGCCACGCCAAACACGCTTTTGAACCCTGCGGCAAACACGGCCAGCCACAGCAAAGGCCGCACCAAGGCCGAGGCCAGTCGCCCGTATTGGCGCGAGAACTTGAACAGTTCGCGTGTGACAATGGCTTTGAGCGCCTGCATCAAGTGGGGCACGCGGGCAGGCTCAGTCAAAGTGGAATCCTGGTGGCGTCATCCGTCAATAGTTGGTTTTGAGTCACAACTCGCCTCATGAATTGAATTTACAAAGTTTTTCGGGCTCATCGGCACCCAGAGTGTCCAACACATTGCGCGGGTGCAACACGCCTTCCAGCGGCATGGCGGCCACCACACCTTGGCCGTCTGACAGCAGCACCGGCTGGCGCAATTGGCGATCCCACGGTCTGAACTGCAAAGTGACGCCCTTGGAGCCGTCCAAACTGGCCGCAAGCAAAGCCTTGCTCACCGCAGGCGTGTCACCTTTTGGGGCTGCAACTGCTGCAGCCACAATGGCTTTGCCCGCCATCCAAGCCGCCCAGTCGTGGTCGGTCATGGGGCGTTTGGCAGCCTTGGCAAACCTGCGCGACACCTGGGGGGCGCCATAGCGCTCAAACTGGCTCGCCCAGGCAACGGCAACCAGCCCTGCATCGCCCAGCACAGGCCTGGCCAGCGCGGTGTTGTAAGGCAGCCCCCGGGCAAATTCTCCATCGCTATCCACCACCCAAACCGCGTCGTAGGTCAGGTTGACGGTAAGCAAGGTCACATTGGCCAAAGCCCGTTCGCGTGGGTCGGTGGACAGCTTGAAGGGTTTGACGGCAACCTGTTTAAGGCCATAACGTTTCAGAGCGGCCTGCGCGACAACAGACCTTGCGGCGTCTTGGGGGCTTGGCCCGGCAAGCAGCAAAACTTGCGTCCACCTGCGGGCCATCAGCGCTTGCGCCAGGGCATCTGCCCGCATGCGTTCGCTTGGGAGCAAATGAAACAAATTGGCTGCGCAGTCGCGTTCACGCAAAGCGTCGTCACTGGTTCCGACATTCAAAACAGGCAGTTTGACCGCCGTCGCCAACGGCCCCAGCCATGCGGCTGGCAAGTTCACCACCACCAACGCAGCGCCCGATTTTTCAGCTTGCTGGGCCGCCGCGCGGGCGGCTTCAGCACTTGCGACGCTCACGATTTTGAACTTGATGGCAAGCTTGTCTTGCGCCAATTCAAACTGAGCTTCGTCCAGAGCCACAGCCACCGCATCAGACGCGGACCCGCCAGGGTGGCCCAGGTAGGCGCGTTCAAGCCGCGTGCGATCCAGCTTGGGGTTGTCGGCTTGCTCAATCAAGGTGACTTGCCAATCGGCTGCCAAGCTGGGTGCCGCGGCCACTGCCATGCCAAAGCCCAGCGCCCAGACGGCCCCCAAGGAGAAGAAACTTCGAATGCGACTTTTCAACTGATCACACCCTAGCGCTCTAGTCAGTCACTACCACGGTGTGTGGAACACGGCCGACCGCAATCGTCTTGATCGCCTTGGCACTGGCCACGTCCACCACAGTCAAGTCGTCCGACAGGCCATTGACCACCAACAATTGGGATTCATCGCGGTTCAGGGCCACGCCCCAAGCTCGCTTGCCCGCAAGCACCTGCTGCGTGACCTCGCGTTTGGCCACGTCAATGAAGGCCACATGGTTGACTTTGCCCATGCCCACAAACGCACGCTTGCCGTCCTTGCTCAAGACAATGCCCACTGGCGTGATGTCTGCTGCGCGAGCGCCCTTCACGGCAAATTTCACAGTGGCCACCACCTTCATGTCTTTGGTCGAAATGATGCTGACGCTGGCCCCCAGTTCATTGGTCACCCAAAGCTCGCTTCCGTCTGGAGTGAGCGCAAAACGGCGCGGGCGCTTGCCAACCGGAATATTCTTGACGATTTTGGCCGTGGCAACGTCTATCACGTGCACCATGCTGGCGACCTCGGACGTGACATAAACCGTTTTTCCGTCAGGCGAGACCTTCACCCCTTCGGGCTCCTTGCCAACCTTGACTTCTTTCGCAATTTTTTTGGTGGCCAAATCAACAAAACTCAATTCAGCGTCGTCTTCATTGGACACATACAGAGTTTTACCGTCAGGCGCCAGGTCAAACATTTCGGGAGATTCACCCAGGGGCACGCGGCCCACCGATTTTCGAGTGGCCAGGTCAATCACGTCGGCCGCATTGTCCCCGCTGCAGGCCACCATCAACTGCTTGCGGTCGGGCGTGATTTGCATGTGCCTGGGTCGTTTGCAGGTGGCAATGGTGCCCTCCACTTTTTGATCCTTCAAGCTGACGACCGTGATAGTATTGTCCTTCTCACTGGAAATCAGGGCCACAGATTCTGCGACAGCATTTGCAGGCGTGCCCAAAGCACAAAAGAGCGCAAGGCTTGCGAGACCGGTGAAGTGGCCAGTGGTTGGAGTGTGCTTCATTGAGAATCTTTCTTTGCAGTGGAATGGCCGTCGCCCCGAACATGCACTGCCGAGGTGCGGGCAATAAACCCCGCCTCTAAACTGGGTTGACCCAAGGCCAAAGTGACCTCAGCCGGACTGCCTTCGGCAACCAATTGGCCTTGGTGCAACAAAAGCAGTTTGTCAGCGTTGGCCGCTTCTTCAACCCAGTGCGTGGCCCACAGCACCGAGCTGCCCCGCGCCTTCACATCGGCAAACACCGTTGCCAAAATGTCCTGGCGTGACTTGGGGTCTAAACCGACCGTGGCCTCGTCCATCAAAATCAACCCGGGGCGATGCAGCAAGGCGCGCACCAGCTCGACCTTGCGTTTGGTGCCCCCTGACAGCTCTCGGCAAGGCCGATCCAAATCGCCAGACAAACCTAAGGCTGAGCAGTCAGAGTCAATGCGCAACCGACTGGTAGCGCGCGCCAAACCGTGCAGGTCAGCATGAAATTGCAGATTGCGTCGAACCGAGAGGTCCAAATCCAGGGCTTGCTGCTGAAAAACCACCCCGATGCGGGCCAATGCCTTCGCTGGCGCTTCCTGAAGCAAAATTCCATCAACCGTGATGCTGCCCTGGTCTGGTACAAAAAGCCCTGTCAGCAACTGAAACAGCGTTGACTTGCCTGCGCCATTGGGCCCGAGCAAGGCACAAAATTGCCCAGATGCCAAATTCAGGCTGACATCGCGCAATGCGTAGCGTTCACCATATTTTTTACTGATGTTTTTGACGCTGAGCATGGTCAATTTATAGCGCTAAAGAACCTCAAACCGAATCGGCGAAGCAACTATTTTTGCAAAGTTTCGATAAAGCTAAGCAACTGCTCAATATCGGGCTCTTTCAAAATCTCTTTCCAAGGTGGCATGCCCAAGTCATTGCGCCCATTTTTAATGGTGGTCAGGGCGGTGTCACGCCACTTGGCGTCGTAACGCATTTTCAGGCGGCGAATGTCGCGTTCACGGATCGGGCTGGCACCGTCGGCGCCATGGCAATGGGAACATTGGTCGTTGAAGCGCACGCGACCCAGTTGCGCGGCTGGGCTAAGTGCAGGCGCTTGCTCAACCGCCGCCTGCATGCCTGCACCTGCCGCCGTGGCTTTGGCGGCACCCTGGGCATTCACACCGGCCTTAGCTGCTTTGGTCGCATTGGCAGAGGTAGAAGGAGCCGTGGTTTTAGGGGTGGCACTGGGCTTCGCGCCTGTTTTAGGCGCGGCAGTGTCTTCAGGTTTGGCTTGAGCCTGAACGATCCATTGGCTGGGCACCGTCACTTTGTCAGTTCGGTTTGCCAGTGCAGGTGGGGTGGCAAGCGTGTCGGCCTTGGACACCAAAGTTAACTTGACTGGTGGCGTTTGCGGGAACCCATATTTTGCAGACAAGGCGGCAATTTCAGGCTTGAGTGCGATCAAGGCTGCGTCAATGTTTTTGACCAACTCGGGCTTGTCACGTTGCACCGCGACGGACACTTGGCCCGTCAGATCTGGCCCGGCAAGCGGCGTCACCTTCCAGCGCCCACCATGTTGACGCTGGTTGTCAAAGCCAGCCACTGGGCCCCACATGAAGCCAGCGTCGATGTCGCCTTTGGCCAGTGCCGCAAATATCTCATCGGACGTTTTGAAGGTGACAAAGGGCATGTCATTGCGCTGCGACAGCAAAATATGCGGGTTGGTTTGAAATTGCACCGCGAGCCGCTTGCCTTTGAGGTCGTCAAGGCTGGAGAACTGAAACCCTGGCGCGCTGACCAATGCATAACCCAAATCCAAAAAGGCGGCAGTTTTTTGCAAGCCACGCGCCTTGTAATCTGCATCGGTTGGCAATGCAAAGACTGCATCGCATTCGCCGGCCGTGTTGCGCAGTGCCCGCCGCTGGTAGAAGGTTAGCCACCAAGTGTATTGAACGGGCTGTGCATCAAGGCGTTTGGCTACCAGCTCCGCCAGGTCAACATAAAGGCCGCGCTCGGGCCCTTCAGATTTGCTGAATGGCAGGTTGTCCGGGTCTGCGCACACCCGCAAAGGGGCAGCCGCCACAGACGTTGAGGCCAAAGCCAATAGCGTCGAAGCGAACACCCCTGCAATCCAACCGGATGTCAAGCCAAGCCTAACGAAATACCTGCGTGTAGTCATTTCAAATTTCTCGATTGCAAATTTCTAAATTACAAACTAAAAACCCGTGGTTACGTCCCACGGGTCTGTAGCGTTTGAATGGGCTTGTGTGCCACAGCACACAAGCGTTCCAAAATAACCAATCAGTTCAAGGCAAAGACGTACAAGGTACCGCCTTCAGGGCTGGCTGCCACCATTTTCTCGCCCAATGCTCCGAAGAACGCAGGGATAGACTGGGTACGGCCAGACACCACAGCAACGTACTGCTTGCCGTCCAGCGTGTAAGTCATGGGAGCGGCCGAAACGCCTGAACCCGTGTTGAATTTCCACAGCTCTTTGCCGGTTTTTGCATCTGTCGCGTAGAACATACCTTTGATGTCGCCGTGGAAAAGCAGCCCACCCGCCGTGGTCATCATGCCGCCATTGAAGGGCAGATCCTGCTTATTGAACCAAACTTGCTGTTGTTTCACAGGATCCCAAGCTTTGACACCACCCATGTGACCCCCAGGGCCAATCTTGCCTAAATCAAAGTTGACACCCAAGTAGAAAGCGCCGCGCTTGTAGTCGGCCTGAATTCCTTCCAGGTCCATGCACAGGTTCATGGTCGGGATGTAGACCAAGCCAGTTTGCGCGCTGTAGCTCATGGGCATCCAGTTTTTGCCACCGATCAGGTTCGGGCAAATGTCGCTGGCTTTGCGTTTCATGCCGGGGCGCTTTGCATTGCCTGCGGCTTCAATCGGAGTGCCGGTTTTCATGTCAATGCCCGTAGCCCAGTTGACACCTTCGATGTACTGCTTGGCTGAAATCAACTTGCCATTAGCACGGTCAATGACATAGAAGAAGCCGTTGCGATTGGCTTGCATGATGACGGGTACTTTTTTGCCTTCCACTGGCAAGTCAGCAAACACCAATTCATTGACGCCGTCATAGTCCCATGCATCGTGCGGGGTGAACTGGTAGTGCCAAGTGATTTTTCCAGTGTCAGCGTTCAAGGCCAGCACGGAAGCAGAGTACAAATTACTGAACTTGCCAATGTCTGAACTGTCATTGCCGCGCACTGCCGCTGACCAAGGGGACGGATTGCTGGTGCCGTAGTAAACCAGGTTCAACTTGGCGTCATAAGAGCCAATGTGCCAAGCCACCGCGCCGCCGAGCTTGCCAGAATCACCCTTCCAGGTGTCGCCATTGGGCTCGCCCGCTTGCGGAATGGTTTGCGTGCGCCAAACTTCTTTGCCCGTGGTTTGGTCAAGCGCCACAATGGAACCGCGCGCACCATATTCGCCGCCACCAAAGCCTGTGATCACAAGGTTTTTGACCAGCGTAGGTGGTGATGTGATAACTGAACCCTGGGTGTAGTCAACGATTTGTGTTTTCCACAATTCTTTGCCTGATTTGGCATCTAGCGCCACCACATGAGCGTCCAGCCGACCGACAAAAATCTTGCCATTCGCATGCGCAACACCACGGTTGTTCACGTCGCAGCAAGCATACTGCTCGATGCCTTTTGGAATGTCAGGCTGGTAAGTCCACTTGACCTGACCGGTTTTGGCGTCAACCGCGAACGTATTTTTGGGCCCGAACGAGGACGTGACAAAGAGCGTGTCGCCCACCAAAATTGGAGTTGACTCTTGCGACCGATTGGTGCCCAACTGCAGCGCCCATTGGACTTTGAGCTTGCTGACATTGCCCGCATTGATCTGGGTGGATTTGCTGTACCGGGTGTTGCCGGCGTCGCCACCATAAACCGACCAGTCTTGAGCGTTGGCGCTGGCTGCTATGCCAAGCGTCAAGCCCAATACCACCGGCGTTAAAAAGTTTCTCATGTTTATGTCTCCTGTCTCGTGCGTTGATTGAACGAATCGCGTGGATGCCGAAAATGCGTCATGTCACTTGCGGTGCTGTCAGCATAAAACTGATGCCCCTTGCCTATCTACGGGTAAGCCCTAGGGTCTGGTAACTAATCGCATATTGCGACACTTCAATGGGCACAGTTGCGGTCAGCGCCACTGCGCCAGCTCCAACACCAGGGTGCCGCCCCGCAGTGTCCGGGAAGGCGATTTTTCGACCCGCTCAACCCGAACCAAACCAACACCGGGGCAATACCATTCGGTGCTGAACAGCGGCATGTCGCGCCATGAAAACAGAGCATCAACATACAGCTTGATTTTGGCTTCACCGACGACCTTGATGCAGCCTTCAAAGGCACCAGCAGGTGTCTCAATCTTTTGCGCCAGCGCGTCAATGCGATAAGTCATCATCACAGGTTTGTGCGTGTATCGAATTTCTTTGGGAACCTCA